>JAZDDV010000036.1:0-30212 GCA_043809425.1 Microcaldota archaeon | reverse complement strand
CAGTGCTGCCGTCCATGCCATAGAGCAGCGGATTAACCTGCAGTTTGTCTATGCCTTCGGTTTGATGATGATCAATTATTACAACGTCTTTCAGTTCGTTGACGCGTTTATTGCCGCCTCCAAGATCAACGAAAATAACTTCCTTCTCAGGCAGTAGCCGTTCGATGCCAGCGTCATCCAGCTTCTTCAGGCACAGCCGCCTATACTTCTTATTCGCATCCAGGAAAGCTCCAACAACGATGGCTCCAGAGCTGGTGCCGTCTGCGTCGTAGTGATGAACGATAAGCGGATCAGAAAATGAAAACGCTGTTTTGCGCGCTTCTTCGCACGCTTGTTCAAAATCCATGAAATCGCCTATTTTTTCGTCTCAAGCTCGCGCAGCTTTTCTTCCAGCTTGCTCATGCGCTCGAAAAGAATATCCGGCATCTCGCCGTGTTCCAATGCTTTGAATAGTTTTTCTCCTTTGACGCGTACCACGCGGCCTGGAATGCCTACAACAGTACTGTGCGCAGGCACGTCTTTGACGACGACTGCACCTGCGCCTATGCGCGAATAATCGCCGATGTGCACTGGGCCAAGCACCTTTGCGCCAGCTCCAATAACAACATAATTGCCAATAGTCGGATGCCGTTTACCCTTGTGCTTGCCCGTGCCACCAAGCGTCGCGCCCTGATACATAAGCACATTATCGCCTATCTCAGTAGTTTCGCCAATAACAACACCCATGCCGTGGTCAATGACGAATTTCTGCCCAATTGTTGCGCCAGGGTGAATCTCAACTCCTGTGAAGAACCGCATTGTCTGGGAAATCAGTCGCGGTACAAACGGAACTCCGGCTCGGTGCAACTTGTGGCTGATACGGTGAACAACAAGCGCATGCAGTCCTGGATAGCAAGTCAATACTTCAATAATATTCTTCGCTGCCGGATCATTTTCGAATATTGCTTTTACGTCTCCGCGTAGCGTGTTAAGCATTATTTTGCACCCTGTAGCCTGAGAAGCAAATCGTCAAGCGGCTTAAGCGAAACTTCCTCACCGCCGTCGTTTCCATAATACTGGAACGGGTTGTCCAGGTCTGAAATCAGCAGCAGCATGTACACCAGCAGGAATGTTATTATGCCCACAAAAAATAGCGACTCGTGAAACGGGTCAATCCGGGCAAGCAGCAAACCAATCACCAGCAGTGCGGTTGTTATTTCGGCAATCGCATAGCCTGAAGAAACAAATGAAGTTTCGCGGATGGTATGGACGCGCGTTACAATGCGCCTGAGGTTGCTCTGCTCCTGCTTCATGCGTACTATGAAATTCGCCTGCGTAAGCGGTTCGAATGCAATGAAATAATCATTGAATCCAGTAATCTTGGCCACGATATTTCTTGTCTTCTCTTTTTTCCTGAACCAGTCAAGGACAGACTGGTTGAACGTTATAATGTAGCCAAGGCATTCTTTCGCTTCCTTTGCTTTTTTGTTCTTATATATTATAGACACTTCATCATTGATGGCTTCTAGGCTGGCGGCCATCTCGCCAGGCAGTTTCTCGCCTTCCTTGTAGTCAACAAGTACGCCTGATATCAAAAAACCGATGAGAAACACGACGGCAGCAATCAGCCCTGAAAAAAGCAGGTTAAGCGATATTATCTCCCAACCGTAGTAGTGGAAAACAAGCTTCAGCAGTACGACTGCCAGTACAATCGGTATAACTTTCAAAGTCAAAGACCATTTTCTAGGAATAAAAGTCATGTTTCCAACCCGTAGCTAATTCAAGAAGAAAATTTTAAAATAGCTAGGCCGCGAGCTCAAACGGATAAACTGGCTCAGCATGCTCAACCGGCCTGTTGTGCGAGTTCACAGCAGCGCCGTATTCCCTTATGAGATTGAGCACCGAATCCATCTGTTCCTTGTCCATTAACGCAACCGTGCGGATGTACTGCGGTACTTTGCCCCTAAATGTCTTGGCAAAGAACATGTCTCCGTCGCTCATGAACACAACCGGAGTTGTCTGCTCGCCTGTTTTCGCAATCTCATCAAGTGCGCGCGATAGGGTCCATTTCGCAAACATCGCTGCCTGCGACGCTTCCGGTTGCCTGTCGAACCTGAACCGCCAGAGCACATAGAAGCTGTTAAGCCGGTCAAGATTAAGTCCGCATTCCTTGCCCTCAGGATAGTAGAACGAGTGCAGCCACGCCTCATCCATGCTGGCAATGGCTTTCGCGAAATGCTCAACGCGGCCGTTGACCGTGGCGCGCATGTCGTTCTGCCGCATTTGCTCCTCCTCAAATGCAGGCACTGAAGTGCGTATATCCCTCAGCCATTCGGCCAGCGCAATCTGGTTGCGTACGCCGACTGTGCACAGAGTTATAGCATGGTAAATGCCGACTTCATCGAAAATCCCTTCCCTATTGCCTATCAGGGTCCCGTAGCCAAGCCTTTCGCCGGTCAGGCCCTGGGATTTGGAGAATGTGCCGGTAATGAGCTCGAATGCCTCGCTGCCTTTTTGCAGTATGCGTTCAACCGGATCGAATCTTGACCGCTGGTCTCTCCTGAACGGCTCGTAGGTAGGGTCGGTAATCCGGTGCATGCGGGTGTTGAATTTCCTGTGGATGTCTTTCAGCAGCCAGGTTATCTCATCGAAAGTCGCCAGGTCCATGGAAGAGCCAAGCGGGTTGCCTATCGTAGTTGCCGCAAACATATATTTCATACGCGGGCCTGTGTCGTAGCGCTTTATTACGCGGTTCATGGTTTTTTCCAGCTGGCCCATATCAACGAGTCCGGTTCGCTTGTCAAGCGGTACGGTCACGATATCTGCTTCGGCGTTTGCCGCTTCCGCAAGGAATAGCGGATAGGTCAATTCAGGGATGAAGAAAACAGCCTTGTTCTTTTTTCCGCCGCAAACCACTTGTGTGTACGCACGCACCACTCCGCTTGAGCCTGGTCCTACGAAGATGCTTGCATCCTTGCCGCGCTCAAGCCTATAGCTTGCCATCACTCTTTTATTTCCCGGCGGATTTTCAGCCACGCGGATTCCGCCGTAGCTCAGTTCGTCAAGAAGTGCCGGCAGCCCGACGGAATCAGTGTAGGGGCTTTCTTGCTTAGCCCCTTCCACGACTTTTTCTTGGAAGCGTGGCGGTTGCTTGAAGCCGTAGGCAATAGGATCGCCGAGGTTTCCGATAATCGTGCGCAGGGGCTTGCCATATCTAGGCTCTGCCGCGAGCCTTTTTGAAAATTCGTCTGCCGTTGCTTTCACGCCGGCGACATCTGATAATCTTAAGCTGTGATTCTGTAGCTCGCGAAACCTACTGGTCTTTGCCATGTTTATACCCCTTTGGATACATTTGATATGTTGAGTTTTAAATTGTTGCTGTTAGACAATTTAAAGGTGTTTTTGTGCAGATTCCAAAATCAAACTTTTCAGAATGGTATAATTCAATCATACAGGAGGCAGAGCTGTGCGACATCCGCTACGGCGTGAAGGGCTTCGTTGTTTTCATGCCCTGGGCAGTCATGAGCATGAACCGCATGTTCGGCTGTTTTGAACGCGACTTGGAAGCTAAAGGCCATGTGCCTGCATTGTTTCCGGCGTTGATTCCGGAAAGTTATCTTACAAAGGAAAGCGAGCACGTGCAGGGATTCGTGCCTGAAGTGTTTTGGGTTACGGCAGCAGGCAATAATCAGCTGGAGGAAAAACTTGCTTTGAGACCTACAAGCGAAACTGCCATGTATTCTATGTATGCTCTCTGGATTCACGGCAAGAAAGATTTGCCGCTTAAGATTTACCAGCGCTGCCAAGTGTGGCGCTACGAGACAAAGGCAACAAAACCATTCATCCGCTCGCGCGAGTTCTACTGGATAGAAGCGCATGATGCGTTCGCAACAAAAGAAGAAGCAGAAGAGCAGGTGCGCGAGGATATGGAGATGACTGACCGGGTGCTGCATCAGGAGTTCGGCGTTCCTTTTCTGTTTTTCAAAAGGCCGCACTGGGACAAGTTCGCAGGCGCTGTTGCCACGTTCGGTGCAGATACTTTAATGCCTGACAGGCGCACGCTGCAGCTGCCAAGCACTCACCTGCTTGGCCAGAATTTCGCCAAGCCATTCGGCATTAAATTCATGGACGATGACAGCCAGGAAAAATTCGTATGGCAGACCTGCTACGGTCCTGCTGTTTCGCGCATGTACGCCGCAGTCATAGCAATGCACGGCGATGATAAGGGGCTTGTGTTGCCATTTGACATTGCACCGCTGCAAGTTGTAATAGTTCCTATAGTAAAGAAGGAAACGGAAAAAGAAGTGCTTGCCAAGTGCAAGCAGTTTGAGAAGGAGCTGCTGGCAGCAGGCTATACAGTTAAGCTTGATGGCGGCGAAGGAACTCCAGGCGCAAAGTTCAACCGCTGGGAGATGAAAGGAGTGCCAGTACGCCTAGAGCTTGGCCAAAGAGACATAGCCAACGGTGTTGTTACTGTTGTCCGCAGGGATACGAAAGAAAAGAAAGCAGTGAAGGAAGCAGAGCTGCTTAAGGCAATAGAACACATCCGCGCAGACTTGAAAGTTTCATTGCGCAAGAAAGCAGACGACTGGTTCAACAAGCTGCAGGCAAAAGCAGATACGCTAGACGAACTGGGCAAAGTGCTTGAAGAAAGCGGTTTCGTAAAAATTCCGTTCTGCACAGATGAAGCAGAAGGGGAGAAGTGCGCAGATGCAGTGAAGGACGCCTGCCATGCGAACATCCGCGGAACTCTTTACGGCAAGGATGAGAAGCCAAAAGGCAAGAAGTGCGTTGGCTGTGGAAAGCCGGCTGCAGTGTACGTCTACGCTGCAAGGCAATACTAATGTGATTACTATGAAAAAAATATTATTTGCGCTTATGGCGCTGTTACTGTCTGCATCCTCGTGGGCGTACCTTACGCAGGATGGGAAGTTTAGCTGCCTTTCAGGCGAAAAGCAGGACGATGTTTGCGCTGCGGAATGCTGCTCCAGCTACAATGGCGCGTTCATCCATTCAGACGGCGTCTGCCTGGTATCTGCAGATACTCCTACGGCAAAGCAGATGGTTGCAGAATGCGAGGAGCGCGAGAACTGCTGCATACCTGATCCCAATTACGTTCCAAGCTCAAGCAGCTACGAGCCGACTGCCAACAGTTCCTGCTGCCTTCCGGCATTTCTACTGCTTTTCGTTGGCGTAGGCATGGTTGCGACGAGACGGTAGCAGTTTAAAAAAGTTCTTGCAGATGTAGTGCTCATGATTGGCCAGAAAAGCCTTGCAGTACAGAAGGTAGAGGCGTACGCCATAATGCTAAAGGAAAACCAGAAATTCTGGGATTTCCTGTTTGTTTTCCTCTCAACACTGGTCATGCTTTCAGCAATCCAGTTCTATCCGTTGCCGATTATTTTCCTGCTTGCAGCAGTGGCAGGAATTATTGCCTTTTACAAGCCGCCTGTTGGAATAATCGCTTCATTTTTACTGGCTATTCCTGCGTTTATCTATCAATCTGCTCCGTTTGCCTGGATTTTCCTGGGCCTAACCTCATTTGTCATGTTCGAGGTTTTCGAACACTGGTTTCTCATAGCCGTACTGCAGATACTTATCTTTGCGCCATTCAGTTTCGGGCGGTTGCCATTTGCCGGTTTCCTGACTGTATTCGGCATGGCTGCTTCGGCCTACAATTTCGGTTCCAAGAAAAGCATACTTATTGCAGTGCCTACTGTTCTGCTGGTGCTGCTGCTCTCATCCTTTTTCCTGGTGCAGAACAGCGCTTTCATGCCGCTGAACCTTTCGCTCTATTCTCCTGATTCCTTTTTGCGTTTCGACAAGCCAATGACAAATTTCGATAACATCGCAAGCGAGTTCTCCTCTTCCCTGTCTGATTTCTTCAACTTTGATAATCTGGGTAAAATCACCGGAACTGCAGGAACGATTCTTGTTCATCTATCTACTCTACTGCTGAGTGATTCGGCAGCCTACCAGGCAATCGGCTGGGCGATTGTACTTGCTCTTATGGCCTATCTTTCCGGAACGCTTAAGGGCAGATCTCAATTCCTATCTAGCCTTGCGCTTCTGCTGCTTTTGCCGTTTTACTATTTTGCAGGAATTGTTTCCCTTAGCGGCCTGAATCTGGGGTTTGCCGCGCTGGTGGTTTTGTCAATTGCCATCTTCGCTTTGTCTGAGCAATTCGGGCTAAAGTTAAGCCGGGAGGCCCAGCTAAACCGCGCGCGGCACATGAAGGAATATGGCAAGCTTGGGTTCAAAGACGTGGGCGCTGCCAGCAGCGAAAAGCTTGCTGACCTGGGCGGCTACGAGGACGTCAAGGAAGAGTTGCGCGATGCGATAATAATGCCGCTGGAGAAAAAAGACATCGCCCATGCCTATGGCATGAAGCCGCCGTCAGGCGTGCTGCTATTTGGTCCGCCGGGTACGGGCAAGACCATGATCATGCGCGCGCTGGCAGCAGAGCTGAAATACGAATTCGTGGAAGTGAAATGCTCGCAGATTCTAAGCCAATGGTATGGCGAATCCCTTCCCTACGATGAAAAAATTCTTATCGAGAGAGATGGAAGAACCGAGCTTCTGGAAATAGGAAAAGTAGTGGAGAATAGGATTGCGGGAAAAGTTCTGAGCTTTAATGAGCGCGGTACGACCGTCTTCTCAAAAATCAGAAAGTACATAAAGCATAAGTGCAGCTCAAAGATTCTTGAGATAAAAACAAGAACCGGCCGCAGGATTCGCGTTACTGATTATCACTCTCTCTTTACGTTTAATGGCTCGGCTATCAAATCCGTTCCAACGTCGCAGCTTATCCCTGGCGTGTCGTACATCGCGATTCCGAACCGGGTTCCGCTGCCTTCGCACGCGATAGATGAAATCGATGTCCTTGCGGAACTTGGAGAAAACGATCATGGTCTTTTCGTTAGGAACGCCGCTGGCGTTGTAAGAAAGGCAGAGAAGAAGCTCGGAGAAAAGAGACTGCTTGAAATTCTCGGTGTTAGCAGACATTATCTTAACGGGGTACTAAGGGAAAACGTTGGCATACGCGCCAAAAATCTCTTCAGGCTCATGAAGGCTGCTGCCATTGACTACGGAAAAGAGAACCTTGTTTTTTCTGGAAAAAGGAAACTGCCGGTCATACTAAAGATCGATGAAAAACTTGCGACTTTCCTCGGCCTCTGGGTTGCCGATGGCTGCTATAACCGAAAGGATACCGTACGCCTAAGCTGTTCCATAGATGAGCTTGAAAAAGTCTCTTCTCTCTGTAGCTCACTGTTCGGACCGGTTACCGTCTACAAGAAAGGAAAGGCCGGGGTGGACCTCTATATCGGCTCAAGGGCGCTCTACGTCATCATGAACAAGGTGTTGGGGCTTGAGCAGGGCTCGCACAAAAAGCAGCTGCCTTCCCTGGCGTTTAATCTGAGCGAGAGGAATCTCAGGGCTATCCTGCGGGGCTATTTTAGCGGTGATGGCAGCGTTTATCCGAATGCCAATGGCGTGCCAACGGTTGAGGCTGGGACTGTAAGTAAAAACCTAGCAGATCAGGTACTGTATCTCCTTTTATGTTTCGGAATAGTTGCAAGAGTCTATGATAAAAAAGAATGGAATGGTTCGATAACAAAAAGGATTTGTTTTACTGGGCACCATTATCTCAATTCATTCAGCAGGATCGGCTTTATGCACGAAAATAAGAACCAATTGATTGCCAAGTACGTTGGCAATGTTGCATGGTGCAGGTCAGAACAAATACCGCTTGTAGGCCGACTTAAAGAAACGGTTGCACTGCGCATGCCGAAGATGAGCTCCTGCGGAACCATAGGCAAGGACATTCTTATGGACATCTCAGACGATGATGAATTTGAGCAGCTTAAGAATAACATCTATCTGGACCGGGTGGAGGAGATAACGGTCGTTGAAGACCAGCAATGGGTCTATGATATCGCCGTGGATCCATGCCAGAATTTCGTCGCCGGTTTCGGGGGCATATTTGCTCACAACAGTGAAAAAAACATTGCCGAGGCATTTGACAATGCGCGCAAGCATGCTCCTACTATTTTATTCTTCGATGAAATCGACAGCATAGGAAAGAAGAGAGATGCCAGTGGCACGGACGAAGTTACTCCGCGCGTACTGAGCACGTTGCTGCAGGAAATGGACGGCGCGGTGAAAAGCAAGTCGCATGTCATCGTAATCGGCACAACAAACGTGCCGAACCAGCTGGATCCGGCTTTGCTCAGGCCCGGAAGATTCGACAAGATAATCTACATGCATCTTCCGGATGCCCCGGCAAGAAAGGACATTTTCATGAAGATTACAAAAAATCTGCCCCTAGCCGATGACGTCGACTTCAGCATGCTGGCAAAGAAAACAGACCGTTTCTCAGGAGCAGACATCAAGAACGTGGTTAACGAGTCAAAGCGCATTGCCGCGAAATCAGCGGAGAAAAAAGGCAGTGTGGTGCCTATTACAATGGCGGATTTCCTGGCAGTGCTGCGGCTGGTAAAGCCAAGCACTGGTTTTGAGCAGCTGGAAGTGTACGAGAAATTCCGCATGGACTTTGAGCGCAGCGTTATAGGAGTTGCCAAGCCTGAAGAGGAGAAGAAAGAGCTTACCTGGAGCCAGGTCGCAGGCATGGAAGACGTGAAAAAGGCATTGCTGGAAACGATTCAGCTGCCTTTACTGCATGAAGAGATGATGAAGAAATTCAGCGTAAAGCCAAGCAAAGGCATACTGCTGTTCGGCCCACCAGGCACAGGCAAGACGTTACTTGTGCGCGCTGCGGCAAACGAGCTTAATGTTTCATTCCAGACACTTAGCGGCGCAGACCTGAGCAAGGAAGGGCCGTTCAAGGCAACTGGCATAATAAAAGAGGCATTCAACAGGGCAAAGGAAAATACGCCTGCAATCCTGTTCGTTGATGAAATAGAAACATTTGCGCCGGCGCGCGGCATGTCTTCTTCAGAAGTAGTCGGTCAGTTCCTTACGGAAATGGACGGGACGCGGGAGTTGAAAGGCGTTGTTGTCATTGGAGCAACAAACATGCCTGAGCTGGTAGATAAGGCATTGCTAAGGCCAGGACGATTCGATAAGATATTTTACATCCCTCCGCCGGATGCAGCCACAAGAAAGGAGATATTCAAGATACACCTGGTGGAGTTCGCAAAGGGAGTGGATTTGCAGCAGCTGGCTGACGCGACTGAAGGTTTCAGCGGTGCAGACATCGCATCAATCTGCCAGGAGGCAAAGATGGCTGCGCTGCGCGAGAAGCTGGCTGGCAAGGAAAATCCGAAGATAAAGACAGGGCAGGTGCAGGACATAATCGCAGTGCGAAAGCCGTCAATAACGCCGCCCATGCTGCGCACCTATGAAAACTTCCTTGAAAAATACGGCGAACGCAGATGATTATTTTTTTCCTTTTCCGCGCTGGGTTTCGTACATCTCTTTTACTTCATCACTTGTAGTAGCCTCAGTGATGCTCTTATCATCGCGCATGCGCATCATGCGCGGGAACCGCAGCGCATAGCCCTTATCTCCATGCATGCCTGCAGTATGTGTAGGCGATAGAGTAATGTCGTCAAATGCAACTTCAATGACATATTTCGGCTCAACCCAGAAATCCGGCTCCATCCTGAAATCCAAATCAGCAGGCGGTGTTGCCCGTTTTATTTTATCAAGCATTTCCTTCAGCAGGCGCATTTCGTCTTCGCTGAATCCTGAGCCGATTTTAGCAACTGTCTCAAACCTGCCCTTGTCCTGGTTATAGACTGCAACCAGCAGGCCGCCGAATTCAAACTGCACTCTCGCACCTTTGCCCAGGTAGTAGCCGACTATTACTCCATCAATAGTATCAACAGACGCACCGTAGGATTTCTTTAGTTTTATCCAGGCAAACTTGCGTTTGCCTGCTGCATACGCTGCAGTCAAATCTTTTGCTATCACGCCTTCCAGGCCGCGTTTTAACGCGTCTTCGAAAAGTTCCTGCAGCTGCTCTGCTGTGCTGACAATCTGCTGCTCGCTGGTTTTCAGCAGCGGACCTTTGAATATCGCCTCAATCTTTGCGCGGCGTTTTGCATACGGTTCTGTAGTATAATCCTTTCCATTAAGATAAAGCAGATCAAAGCAGAAAATATTCAATGGCAATTCTTCTGATGCCGCATCAACATTGTGTTTGCGGCGGCGGTGCATGGTCTGCTGGAATGAGTAGTAGCGCTGCTCCTTGGCATTGTACGCCAATGCCTCCCCTTCGAAAATAATTTCCTTTTCCTTTAGTTTCTTCACTGCTTCTACGACTTCAGGGAACATGTGCGTTAGCTTATCGAGCCGCCTTGAGTATATCTCAACGCGACCGCCGGCCTTATGAATTTGACAATTGTGTAGCGTGATCATTGGAACGCAATACGATTCATCTTTTTCAACCTGGAAGTTATATACTTTGAACCTAGGGTCTACCCTGATTTCCTCCTTCTTGAAAAGTTTTATATGCACTTTATCGTTTCGTATTAGTGCTTTTTTCTTATCCTTAGTTAGTCTAACCTGATAATAATCGCGTTCTTTCACTCTAATTCTTTTAACCCCGACCAATATGCCATTCTTTAATGCGATTAACTGTGCCATAGCTGCCAGATCGCTCTCTTTTGTAGTGATTATCTTTCTTCCGGCAGTTTCTTCGCCATCGGCCTCCAACCAGCCGTTCAGAAATTCTTCGTAATATTTTTTTGGGATGTTTACAAACCATTCTGGTAGCGTTTTTCCTTTCCATTCTCTCCTAAAATTCTCCGAAAGCCAAATCCTTAGTGGTTTATCGCGCCAATAAAGATAGATAGCCCCGTTATGGAAATTTCTAGAAATATCTTTTATTTTAAATTTGCGGCGAATGATTGTTTCATAGTAACTACAGAGCTTTTTTTCGGTTTTTTCATTAAAAATTAAACCGACCCGCTCCGTATTATGGAATTCGTTGGTATAGCCGTCACCTATCCAAAATCCTAGGAATCTAAAAAATTCCTTATCAAGAATAACCTCCTTAGTATAGCCACAATCTTCTAGATTTATTCTCTTGGGGAAGTTAGTAGGGCTGGCAATCTTTGGAACTGGAAATACGACCCACGAACTTACCGGGATATCCTCAACGTTTACCCACTTATCTTTGCCATTCTTCCCGATAAGTATGGGATGCCCTTCTGTTATTTTGAATTCGTTGCCTAGATATGTTTGTAATTTGAAGATTTTTTCATTTTTGTCCTTTGTTCTTTTATTCTTCGCGGTTATTTTTCTGAATTTACCGGTATGTGTAAGAGCATAATCTCCAACTTTGACATCTCTCGCAGAGAGCAATCCTTTGTTTTTAATATAGAGTTGCGTATATCCTGAAATACAACGAAAGCCATCGTATTTCCCTTCCACTCCGCACTTGCCCAGCTTTTCTATTATCTCTTCCGGTGTGCTAAGCCGCTCTGCTAAAGCAGGCATTAATGGCTTGAAGGGGGTAACGGTAAACTTTTCTATTTTCGTGTCATCTTCGTAGAAAAGCCTTGCAACATAACCCATGTCTGCGCAGACATTGTAGGCCCGCTCCAGCCGCTCTCTCCAGGCTTTATCGCCTGTTTTTGCTGTTGATAATGCATCAAGAATAGTCGGGTCGCCAACGCCCAGGCGCAATCGTCCAAGCACGAACCGCACGATGTAGCGTGCTTCCAGTGCATTCGTATTATTCAGCAGCTCAACCAGGTATTTTTTCTTCAGCTCAGTGCTGCCGGTTCCGCTTGTCTTTGCAATTTTCATCAATGCGTCGTGAAGGTAAAGTACGGTAACGTCGCTGCCGCCAAGGGAAAGCTGTTTTTTCTTTGCAAGGAAGTTTTCCGCAGTAGTGCCCAAATCGCCTGATTTCTTATAGTCCACATCAACTGCCTTTGCCGCATAGCCTGCTGCGCTTGCTATGGCCTCCACTGCAAAGCGTTCTCCCATGCCCAGGTCTATGCCTTCGTACGGCGGTGCAACAATGCCCTGGACAAAATAGACCAGCTTTTCAATTTCTCCAGCAGTGGCCTGCTTGAAAAGCTCTGCAAGCACTTGCGTCATCTCTATGCGGCCGCTGCGTTTCTCGACTTCGTCGAAAACCGCTGCCACATCACTGAAAAGCATGCAGCTAATACGCTGGCTGCATTTAAAATCTTTACAGGAAATCGTTCTGCCATCAAACAACAAGCTATGATCTTTTCTTTGCGAAAGTTTCAGCCAATAGTTTTAGTTTGGAGTTTAGTGGGTAGTCCCTGCTGATTTTTCTCAGCATGTTTGCAAAGAAAGCTGCGTCCAGAGTTTTCCGTGCAACCACATCAGTTGCGTCTTCTACATATTCTGGTCTTGTGAAAAATTGCTGCACCGCTTCATCCCTTTTTGCCTTGACGTCTCCGCCGCCGTGTATCCCTACTACCTGGTGGTTTGCATCCAGCTGGTCGTAGGTAACGTCTGGCAGGAACCCATTGCCAAGCTGCCCAGTCAGGACCCGCCAGTAAAGTGGCGTTCCAGGCATCGGCGCAAGTATGGGCATGTAAAGATAGTGCATGTTTCTGAGCTGGAAAAGGCGGGAATAATCTTCCCGTATGTCTGCCAGGTCATGTTTGGGATAACCGACAATATGGTCGGCAAAGTACAGTAGATCATGTACTCTCATTCTGTCTATAGCCTGCTGGATTTTTGCAAGCCGGTTTTCAAAACTGTCTGGTCTGCCATAGTCTTCTACTGCATCATCAAGCGTTGATTCTATTCCTATGAAGCAGAATCTGAAACCTGCTTTGCGCATGGCACCAAACATTTCCGTTGCTGATATTTCACCTGCTGGTTCTATTTTGCCAGTATGTCGATTAATGCCGAGTATGCTGTTATTATCCAAAAAGGAGTTGAATTCGAACTGCTTATTCAATCCGGTAGCGGTTATTGCCTTGCATAGGTTCATGACGCGGCGAGGTGATGCTGCGAAGTCCTCATCAGTCAGGTTTATCATTATTTTTTTCGATGGCCAATTAGTATAGAATCTTTGTCTGATTGCCTTTAGTTCTTCAACAACGCTCTGAATGCTTCTGAATCTCAGTCCTGGATAATTCATGCCTGTAGAACAGTATTCGCAACTGAACCGGCAGCCGCTTGCCGTACTAAGAATCAGGAACGGGTAGTCCCTCCCAGTTGCATAGTATGTCATTGGATTGAAGCCTTCAGGACGGAATGGCCTTGGGTACTCATCCAAATCTAAACGGGCTGATTCGCTTATGGCAATTTTCCCATCCCTCATAAATGCAATTCCACTAACTTCAAAAGGATCCTTCTTCTGTTTAAGAATCTCCATGATATCAATGATTGTTCTGATACCCTCGCCGATGCATGCATAGTCGATTATGCCATGTTGAAAGACATTGCGTAGGTCCTGCTTGAAAACTTCTGCACCTTCAGGGTTGGCTGCCGCAAGCCGCTCAAATAGCAGGTACTGCTTACCGGCACTCGTGGCATGGTAGCCGCCAAACACAACTGGGATTTCAAGCTTTTTCTTAATCTCAGCTGCAATTGCAAGTCCCCTTCTAAAATTATAGGTGAAAGTGCTGAAACAAACTGCATCAGGGCAATAACTCCTGATTTCATCCACCATCTCATTGTTTGTCTTTGTTGAGGGGTAGTCATCTGGCTTTGAAGGATTGTAAGGACCACGCAGCTGGTCGAAGATTTTAACCTGGTATCCTGCCTGGGATAGTACAGCAGCAAGCAATTCAAGCTGATACGGCTCGCCCATTTCCTTTACGGCTTCTTTTTCTTCATCACCTTTAAGAGAACCCAGTGGTCTTACGAGTGCAACTCTTACATCCTCACTTCTTTTTCCTAGGATCGGTTTACCTGCTGCAAGGTTTTCACATTTAACCTCGCTCATTTTAGCTATTTGCTCGGTTATGGCGCCGTACGGCCGCGGCGGTTTGGTTGTTAATATCTCTAGTGCGCGTTTCTCGGTTTGTTTTCCGCAAGCTACTGAACACCCTTTCATGCCACATCACAATACCAATTACAACATATGAGATATATTAAATGTTTTTTGAAAAAGTTTGACAAAAAGCAATATTTATATAGTTTTATTATTAAAAGTTCTTTATGAAGCCGTTTGAAGGAATAGACTGGAAAGACAAGCAGATACTTTTCCAGCTTGATGAAGATGGTTTCCAGCCTGCCTCAGCCATTGCAAAGAAGATCCGGCTCTCAAAGCAGGTAGTTAGCTATCGTATTGCAGAGCTGCAGAGAAAGGGCATACTGCGACGCTGCTGCGTAATCGTCAACGAGGCAAAAATAGGCTATGCGTTCTTCAAATTCTACCTGAAATACAAAAGCGTTGACAAGAACCTGGAGGAAAAACTAATTGCTTTTTTCGGAAAGCATCCGAATGTCGGCCTGCTTGATACGTGCGACGGTAAATTTGATATGTTCCTGGGTATCTGGGCAAGGGATACGCATGATTTCTATAAAGTATATAGAGACCTTTTCAGCGACTACGGCAAGCATTTCGAAGACATTTCTGTTTCCATAGTTGAGACTGCCTACAACTCAAAACGCGGCTATCTAATCGGAGAAAACACCAAGGCGGAAGTGCCGCTTTTCGGCGGCGCAGTTGAGTACTCGCCGCAAATAGATGAGATCGACAGGAAGATACTTGCAATCCTCTCAAGGGATGCGCGCAGCCGTCTTGTGGAAGTCGCCCGCGAACTCAAGCTAACCCCTAATGCAGTCAGCTACCGGATAAAGAAGATGAAGGCAGCAGGGATAATCCAGGGGGCAAGGATTGTGCTTGACAGGAATAAAATCGGATTTCTCAGCTATAAAGTGCTTGTGAAGGTAGATTCCTTCGACGAAAAAGAAGTGGCAAGGTTCCTCGGTTATGTAACCCAGCACCCAAATATAATCGATATCGACCTGTGCCTTGGAGACTGGAACATAGAGCTTGATGTGGAAATTGAAGACTACAACGCGTTCAGGAAACTGATGCTTGAGCTGAGAACGAACTTCTCAACACTGATTAAGAGCTATGACTCTTTGCTTGTGTTCTACGAGCATACCTACACCTATTATCCGATGGGGAAGGGATATTATCCTGTGAGGGGATGAATGATTATAAAGAAATGCAGAGATGATTTAGCAGGTGGAAGCAGATGAAGGTAATTCACTACAACGCTCGCGAAGGCGAGCTGAAGGTGGCAGCCGATACGGTTGAAGACCTTTGGCATCTTTCCAAAGTAATAGCACCGGGGGAAGAAGTCGAGGGCTCCAGCTTCCGCACTTACAAAGTCGGCAAAGTCGAAGAGAAAAAGGCAGTCAAAATCCGAATCAAGGTCGTTAGCGTTGAATTCGCAGAGGCATCCAACCGACTTCGCATCCTTGGAACAATTATCTGGGGCGAGCCGGAAGAGTTCGTCCAGATGGGCAGGCATCACACTATTGAAGTGGCACCGGGCGACAAGATAAAGATAAAGAAAAAATGGATGCAGCACGAAGTTAAGCGCATCAAGGAAGCGGAAAAGGATACGAAAAAGCCAAAGCTTAACATTGTCGTTTTGGATGAAGAGCACGCGCTTTTCGCTACGCTCAAGCCCTATGGCATAGAATACGGCCTGGAGCTGCAGAACGGGGCGCGTAAGCGCTCAGAAGATTTTGACAAGAAAGAACAGGACTATTTCAAGAAGATAACCGAGCAGCTGGAAAGGATGCAGGGCAAGATAGTCGTAGCCGGTCCCGGGTTCTCAAGAGACAACCTGCGGAAATACATCCAGCAGAAAAATCCAGATTTGATAAAACAGATAATATTCGATTCCTGCAGTTATGCAGAGCCAAGCGGCGTCAATGAGCTGATGAAGCGGGGCGTGCTGGAAAAAGCAGTGGGCCTTGCGCGTTTCGAGAAAGAGGAAAAGGAAGTGGAAGCATTCTTCGTGCAGATTTACAAGGAGACTGGCAAGGCGGTGTACGGAGCTGCGGAAGTGAAAAAGGCATTGCAGGCCAATGCCGTTGAAAAGCTGCTGGTGCTTGATACGCTGCTGAGGACTTCAGAGGAAGTCCAGCGCCTGATTGAAGCAGGGGAAAAAAGCGGCACTGAGATTTTTGTAGTATCTGCAGAAGGCGATCCGGGACTGAAACTGAAGAACTTCGGCGGCGTCGGCGCTTTGCTGAGATGGAAGTTGGTTTGATGCTAAATGCAGTTTTATTTGATTTGGATAATACGCTAATTGACTTCCTTACGTTCAAGAAGGAGACGGCTAAGGCAGCAGCCAAGGCAATGGTGGCTCAAGGACTGCCGGCAAAGGAAGTGGAAGTGTACGGCAAGATATTTTCCGTTTACGATTCAAAAGGTATAGAGTACCAGAAGACTTTCAGCGACGTTGTTAAGCAGTATAATCTTGAGCTGAACCTGGCGGAGAAAATTCAGCAGGCAGGCATACTTGCTTACTTGCGCAAAAAGTTCGAAGTGCTCAAACCCTATCCGATGGTGCGGCCAACGCTGCACAAGCTGCGCGAACGAGGCTTGCGGCTAGGCATTGTCACTGATGCGCCGCGCAACAAGTCCTGGCAGCGGCTGGTGCTTACCGGCCTGGAGAATGAATTTGACGTAGTAGTAACGCACAATGATACCATGGACGAAAAGCCAAGTCCGTCACCGTTCTTTTTGGCGCTGCAAAAGCTGCAGCTGCTTCCGACCACCTGTCTTTTTGTCGGCGACAATCCAGGCAGGGACATCAAAGGCGCAAAGGAAGTCGGCATGAAGACATGCCTTGCCAAATACGGCCTGTGGAGCAAGGCGACTGAGCCAAAGGCAGATTACGAAATAGAAAAGTTCGAGGATTTGCTGAAAGTAATAAGCCAGGTGGAATAATGATCAGCATAGCAACAAACAAATCAAGCTACTGGCCGGGAGACGAAATAGCCGCAAGCGTGGAGCTTGTGCTAAAAAAGCCAGTCAAGGGCAGGGGACTGATAGCCGTGCTTGAGTGCCATGAATCGCATAAAGTAGAAGTCACCAAGCAGCTGGACCAGTATGACTATGACCGTGAAAAAGAATTAGGCATTCCGCGTTCCACCCACCTCAAGACGGAAACGCATTTCCACGATGAGATAATATTTAAGAAGGAAATGAAGCTTGCCGGCGAGCGCGTGTACGGCAAAGAGAATTTTGAAGTGAAATTCCAGCTGCCAAAAGACGCAAAGCCAACAAGTAAAGAATACGGTCATGATAAATTTATTCACGTTTGGAAGCTCAAGGTAAAACTGGACATTCCGCTGACAATTGACAAAAACGCAGAAAAGGAAATTTTTGTTGACGGGCTGTGATATTTATAATATTTGATTTCCAATGGGTTTCATGAGATTGCTGGCTTTTACGGTTTTACTCCTATTTCTTGGTTTTGTAAACGCAGCCATAGGCGGGGATCCGGCATGCCTTGCCGATAAGCCGCATAAATGCTATATCTCCTGCTGCTCTGAAATAGGCGGTACGCCAGTGGAGAACGGAGATGGCACAGCTACCTGCAGTGGAGCAGGCGGAGATGCACTTAATCTATGCATAAGGCAAAAATGCACCCAGCTTGCGGTGGATTGTGCAACCGACAGTCCTACTTGCGGATTGGTGCATGACAACTGCAGGCGCAACTGCGAACTTGGCGATACACCGATGCTTCCCTGCCTCACGGCCTGCGATGATGAGGTGGAAAAGTGCCTAAACGAGACGAGTAGTAGTGGCTGCTGCAGTTCAGCATTTATTCTGCTGGCACTTGGCGCATTCTTGGTGAGGGTTTAGCATGGTTACGCTCACCGGCTATGGCGGCCTAGGCGAAATCGGCGGCAATAAACTGCTGCTGGAAGACAAAAAGAGCCGCATTTTCCTTGATTTTGGCCAGTCATTCACTTTACTTGACGAGTATTTCGTGCGCGAGGCTTATCTGCTGCCGCGCGGCAGATTCGGCCTAAGGGACTACTTTGCTTTTGATCTGCTGCCAAAGCTGAAAGGGCTTTACTCGCGCGAATCGCTGGAAAAAACCGATTTTGCTTTTACTCCGGCAGAATTTGACGGCGTACTGCTAAGCCATGCGCATTTTGACCATTTCGAGCATATAAAATTCCTTAATCCGGATATTCCGGTTTACCTGGGCGAAGCAGCTCGATTAATTCTGCTGTCTATGCAGGAAACTGCAGGAGAAAAAGGCGTCAGATACATAAGGCCGGATAGTAAAGTTTCAACATTCCGCACAGGCAAGGACTTCACCATAGGCGATTTCAAAATTCATCCAGTGCACGTAGACCATTCTGTTCCTGGCGCCTACGGTTTCATAATAGAAACAAGCGAAGGGAACATTGCCTATAGCGGCGATTTGCGCAAGCACGGGCCGCGCGCAGACATGACTGATGATTTCATAAAAAAGGCAGCGGAATTCGACCCGGTGCTGTTCATAGTCGAAGGGACGCGCGTTGCGGAAAAGGAAACGCGCAAGAACCATACCGAGCAGTATGTGCAGGAGCAGAGCAAGAAAATTGCAGAGGAGACGAAAGGGCTGATAATGGCAACGCGCTACCCAAAAGACATAGACCGTTTCCGTACGTTCTACTCAATGGCAAAGGCAACTGGCAAGGAGCTGGCAATAACCATGAAAACTGCGCACATGCTGCTTTCGCTTAAGGAAGACCCGATAGAGCTGCCTGATCCCTATACGGATGATACCATAAGAATATTCGGCAGGGAAAAAATGATTTACCAGACTTGGGAGCAGAAAATGCTGCCCAAGTGCGTTGATTCTGCCTATATTTCAGAGCACCAGGACGACATCGTGCTTGAACTGGAATTCTTCCAGCTGCCTGAGCTTATCGACATAAAACCGCGCGGTGGCGCGTGCATCCATTCCATGAGCGAGCCGTTTGAAGAAGATCCGCTTTCACAGCTGTCTGACAAGGTGCTGCACAACTGGCTTGCCGCTTTTCATATGCAACATCATCAGTTGCATGCGTCAGGCCACGCGTCCATGAGTGAGATTTTCCAATTCATAGAGCAGGTTAATGCAGAAAAAGTGCTGCCGGTGCATACTGCCGGAGGACATCTTTTCAAGGGCGATAATGTAATTCATGCCCAGAAGGGGCAGAAAATAATCATAGCATAAGGAGATGAGTGAAATGGGATTGAGCAAGAAAGATCTGTCAAGAAGAAGGATGAATATTAAGGCAAAATTGGAAGAGCTTGAGAAAAAAGCAAGGATGGATCCGATGAAAAAGAACCATGCGCTGCATGATGAAATAACGTTGCTGAAAAAGAAACTGGAAGAGCCGGATTAAAAACCTTTTCGTACACTATGTATAACATACGGTGCAGGCATGAGCGAGCTTGATATTCCAAAACTGCTTAGGAAGACGCGCGTTGGCGAGCTTGAGCCGCGGCTGCAGGATGAAATCGTGCAGCTAGCCAGCGACATGGGCTATGAGCGCACAGTTGTTGCCAACAGCAATCTTTCTTTCCTTTTTGACATTTATCAGGCAGAGAAAGTTAAGAAGAACAGGAGCGCAGCAAGGCTGAAAAAAGCAGAGAAAATGATAATGAAGCTTGCGGAGCTTAAGCAGGAACAGCTGAGAAGTCCGCCAAAAGAGAAGCCGGCCGAAGAAAAACGGCCATTGGCCAGGTTTGCCCAGGCGCAGATTACGCTCAGCGAGAGGATAAGGAAAGTTTTCAATTCCATCGGCATAAAAGACGAGGTATTTATGGAGAAGGCCGTTGGGGTGCTTGGAGAAAAGAAGATAGAAGAGCGGGCCGAGATGGTCCTGGCAAGCAAACTTGACGAAGAACTTGTGAAAGCGGTATTCACTTTCAACCCTTACATGCTTCTGGAGTTCAGGGATGAAAAATTTGCCATTGCCATAGAATCATTTGAAACAAAAAAGGAGATAATCGATATGGGCCAAAAGCCTTTGCCTAGCGCCGTAAATTATCATCTCAGCCCAATGAGCATCCTGACAGATTATTTTGTAATCCAGCATCTGCTTGATTTGAGAATACCAAAAGCCGAAAAGCCTGCCGCGAAAAAAGAAAAAAGAGAAAGAGAATACAAGTACGGAAGCAGGCCAATGGATCCCGGGGATTTCACAAGAGTGATAAAATCGCTTGGTTTTGAGTTTGTCAGGGAAACCACCCACGGCGGGCTTTACAAAAACGAGAGAAGCGGCGGCATCATGTGCGTGCAGCGCGGGCACCGGGCACAGTACCAACTCAACGGCAGCACCATAAAGAAAAAACTGGCAGAGGCAAGGGTAAACCTGAATGAATTCGAAGAACATAGGCAGAGGTTGCACTTATGAAAGAAGAAATACAGGTTGAAGGATACAAAGTCATTGTTGAAGAGGCAGAAGATGCAAAAGGTGTTTTCATAGCATCAGTGCCTAAACTCCCAGGCTGCATCATCCAGGCGAGCAAAAGGGAAGATGTTGAGACTGAGATAACGCACGCCATAGGGCTTTACTTGCTCGGGCTTGCTGAACTTGCGAAAAAACGCCCGAAAATCAGACCAAGCAACGATCAGCCGGGAAACGGCGACTCGAAAAGAAAGGCAAGAATTAAGGGATAGCTTACTCTTTTATTAATTAATATAGAAATGCACTAATGGAGCTGCCATACTGGAAAATGCAGGCCGCAGATGTACTGCAACAACTTCAGACAGACGCAAAAGTAGGGTTATCCTCAAAAGAAGCAGCTCAGCGCCAAAAACAATACGGAAAAAACAACATTCCGGAAAAAGACAAGCGCAGCACAATTGACATACTGATTTCGCAGTTCAACAATCCGTTTGTATTTATTCTTTTTTTCGCAACCATTATTGCTTTTTTCCTTGGAGAAATAATCCAGGCAGGAACAATCATGGCCGTGCTTATCCTAAGCGCAGTGCTTGGGTTCTATCAGGAATACCAATCTGAAAACGCCATCCGTGAACTGAAAAAATACCTGTTCCACAGGGCACTTGTGCTGCGCGATGGCCAGCAGCTTGAAATAAACGCAGCAGACCTGGTGCCAGGCGACATCGTCACTATTCATATAGGCAGCATCGTGCCTGCAGACCTGCGTCTGCTTAGGGAAGAAGATCTGCGTATGAATGAATCTGCGCTTACAGGGGAATCAGAAGAAGTCGCAAAATCCATCGCACCGCTTCAGCTGGCAAATCCGCAACCCTATCAGCTTGGTAACTGCGCGCTGATGGGGACTACGGTGACGCATGGGATTGCCCATGGCGTAGTGACGGCAATCGGCACAGATACCTATTTTGGCAAGACAGTAACGTTGTTGAGCGCAAAGGTGCCTGAATCGGATTTTCAGGTAAGCATGCGCAAATTCAGCGAGATGATAATGAAGGTAATCGCAGTGATGGTTGTCGTTGTATTTGCCTCCAATACGCTGCTTAATCACGGCATGTTCGAATCGCTGTTATTTGCACTGGCCGTTGCCGTGGGCATAGCGCCGGAAATGCTTCCGGTGATAACAACCATTTCGCTTTCCAACGGCGCTTTGGCAATGGCGAAAAAGAAAGTCGTCATCAAGAAGCTTGCGTCCATCGAGGACATCGGCAACATGGACGTGCTTTGCATGGACAAGACAGGCACGCTCACCGAGCCTTTCATGGAAATGGAAGGTGCTGTAACTCCGGAAGGAAGCCCGGCTGATGGCGAACTGCTGGTGTACGGGCTGCTGTGCAGCAACGCGCATGTGAAGGGAAAAAACGCGTCTGGAAACATATTTGACGTGGCGCTCTGGAAATATGCAAAAATAAATGGCGAGCCTGCCAGCTATCGTTCCTACGCGCAGTTGGATGACGTGGAATTCGATTTCGAGCGCAAAAGAATGAGCGAAATTGTGCAGCGCGGCAGCGAGCTGCGGATGATAACCAAAGGTGAGCCCGCATCCATTCTTTCGATTTGTTCTAAAGTTCTTATCCACGGCAAGGAAAAACCGCTTGCAGCCAGCAAGAAGGTAATACAGGAAAAAGTGCGCTGGTTTGCCAAGCAGGGTTACAGTCCGATTGCAGTGGCTACCAAAAAAGTGAAGAAAAAAGACGATTACGCGGCAGAAGATGAAAAAGAGCTGACGCTGCTAGGTTTTCTGCTTTTCAAGAGCCAGCCAAAGAAATCAGCAGCCACATCAATTGCCGAATTCAGAGAGCTGGGCATTACGCTTAAGCTGATTACAGGTGATGATGCTGCGGTCACCGCGAGACTTTGCAAAGACGTTGGTCTGGATGTTTCCGCAGGAGTGCTAACCGGAAGCGAAATTGAAAAAATGAATGATGAAAAATTGCAGACTGCTGTAGAAAAGTACAATGTGTTTGCACGCGTGACACCTGCACAGAAAGTGCTGCTGATAAGCACTTTGCGGAAAAACGGCCATCTGGTCGGATTCCTTGGCGATGGAGTTAATGATGCGCCTGCTTTGCGGCTGGCAGACATTGGCATATCAGTTAATACCGCACTGGACGTGGCACGGGAAGCAGCAGATGTTGTGTTGCTGGCAAAAAGCCTTAGCGCGATAGCAGAAGGCGTAAAAGAAGGCAGAAGGACATTCGGCAATATAACAAAATATATTCTGAATACCATTAGCGCGAATTTCGGCAACATGTTCACTGTTGTCGTCTCCTCTTTTTTCCTGCCGTTTATTCCTCTGCTGCCAGTTCAGATACTGCTGAATAATTTCCTGAGCGACATTCCGCTGGTGACTGTATCAACGGATAATGTGGATGAACGGTTTATACGCCAGCCTAAACGCTGGAACGTTGACATGATTACTAAATTCATGGTGATATTCGGGTTCATAAGCGCTATTTTCGACATGCTTACCATCGTGATATTCTACTGGTATTTTGGGCTTGCGGCACCTCTTTTTCGCACGCTTTGGTTTGTGGAATCGTCTTTATCTGAGATATTTGTAACGTTTGTCATTAGGACAAAACTGCCGTTTTACAAAAGCATGCCAAGCCGCCTGCTTCTGGTCAGCTCTCTTTTCACTGCAGTTGTGGTGGTTTTGATTACACTGATGCCGGCGCTGGGCAACTATTTTGGTTTTGTCCCGCCAACCAGCCAGCAACTGCTTATTGTAGGCGGTATTGTGCTGGCTTACTGCATTTTCACAGAAGTGTTCAAGCACCTGTTCTTCAGTTATTTCAAGGAGTTTTCCAAGCACTACTGAAAATTTATAATAGTAAACTGCATTAGCACCGCATGGAACGCATCGTGCTGCATCTTGACCTGGATTATTTCTTTGCGCAGGTGGAAGAGCGGCAGCGGCCTGAGATAGCTTCTAAGCCTGTTGTCGTTTGCATCTACAGCGACGTGGAGCGCGGCCGCGGTGCCGTATCCACTGCTAATTATATTGCCCGCAAGTTCGGCGTGCATTCTGGCATTGCTATCTTCCAGGCGCGCAGGCTGCTGGCAGGCAAGAATGCGGTTTTTCTGCCGGCAAATCATGAGCTTTACGGTCGCGTGTCACTGGCCATAGCTGAGACGCTGTTGCCGTACGCAGATGCGTTTGAGCAGGCTTCAGTTGATGAGTTTTATCTTGAAATCAGCAGTAGCTATCGCGCTGCGGAAGAGCTGGCCAAAAAAATAAAGCGCGAGCTGGTGGAGAAGTTCGGTCTTACCTGCTCCGTAGGCGTCGGACCTAACAAGCTTATTGCCAAAATGGCTGCAAGCTTCAAAAAGCCAGACGGGCTCACGGTAGTTTCGCCTGTTGCCGTCCAGTCTTTCCTTGATCCATTGGATGTGGACAAAATTCCAGGCATAGGCCAGAAGACAAATCAGTATCTTCAATCAAAAAACATCCGGAAGATTGCGGAATTGCGCATGACTGACAGAGGCTTATTAGCAGAGGAGCTTGGCAAAAACGCAGCAGGCATGCTTTTCGAATATGCGCACGGCATAGATAACTCGGTAGTGGCCAACGCAGAGGAGCAGAAGCAGTTCAGCAGGATAAAAACGCTGAAAGAGCCGGCTGAAAGCCTGGAAGCAGTAGACGTAGAAGAGCTGATTGCTGATATTGTTTCAGCGCTGGAGCAGGAGAATCTGGTTTGTCGCGTGATTGGCATCAATATTATAGATAGTGGTATGCGCGCACATACCCGTTCGAAAACGCTGCCGCAGCCAACTCGCGACGGAGAAGTAATCCGCAAGGTAGTAATTGAGCTGTTGAGGGAGTTTTTCGCCGAAGCAAGCGTGCCAGTCCGCCGCGTTGGCGTGCGCGTGGAACGGCTGGAAAGCAGGAAAGGCCAGAAGAGTTTGGGCGAATTCTAGGCAGTGTTTTCCTGCCACACTTGCCATGCCTTTTTCGGAGTGCCATCTGCCTTCTTAAGCCCGAAATTGCAGAGGAATTCCTTGAAAATACCCAGAAACTCGGCATCGCCCTTGAGCTGTGGCGATTCTGTCAGGAATGTGCCGGCAACAGCGCTGCAGTCTGTGTCGTCATGCAGGTTAAACCAGTTGACAAACTCTGCATCAGTGTTGTTAAGATAGGCGAAAAATCCGCGCGCATAATCTGCCTGTTTGTCTTCGCTTGAGTTAAGCACTGCAGAAGTGCTCCAGCCTGCCTCTACAATTGCGTAGGGCTTGCCTGGAACAATAGTTTTCGGGCCGTCAAGGTATTCAATGCCGCGCGAAACATTGTCAAATACGAACAAATCATGCGCGCCGTAATCAGTGTAGCCGATGATGTCTGCATCCTCTGCCAAATTCTGTATAATGTCCGTATCATTGTTCTTTATTGCATCATGGTACGTTGCCGTGAAACCGACTTTCGTAGTTGGGCTTTCCTGTTTTATCTTCTCCCTTGTGTAACGAAGCAGTTCCTTGAAAGCAGGCAGCTGCTCCCTGTGCGTATAAAAATAATCATCCACTTCATTGCCCAGGAAGTAGTAGTCCGGGTGATAGCGTTTCACAAAGGCAACTGAGAACGCAGCATAGTCTTCCTTGAAGCCAGGCTGGTCAAACGAAGTGTATTTGGACGGATATCTGCCCAGCGTGTTCGTATGTATGGCTTCCATCACTATGGCCGTTCTTCCCTCATGCGAAAGCATCGGCATGAGAATGTCCGAGACCGTCCAGTTGTCTGCCAGGTCTGCCCAGGAAAAGTACCAGTAGAGCACGTCCACGCCGTTGGTCCTGGCATCGCGTATGGTTTCTGTGAATTTCGTAATGTCATTATTAGGCGGATTTGCTATCAGGCCAAGCTTTGGTTTTGTATTCAGCTGGCGTTTCTTGCAGGTTGCCGATGAGAGCATGCCGGCATCTGGTTTTGTGTTTACGCAGGCAATGGAAATCGCATAGGTTTTGTAATCACAGTAAATCAGCCGGCTGCGTCCCTTGAAAGCCTGCTCTCCGATGCCAATGGTATAATCAGCATATTTGCCGTCTGATGAGAAACTCTGGCTGTTTGCCTTGAGCAGCTGCTCGAAAAAAGAAGGGGGCAGCGGATAGCTGGCGGCTGTGAAAAAACAGCTAAGATTGTTCTTTGCCAGGAACATGCCCTGCTGCGGAGGCATGTCAGGCCATTTCGGATACTGGAAAACTATCGTGCCGTCTGTAAAAGTCAGGTAGGTGATGGGCGGCGGCGCAGGCGGCTTTGCTTCCTTTTGCGTGCAGCCGAAAAACAGCAAAAACACCAAAAGCATTATGAACAATCTTTTCATGCATCTATTTACAGCAATCAGTAATAAATAAGTGGAGTTAAATAGATATAACCACAAAACAACATATTTATAAACACTTCGAAACACTATATTATTAGGTGGTTTGATATGGTTTGTGGTGTAATTATCTACCGAAGTCAAAATTCCGGCGGCCCGGCAGCTGCAAAGCCAGATCTTTCCGTTGGCGAAAAAGCAGGGGAAAAGCTCGCGCAAGTTCTTGAGAAGGCAAGGTTTCTCGAAACCAAGGGTCAGGCGGGCAAGGCATCTGATGTTCTGTACGAAGCAGGTCTTCTTAGGGAAGCGATGGATGTCTGCAAGAGAGCTGGCATGTTCTTGAAGGAGACTTTAATAGGTAATGATCTCAGGGCAAAAGGTCACTCGCTTAAACCACAGACCAGCGGCTGACTTATTCCAAAATAATTCTTTTTATCCGTACTGCTAGACGTAACCAGAAAGAAAAAAATGGGCCCGTGGGGATTTTCGCCCTCTTTCTGGTGCAGCCATTTAGGCCTCCCCAAAAGAGGTGCTTCGAACTCCAGACCTACGGCTTTCCAAGACCCCTTGGAAATGTTTTAGATGAGGCCATATAAGACCGTCGCTCTAAACCAACTGAGCTACGGGCCCATTGAAAAAAGCTTCCCAGTTGAATTGTAGGTACCTTTCTTACTTGCGGAAATGTTTTTAATTGGTATATCTTTAAAATACCTTCATGAATCCGCACACTAGCTCAAGTAGAAACAGATTCTCATCTGAAAGAAGGGAAGGCGAAAGAAAACCCGAAGGACAGTACGGCAGAAGGCCGGAAGGTCGGGATGGCAGGCGTCCAGAAGGCCAATACGGCAGACGACCGGAAGGTCAGTACGGGAGAAGGCCGGAAGGCTCCTATGGGCGAAGGCCAGAAGGAGATAGGCGACCTGAAGGTTCCTATGGCAGGAGGCCGGAAGGACGCAGGTCCGAAGAGTCTTCAGGAAAATCCTACGGAGACAAGCCAGGTTCAGCACTAAGGGAAAAGTTCATGCGCAGGTCGCGCGAGACAGTGCAGAACGCGCTCATGAGCCGGGACATGGTTCTGAGCGGCGTTGCCAAAACCATGGAAGAGATGCACAAGATCATTAATCAGCTGACCGAACGATTCGAAAGCTGGTATGAGATTTATTTTCCCGAGTTCAAGCTCGAGGATCGGAGAAAATACGTGGAAGTGGCTGTGGCCATTGACCGGAGTAACATGTCTGTAGAGCAGCTTGGTTTGCTGGTTGGCGCAACCAAGGCCCAGGAGATTGTTGCCATGGCAGGCCGCAGTTTAGGCGCTAAGCTTAATCCGAAGGATTTGCAGGAGCTAAAGACGTTTGGCCACCAGATAATCACGCTCTACCAGTTGCTGGACGAGTTTGAAAAGTACCAGACAGAACTGGCAAAGGAAATCGCACCGAATATTTCCGAATTGGCAGGCGCAGACATCGCTGCCAAGTTGATTGCGCATACAGGCTCGCTGGAAAGGCTTGCGAAAATGCCTTCCAGTACCATTCAAGTCCTTGGCGCGGAAAAAGCGCTGTTCAAGCATCTTAAGAACAGGAACATCGCACCGCCGAAGCACGGCCTTATCTTCCAGCATGCGAAGATATCCAACGCGCCAAAGCAGATTCGTGGCAAGATTGCGCGCGCACTGGCAAACAAGATAGCGATTGCGGCAAAGGCAGACGCATTCACCAAGAACTTCATTGCCGCGCAGCTCAAGCGTGATTTCGAGGATCGGGTCAACGAAGTGACTTACACTCCAAAGGAATGATGTCATGAGGCTGCTTGTTTTTTCAGACCTGCATGAGGAAGAGCAGGCGCTGGAAAAGCTGAAGGCCTATGCAGAGCGGCTAAAGCCTGATTACGTTCTAATAGGCGGCGACATTTCCCGCAGCGTTTCATTTGCAGAGGAAGCGCTAGCTGCATTTTCCAATGCTTATTTTGTTCCAGGCAACTGGGATTCTGCTGCCGTAAATGATTTCTACAGAACACAGAAGAACTTTATCCATGGGAAGCGGCTTGAACTGGCTGAAGGCCTTAACCTCGTCGGCTTTGGCTATTCCTGCCCCACGCCATTCGGCACTTTCGGAGAATTAAGCGAGCAGCAGATTGAAGAGCAGGCAGGAAAGCTGAAAATAGATAAGAATACCATCCTGCTTCTACATTGTCCGCCCAAGGGTTATTTTGACCTGGCGCGTAGCGTGCCATCAGGCAGCGAATCGCTGCTGAAGCTCGTAAACAAGAAAAAGCCGCGTTTATGCTTATTCGCTCATATCCATGAAAACATCGGCACCACAGAGCAGCACGGAACTGTGTTTATCAAAGTTCCTGCAGCCAAAGACAATATGTGCGTGTTCGTGGAAGTAAGTAATAAAAGCACATACGTTGAATTCATCTATCTATGATGTGCTATGTCCGCGAAGTAGGGCCGGAAAATTTCCCAGTCGTGCTTCCGCTGATAAAAAAACTTTTCCCTGCTGCCCATATTACGGTGAGCCAGGACGATTTGTTTTTCGTGGCCATCTACGGCAGCAAAATCGTCGGCTTTTTGCACATGTCAGAGTACGACGACCGCTATGTGCTGAAGGGCATAGGAGTTGACGATGACTATCGCAACAGCGGCAATGGCAGCATGCTAATGGAAAAGGTAGAGGAGATTTCCGCAGTGAGCGAAAAGAGGATTTATCTCAAAGTAAAGGCGACAAATCCGGCGCTGCTGCTCTATGAAAGATTCGGGTTTACGTTGCACCGGTTTGGTGCAATCTGCACTCTTGTGAAAAGACCGTGCAACTAAATGAAAAACCTCCACAGAGATAGATTTTAAAACACTAACAAACAAAGTAAAATACGTAAGACGATAGAATCGGAAAAAAAAGTTTACAGACAGAACGGAAAAAAACAATCAGGTGTAAATATGGAAGCTGAAACTCCAGTCAAAGAGATTCATTTTGTAATTAATATCGGCTGCTCAGACGCCCGCGAAGGCGGTCCTCTTTATAGTGCTGTCAAGGATATTATCATTGAAAAATATAGGGAGCAGGGCATAGCGATAGACTACAGCCGGATAAGCTCTGCAGGCACGTTCATCACCCGCGACATAAAGGAAGAAGTGAACGTGGCAATCCACAAGAAGATTTACTACGCCGGACAGAAATACGGCGATGCTCTTTATTTCGGAGAAGTCACCAAAGGTGAACGTGAAGCCGGAATGATACCGCTTAGAATTTTCATAAACATATCAACCCACGGTGACGCAAGGCTTGTTACTGATGCTACGGGAAATCTTTTTTCACCCACTGAAATAACCATAAATCCTAATTCGCCCTACAACTGCGGCATGCTTGGCGCTGCCGGCGTATGGGAAGAAATGATAAGAGAGATGCAGGGCAGCAAAGCACTCCAGTTCTCTTATTTTGACCATGAGCGCGGAGAGAAAGTATCCTTCCCCATAGACTCGCTGGATGCGCTGAAGGTTATGCTCTCCAAGTACTACGGCTACAATGGCGTAGTGGCAAATGATTTTGTGAGAAGCATAGACGATCTCAAGTTACATGCAGTAAGACAAAAGCAGATATTGAGAGAGGCCATAGAGAAAAACCCGCATCTTTCACATTTGATAATTCACATAACCGCGGCAGTAAATAACTATCCGGAATACCGCTACTTCCGCGTTGATGAAAATAACCATGTCACCGGCGTGCTCGATCATATCTATTTGGCTATAAGGAGAGTAATCGAAGGCGGAGTAATACCGGCAGATAGTCCCTATATCGTAAAGAAGGGCGAGAAGCAAAACCCAGTAGTCGGCGTGATGCAGGCTCCGGACATTCCAGGCGCAAAGGCGCTTGCAATAAAAACTGCAATCGATAGGGGATATGTAAAGGACGTTACCGAGTACCAGGCAGGCCAGGTGTTCTCCGTAAGCGGTGTAGGGCTTGCAAGGCCGTATTCTCCGTTTGACCCCTACCAGCTTGCAGGAACGTACTATTCCATACGGCATCTGGGCATTGGCACGTATTTCGCCATAGGGCGGGATGCGACCGAAGCCAGTATGATCGTAAGGAAAATCAGGAGCGACCCCATAATGGGCTTTTTTATGGACAAGTACAATGTTAATATCGTTCCGCTTTCAGCCGGCGATTTCAAGGAGAAGCCCTACCAGATGGATGCGGAGACGAAAGGTAAGCTAAAGGAATTCCTGACACATTTCAAACCGGTTAGCAGCGAATTGCGGGTGCCAAAACAACAGCGCTTGAAAGTGTAATTTTCTTACTTTTTCAACTTCCATGCTTCTATAATGTCAAAAATCTCATTCTTTCTGCTAAAATTCAAACTTACTTCCAAGCCATAACTAGTAGGTTTTTGTATAAGATAACCTTCTTTGATCAGTTGCTCGGCCGCATTCTTTATTGTCTTTCTCATATGCTGTGGAGTGCCCTTTGGAATATTGTCAAAGCTCGTGTGCCTTGCTCCCCACCAGCCATGACGGGCAAGCTTATCCAGTATCCAGGGGAT
>JAZDDV010000035.1:0-20897 GCA_043809425.1 Microcaldota archaeon | reverse complement strand
CGTCTACGAGGTTCGGATACACGCCCTTTTCCATCAGTTCCTTTGCCCGGGCCGTGTCATTATTGCTTACAGCCTCCATGAAGTCAATCTGCATTTGCAGTTCCGGCCTGCCCAGCTTTCCTTCTGTCTTTGGATCAATCTTCTTGCCGAATGTGAACCTAATCTCTTTTTTCTTCCCTACATTTTCCGGGCCTTTTCCAGTCGGGCCTCCATTTTTCATTTCCGCCATAAATGTTCACCATCATCTTTTCTAAATAGTGGTAGTATATATATTGTGATGTTGTATTTAAAAACCCTTGTTTGCCCTGCTGCTGGGCGCAAGCATTAATAAAATTCACGCCGAAGGCAAATAATGGAGATTTTCTTTGCTACAGGCAATGAGCACAAATTCCGTGAGACTGTGAAGTTTTTCGCCAAAAATGCGCCGTCTGTGCAGCTCAAGCATTTTCCATTCAAACATAATGAAATCCGCTCAGACGAGCTGGCAGAAATAGCAGACGAAGCCGTTGCCGTAGCCTACGCCCAGCTGAAAAAGCCGGTTTTCGTCGAAGACACCGGCCTGTTCATAGATGCATTAAACGGCTTTCCCGGCACCTACTCGGCGTGGGCGCAGAGTAAGATTGGCAACAAAGGCCTGCTAAAGCTGCTTGAAGGAGAAGCAGTACGCAGCGCACGTTTCGAAACAGTAATCTCATTCACAGACGGTAAGACTACTGCCCATTTCCGCGGCATCTGCCCGGGCAGCATAGTTGAAAAGCCGCGCGGCAAAAGCGGTTTTGGTTTTGATCCCATCTTCGTGCCTACGGGCCATCCAACGACGTTCGCTGAAAACATAGAATTAAAAAGCCAACTCTCACATAGATATAAATCCGTTTTGTTGTTAACCAACTACTTGAAGAGTTATACTAACGTAAAGGTGAATTAATAGCGTTGACCGACGATTCGGTCAATTATAAAAAACAAAGAGGTTTTTTATGGCAAGATTGCATTCAGGGAAAAAGGGAAAGTCAGGCAGAAAACTGCCAAAGGCAAAGGTCAACCCAGACTGGGTTAAGGCCGACAAGAAGGAAGTGGAAGAGGTCATCATAAAGATGGCAAAGGAAGGCGTTGCACCGGCGAAAATCGGACTGGTCCTCAGGGACAAGTACGGCGTTCCGGAAGCTCGGCCTTACCTGGGCATGAAGCTCACTGCATTCCTAAAGCAGAATTCGGTGGCAACGGCCTATCCGGCTGATTTCCTGGACCTGATAAAGCGCTCGGTGAGCGTATACAGGCACCTGAAGTCTGCCAAAAAGGACGTGCACAACAAAACTAAATATCTTCATATAGTTTCCAAAATCAACCGGCTTGCAGGTTACCTGAAGACGAAAAAGGTCATTCCAGCCAACTGGAAGTACGACCCGGAACAGGCGGAACTGCTAGTTAAATGAGGGATATGATGGCAGGTAAAAAAGGAACAAAAGTAGTCGATAAATGGAAATCCAAGAAATGGTACATCGCGCTCGCACCCACGTCTCTTGAAAGCAAGGAACTGGGCGAAGTGGTATCCAGCGAAGAGGATAACCTCAAGGACCGCATCATCAAGAGAAGCCTGATGGAGTTGGGCATGAACCAGAACTCGCAGATGGCGATGTTCACCAATATGCTTTTCCGCGTGACTGAAGTGAAGGGCAATAATGCTCACACCAAGCTGATTGGCCACGAGATCGCGCCATCCTACATAAAGACATTCGCACGCCGCGACAAGTCGCTTATCCACGAAGTAATCGATGTCAAAACCAAGGACAGCGAAAATGTGCGTTTGAAAGTTATTGCAGTAACCGGCGCTCGCGTCAGCGAGAATACGCGCCGCAATATCCGCAAGGCTCTGGTGGAAGAGGTAAAGAAAAACGGCGAGGCACTCACGTTCGACGAACTTTTCCAGGATTTGCTCTACGGCAGGTTCTCGTCCAAGCTTTTCACGCGGCTCAAGCAGATAACGCAGATGAGGCGTGTGGAAGTGCGCAAGTCCGAACGCCAGGAAATATTCAAGTGATTTCATGCTGCCTGGTGGCATGGACCCGAAAAAAATGGACCAGATGATGCGCCAGATGGGCATCACGTCACGCAAGATAGAAGCCAAACGGGTCATCATAGAAGTAGAAGACGGACGCTACATTGTTACTGAGCCAGACGTGGTAGAAGTAGACATGCGCGGCCAGAAGTCGCTGCAGATAAGCGGCAACATGTCATTTGAAGAGGGCATAAAGGCCGAAGATGTCAAGATGGTTGCTGAACAGGCTGGCTGTAGCGAGGAAGAAGCGAAGCAGGCGCTGCAAAAAACCAGCGGAGATATCGCCGAAGCCATCATTCTGCTAAAAGAGAAGTAATAAAAGAATTTCCTGGGTTGTGTTAGCATGGTAAAAAGGGAAATCTTGCTTCTAGTGCTGCTGGTAATAGCCATCATCGCAATTGTAAAAGTAGCTGAAATGTTCAAAACTCCGATGGCCGAGGCAGATGCCACCAAGTTCGTTCTTGAGGATTTACGCGCCAAATACCTGGGCGCAGATGCGGAGATAATAAACGTCCGCCCGCTAACTAACTCAGCAGGAGAGAAATATTTTGAAATCAAGGCAAAGGTAACCAAGCAGCAGGGTACGCCCTGTCCGGAAAGAATGCACATATTCTATAATTATCCAGTGCAGAATTTCGTTCCGCAGCCGCCTGAGGTGATTACGTCAAACTGCCAGGTTTGCACCACGCCAAGCTGCATTTTAGTATTTCCTGAAGAGGCAGTTATAGCGTCACACACTTTTGTAGGCACTGAGGAAGTGAGCCAGTACATCAGCAGCTTCCCCAATGCCAAACCGAATGCAGCAGAAATATCCAGCGGCTGGACCGTTACCTGGAATTCAGGCAATGCGACCTACTACTACCTGGTGAACGTACTGAAGAACAACAGCATAGGCCAGGTGAAGCGCGTAGGCAAGTAGCATTATAAATTCTCATGGGAGATGATTTTTATGGCAAGTGAACTTCAAAGAGTTTTTGAGTATTCAGCGGATTTCTACCTTAAGAAAATCCTTCTCATAGCTCTTTTCTCAGTGCCATTCTTCGTCGCATTTTTGGTGCCGCTGCTGGTGCCGGCGCCTACGTATTTAGCAGCAGGCGGGCTTCTGGTCCGCACCGGAAGCCTTCCGGAGTTTTCCGTTATAGACGTTATTCTCGTATCAGTGGCCTACTTCTTTGCCATGTTCATCATTTCCGATACCATAGTTAACATCAACATCATCGTCCGCTCGAAAAGGACGCTTAACGAAACTACGCAGGAGATGTTTTCTGCCATGCAGACGCATGCCATGAAGATATTCTACATCCTTACATTCGTTCTGCTGCTGAATTTCATAGTGCAGTTGCTCATCGCCTACTTTGATATTCCGTTTGGCGCTTTGCTCTACCCGCTGTTCTCATTTGTGGTATCATTCCTGCTGTTTTATATTGCGCCTGCGGTTGTCATTGACAATTCAAGCATAGACGAGGCCATAGCCCGCTCCATGCGGCTTGCGGTGCGCAAGCCTGAGATGATAATCGCCTGGCTGCTGGTCGGCAGCGTGCTGCTTATTGTTTCCAAGGTTTTCGGCGATTTCATTTTCCCCGGATTGTTCTCCCAGTACTTTGTCATGCTGATTAATGCCATACTGCTGCTGCCATTCCTAATCGTGCTGCAGACGCAGATGTACATGGAGAAGTATCCTCTTGCTAGGTGAAAAAGTGAGCCTGCCAAAAAGAAAAGCCGATCATATTTCAATGTCCCTCCGCAAAGAGAGCCAGTACTGCATTTCAGCCGGTTTTGAGCGCGTGCAGCTGCTGCACAATGCGCTGCCTGAATGCTCGCTAAATGAAGTTAACCTGGCAACAGATTTCCTAGGCAGAAAGATTTCCATGCCGCTGCTTATTTCTGCAATAACCGGCGGCTATCCGAAAGCAGCTGCGATTAACAGGCAGCTGGCTGCGGCAGCGCAAAAGCATAAGATTGCTTTAGGCCTTGGTTCGCAAAGGGCCATGCTTGAGAACTCAGCTGCTGTTGCCACATATAAAGTACGAGACGTTGCTCCTGACATTCCGCTGCTGGCAAACATCGGCGCAGCCCAGCTTAAGAAATATTCAACTACTCAGATTGAAACTCTTGTATCGGCAGTGGATGCAGATGCGCTGGCAGTGCATCTTAACCCGCTGCAGGAAGTCATCCAGCCAGAAGGCGATGTGGATTTCTTCGGCGTACTTGCGGCAATAGAAAAAACCGTTGCCCGTCTTAACGTTCCAGTAGTAGTCAAGGAAACCGGCGCAGGCATAAGCACTGAAGTTGCTGCAAAATTAGCGGCAGTAGGCGTCAAGTGGATTGACGTATCAGGCGCTGGAGGCACGTCCTGGAGCAAGATAGAATACATGCGCGGCAAGGCAGTGCCTGGCTTTGAAGAATGGGGCATTTCCACCGTTGATTCCGTATTCATGTGCAAAGGATTATTGCCTATAATAGCAAGTGGCGGCGTGCGCAGCGGTATAGACGCGGCTAAGGCAGTAGCCATCGGTGCAGACATGGTTGGAGCAGCCCAGCCGTTTTTGGCTGCTTTGATGAAAAAGAAGCTGGATGCGGAGCTTACGACGTGGCACAAGCAGATGAAAGTCGCCGCATTCCTTACCGGCAGCAAGAATATCGCCGAGCTGAAAAAGGCAAAGTACATCTATTATTCGTTCTAGCTTGCCGAGTACCGTCAGCAGAAGCTTTTTAAACTGTTTGAGAGAATGTATTATCATGGATAATATAAATTGTGCTCAGCAAAAAAATTGTACGTCCAGGCAGAGCACGCTTATCGCAAGAAACTTCTTCAAAAAGCATGGTGAGCTGTTGCTCTACGATCACAGCCGCCAGGTGCTGCAAAGAGCTATCCAGGTCGGCATGGTCAGGCCGCAGTTGCTGAACAAACCTGGCCCGGACCAGGAACTGGCCAGGATGCATTACATCATTTCGCAGGTGCTGCTGTACCACACGCTGGAATCAGACGCCATAATGGATACGAAAATCGTCCTGCCGCAGCCATTGCAGTTCGTTGATGTGCGTGATGAGTTGAACAAGTTTTGTCTCATGACAAAAGTCATCAGGCACGGGGAGAGCGTTTCAGAATTAATCCCTCTTCTTAATAACGACAGGCCGCCATTGGCGCTGCCGGCGGTGCTCGTAGACATGGCCGTGACGCACGTTACCGAATCGGAGACCTATCGTTTCATTAACAAGGACCATGACCCCCTATTCCGTTATTATGCATCTGATGCCGAGGCGCAGCGCGTTATGCGCAACAGCGCAAGGTTCGGCGAATCGCTGCTTCCGCAGCTGGCAGAGCTTCTTGGTTATCCGTCGCTTGCCGGCGATATCCTAGAAGACGCTCATCACATCAATCATCCTGTGATTTACAAATTCATTAAAGCCCGGCTTGCTGATGTTGGGTTGCAGGAAAGGCTGCGCAACACGCAGTTGATAGTCAAGAGCCTCAGGCACGCCTTCCGTGAGTCGTTGAAATCCATGGGTATCGAGGCTACGGTTGAACTCAGGCTGCATAAGCATCCGGGAAAACAGATGAAGAAGCTAGCCAACATGATGATGGCATTGGAGAAGAATGGCGTTGATTCTGATGCGCAACAGGACATACAAAGAGACTCCCTATTAAGTTTCGATATATCCAAGCGGTTCAACGACCTTGTTGCATTGAGGGTGATAGTGCACAAATGCAATGGTCATGACGTGGACAAGATGAGCACTAAACAGCTCATGAAGATTATGAAAAATATAAACGACCTTCTTCTGGTGCTGACCAAAACGAAAATGAACATCGGTGCCTTCGGCCGCTATTCGATTGATTCCAAATTCAAGGCAACGGCAAGGGGTTACACAAGCTTTCACGATGACGTTTACCCTACTAGCGACGGGCTTAGTAACTTCGAGATTCAGCTTCGTACTACTGCGTGGCATGAGGTTGCCGAGTACGGTAAGGCAGCGCACTACCTTTATGTCAGCGACTATGTGCACAGGGACGAAGTCGAAATGATCCGCACTGCCTACGGCAAGATTATCCACGCATTCGAGAACGGCTCTAAATCTCATTGAACGTGAACGGATCTTTCACCACGTTCAGGATGATATTCGTATTGCTGCGCTTGACATGCGGTGTGCCTAATATCTTCTTAATCAGCGCGCTGAATTCATTTCTGTTTTTGGCCAGTACTATTGCCGCGGAATCATATTCACCAGTAACGTCGTAAACCGCATAGATGCCGCGTAGTTTGCTTATCTTTTCCTGGGCATCCAGTATGTGGCCGGGTTCTATTGCTATTTGCACCAGGCCCATGAATTCATAGCCTAATTTCAGATGATTAAGGCTTGCCACGTAGGCTTTTATCACGCCGCTTTTTTCCAGCCGCTTTATGCGTTCTATCAGCGCTGCGGGGCTCATGCCTATGCGGCCTGCCAGCTCCCTATAGGAACCGCGGCAGTTTTTTCTCAGCTCAGTAACTATCTCCCTATCCGTAGCATCCAACTGTTCATTTTTCATTCCAATTCGCCTCCCTTTGCTGAGCTTTTGTGCGTTATATTTTTAATCTTTCCGTTCATTTGTTTGGAAAATTTCTGCAAAACATTATAAATGCCAGGAAAAATATGAACACAAGGAAATTTGGAGGGGGTAAAATGTCTGGAAACACGGAAATTTTTGAACGGGTAGAAAAAGACAACGTGAAGTTCATAAACATGCAGTTCACTGATCTTTTTGGCGTTGTGAAGAATGTCACCATACCTGCAGCGCGGCTGGAAGACTCGCTGGAATACGGCACCTGGTTTGACGGCTCATCCATAGAGGGCTTTGCGCGCATCCATGAGAGTGATATGTTTCTCAAGCCGGATGCAGGCACCTATGCTGTTATCCCATGGCTAAATTCGCCAGAGGGCAATACGGCACGATTCATCTGCGACATTTACACTGCGGACAGTAAGCCGTTTGAAGGCGACCCGCGCTACATCCTGAAAAAAGCCATGAAGGAAGCTGCTGAGCTGGGCTATCACTACAACACCGGGCCGGAACTGGAGTTCTTCCTTTTCCGGAAGGAAAACGGCAAGCTGCTGCCTTTGCCGCATGATCAGGGCGGCTATTTTGATTTGAGCATGGACCAGGCCTATGAAGTGCGCCGGGACATGACTGTTGCCATGGCAAAATTCGGCATTGAGGTGGAGGCAGCGCATCATGAAGTGGCTGCGGGCCAGCACGAAATAGATTTCAAGTACGGCGATGCGCTTCGCACCGCAGATAATGCGACGACAATGCGATTTGTGCTTAAAGCTGTAGCGCAGAAGCATGGTTTGCATGCTACGTTCATGCCCAAGCCAATTGCAGGCATAAACGGCACGGGCATGCATGTGCACCAGAGCCTTTTCAAGGGAGATAGCAACCTGTTTTTCGATGGCAGCGATAAATACAATTTATCCCAGATGGCAAGGCATTTCATCGCAGGCCAGCTAAAGCATATCAGTTCCATGTCTGCGATTACTTCGCCCCTAGTGAATTCCTACAAGCGGCTCACGCCGGGTTATGAGGCGCCGGTTTACATAAGCTGGGCGACTACGAACCGCTCGGCATTAATCCGCGTGCCTGCCATCCACAAGGATAAGCCAAAAGCAGCGCGCGTAGAACTGCGTTGCCCTGACCCATCCTGCAACATCTATCTTGCCTTTGCAGTAATGCTTAAGGCAGGTCTGGATGGCGTGAAGAACAAGCTGGAGCCGTCTGCTGCAGTTGAAGAAGATCTTTATGAATTCGACAATGCGAAACTCGCTCAACTAGGCATCCGCCAACTGCCCTATTCGCTATGGGACGCGCTTGGCGAAATGAAGAAAAGCGCGCTGGTGAAGGAAGCATTAGGCGAAAACATCCACAAGAAGTACATCGAGGCGAAAACCGCAGAGTGGGACGAATACCGGCTGCAAGTTACGCAGTGGGAGCTCGACCGCTACCTGGAAGTGTACTAATCCGTACTATTCTGTTTTTTTTCTCTCTCATTATTTTTCGATACCATTATAATGATTGTTTGTATTGTTTTTCCGGTGGCTCTATGGCCGAGATTTCACAAACAGCGACCGTCGTCAAAGGCGGTGGATTTAGTGGACTTATTTTACTGCTATTGGGATTGCTTCTTGGTGCAGGGATTATGTTTTCCCTGTTTTATTTTTTAGGACCAGGCTGCAGCTCCAAGCTAACTCTTTTCGGAACGTCTAAGGGGACGTACATAAACCAGACTACCATCCTGCAGGATGCCAGTGGCAAGACTCTTGCCCTGCCTGGCCAGTTAGGAGAGGTAACGACGTTTACAGACCCGAATGGCAATAGGAAGGATGTTATCTGCTATACGTCTGTTTATTGCGTTGACAAGGAATGTCCTACCTGCGGCAACCAGACCTGCGGCGAATGCCTGCAGCAGGGCGATACCTGTGGCTTCAGCGGAACGCCGCTTACCACGCTATCCTACCGCTTCGACGCTTCGGCCTACCGGGGCAGCTGCTGCGAAGGCATGGCATGCATACGCGGAACATGCCAGCCGCCTTCGAATAACTGCGAATTGCAGGACCAGCCTTGCGGCAACGGTCCGCAGATTTTCACCGCTGCCAATATTCCACAGGCAGACTATGGTTCCTGCTGCCAGGGATACCAGTGCATAGACGGCGCATGCAGGCTTCAGACCTGCGTCAAGACAGGCGGCACTTGCACCTCGGCAAGCGAATGCTGCGAAAACGGCTGCGTAAACGGCATCTGTCAGCCGCCATCCGAGTGCGTTGGTTCTGACCAGAGATGCGGCTACGGGCCGTCAACGACTATAACAGCGCTCGTACCGAATCAATCCACATTCTACGGCAACTGTTGCGAAGGCTACCAGTGCGTTAGCGGCTACTGCAGCCGCGAAGGAACCTGCGTGCAGAACGAGCAGATGTGCGGTGCCGGACCGACAAACCTGGCAACTGCCATGGTCATGAATTATGGCAACTGCTGCAACGGATCGCAGTGCATCAATGGCGTATGCGGCGCAAGCTGCAAGAAGTCAGGCCAATGCAGCGGCCAGTCAGACTGCTGCTCAGGCTATTATTGCAGCGACAACATGGTCTGCACTCCGGCTCAACAGTGCGCAGGAACAAGCCAGTACTGCGGCGTTGACAGCGACTGCTGCTCAGGGCTCTTCTGCCTTAATAGCGCGTGCAATTCCCAGAGGTGCCTGGATAACGGCAACAAGTGCAGTGCCAGCAAGGACTGCTGCAGCGGCCTATGCAGGGATGGCGTATGTATCCAGGCATGCAAGACTACGGGCTCGTGCACTTCAACGGCTGACTGCTGCTCAGGCTACTACTGCAGCGACAACCTGGTCTGCACCAAAACACAGACCTGCGGCGACACAGGAGCAACCTGCAGTCCGACTGCGAATACGTGCTGCTCAGGCCTAAGCTGCGTTAACGGCATCTGCGGCTCGCAGACCTGCAAGACCTCAGGCGGTTCGTGCAAAAGCTCGACCGAATGCTGCAGCAACTATTACTGCAGCGCGAACTACGTGTGCACCACCTGCTCTACTTCGTACTGCACTAGCGATGAGCAGTGCTGCAGCGGGTTCTACTGCAACGGGCAGAACATGTGCACCTACCGCGTAACCTAGTTTTTTCTTTTTCTATTTTATTTTCCCGCAACACCTAATTTTATAAATCAATCCATACAAATATGCACTTATGGCAACTCTAGAAAAGACCCTGCTTATTACCAGGCTTAGGCGGATTGCTGAAAAAACTTCAGGACCGAAAAAATTCCGCGACGTTGAGCTACTAATCGAAAAAATATTCGACAGCAGAACTCCCGGCCGCGAGCTAAGCCTCATGCTTGTCGTGAGGACATTCCTCTCCGATAGTTATCAACTTATACCTGCTGCAGAAAGACAAGCCTACCACGGACTAAAAGATAGGATGCTCCACCTTCTGGTGAAGCGAGGCTACAGGGAAGGCATACACACCGGCCAGGAAGAAAAGCTGGTGGGCGGTTCGGTTACCGGGGGTCATCTTCAAAATCCGTATACGCCTATCGGACTGCTGGATGGTGAACTTAATCTGGAAGAAACAAGGGCAGCCAGGCAACTGGCAGCAGTAAGCCGTTCCCTTCCAGTCCACTTTGGCCTATCGGTTGGCAGTGAAAAACCAATGATCTCTTTAGAACCTCTGAATGATAAGGGCAATACAGTCAGGGATCCTAGGCTTATTGACCTGCCTCACTTTGACGCGTCACTGGGCGTGCTTAGTTTTGATGAGGCACTGAAAGTCTCTGCGAGAGACGCGAAAAAGAGCGAACATTTTCCTTTTAGGCGGGATTAACGGATCCGGGGGGATTGTCAGCTTGCCGGCATCACAAGATTCGAAATCCAGATTGCCAATTATAACAAATCAAACGGTTACCTGATTCACAAGTTTGACGGCAACTCAAAGAAACAAAAGCGCTGCTGATTTTTGATTAGAACCCGGCAAGGCCTGCAATGGTTGAGAGTATCACTGCCATATGCGGCCTCTGGAGAACATGCACGCCATATCTTGGAGCCTCATCATATTCCCATGGGAAGGCATAGCCGCCTGTTAATATGAACTGGTTTACAAAACCTGCATCTTTGAGCCTTTTTATCTCTTCAGGCTTTTCCAGCCTGTCATTTACGTTCCATACCTGGGCCGGAGGAACGCCCTGCTCTTCTGTTATCCCTTTCATTCCAAGGAGTTTGTCCCCGCCTGGGTTTTTCTTTAACCCGATGATATGGTCAGGATGCACGATGCAGTTGCTAAGGCGCTGGAGGAATTCTGCCCGCAGGACTTCTACCTGAACGTTTTCACCTATTCCAGCAGCGCCGCGCTCCTGCCCGACTTCGATATCAAGCAGGTGGCCGAATTTTGTGTAAAAATTGCAAAGTTCCTTTATGGAACCTTCGTCTTTTGCTGAAAGATAGTAAAGCTCAAAACCCCTTGCAAGCTCCCCGCTTTCAAATTCACGGGTCTTTGCAAGTGCGCGCAGCTGCTCTATCGTTTCCTTGTATGGCTCCTGGAGGCTGAGCCATTTCTCATAGCTGACTTGCTTTATCCTTTCCCTTTCAGCGTAGAATTCCTTTTTAAAAATCTGCCGTTCCTCTGCAGTGGACTGCCAGCTTTTAAGCGCCTCAAATTTGTCTATGAAATATCTGTACACATCAATATTCTTAGGGCTGCCAAGCAGGACTGCCATTTCATGATTTACGTTTATAACCTGAAGAACAGTGTAGTAGTCTTCTGCAACTGCCACAAGCGGTCTCAGCGCAACAAATGCAGCCACTATGGCGCTATCTTTTATTGCCGGTTTCAACGGATTAACGGGGTTCTTGATAAATTCATCAGGCTCAAGTATTTTTCTGAAAAATCCACCCTTGGTAATAACAGATCTTATCTGCCCGTTGTCAATCATTCTCTTGTAGGCATTGAGCGAAACAAATGCACATTCCTTTACCCCGTTGTTGAGCACTCCTTCAAAACTTAATGCAACAACAATTTTCTTTTGGGGCCTGTAAACATTCATCACAATCATCATTCTCCTGGGACTTTATATCGTTTGCCGGTTGCTCTTCCAGCGCATTCAAGAATGTCATCAAGTTCCATTTTTTGTTCTTCTGAAAGTTCAAAATATGATAGTGAATTTCTGAGTTCTTGCGTTTCCCTATGCCTTACGGGTATAATTGGAATGAAATAAGCATCGCTTTGTTTTTCTGTTTTTCCGGCAGGATTCTCAACTATTGTTTTATGTATGCTCCTTGTTTTCATATTAACAACATAGACATCTGCAACTGTCTCCCCGTCCAGATAGGGAAAATAGGGGGTTTTTTCCAGAAGGGCCACTGCTTCCAGGGGAAGCTGTGTGGTGTCAACGATTATTGTCAGGATTTGGGAAGCGCTTCTCGTCTCCTTTTTCAGTTGTACATTGCCGAACGGCGTTTTCAACTCGCCTATCTCAAATTTTAGTATCGCGTTGGGCGTTTCTTTTGGTTTTACCTCGCGGTGTTCTCTTATTAGCTCGTCCAGCACGTTGGCAACCGGCGTCCTCGATATTTCCTTTTTGCCGCCATTGGTTGCCGCAACAGGCCCCTCTATAATGCCTGCGCCTGGCAGTTCTTTTTTTATTGGCGATTGAGCTGGGGCTGGCTTTCCGTTAGTTGGAGGTTCGGGCTGTTTCTGTTTATTCAACATGTCCCAAATAGTTTGGCTAATACCCCTTTTCATGTGGTAATATATGACGGAAATAGTATTTAAATGTTCCGATTTATGGAAAAATAGGAAACAAAAATAACAAATTTTAAGCATAATAATTTTAACCCTTCTTCAGCAAATAGCAATCGGATGATCCGAAGCCCCGATGAACGGAAAAGAAATGTTTTGCCAAGCGTGTGAGGGGCTTAGGGGACTGGTAAGAACAAAACTACGGTTCTGTATATCTCTCTTTATTAAATATGCAGGATAACAAATCCTGACTGGTGATATGCTTGCAAATAAACAAAAATTTCTTGTTGATTGGAATTGCCTTGTTGGCAGTGCTCGCGGTGTTGCTTATCACGCAAATGGCTAAGCCTGCAGAGCAGGATTCCCCCATCAAAGTGTACAGGTTGAACGACCATGCAATGGGATATTCTGAACTGAAAAACCATACTTACAACATGGGCGTTGTTTCCAACGACAAAAACGACCTAAGGGCAGAATACGAGGCGGGTTTTGTGCAGGGAAAACTGCAGAAAGATCTGGTTGCCCTAACCCGGGACAATGAATGGGATTCCGCCGCACTAACTGATGCAAGCCCGTATAAGAAAATCCCGCCGACCCAAAGCCAGAAAGAGCAGGCCGCAGAGCTGCTGCTTCAGAATTATAATTATACGCTGAATTATGCAAAAAACGCAGACCCGGTCCTGCGCCAGAAGATATTGCGGGTTGTCTTCAGGATGCTCGGCGTTTATCACGGGGCGACAAAGGATTCACCGGCCAATCTGGATTTCAGCGGCAACTGGACGCCTGGCCCGGACTACTTTACTGCCGACGAATTAAAGGTAAATTATGAGACAAGCGGAGTTTCTTTCATGGACATTTACTTCCTCAACGCCGTTGAAGACGTATTCGACGTTATTGATAACCAGGAGGGCCAGAATACCACGAACAACCCGTCCAAATGCTCCGCGTTTATAAAGCGGACTGCTAACGAAACGTTCCTCGCGCACAACAGCTGGAGCTCCTTCCTTGACCAAAGCATGGTGCTGACCTATTACATCAACGGGAACTACCTGACATTCAATGCGATCAGCCCGGGCACTGTGACGAGCCTCTCGGATTTCGGCTATAATGACAAAGGGATATTCTTCATAGAGACAACGCACCATGATACCTATACGGAGCCAAAGGTGGATGCGCTCTGGATGTTCATGAGGGCTGCGCTGGCAGAGCAGTTTGCAGGCTCATTAGACGAATTCTATAACCTGGTGTCGCTGGAGGCTTCCGGCACATACATGAACGGCTATATGATTTACGACGACAAGACCAAGGATATCGGGCTTGTGGAAATGTCTTACAAGAGTTTTGCATATTTTAAATCAGCTCCAGGCAAGGATTATGTTATTGAGACGAAACCTGAGAACCTCTCTAAAGCGTACGACCCCGAGTTGGTGCAGCAGGATGTAATACTGGGAGTAAACTTCCCCGCATCCCTGGCCATACGCGAGGAGCTGAAGGCGATTGAAACCAGGCCTGCACGCCGGGCGCAATTCCTGGCCGGCATGGGTGCCGTGAATGACATCGAATCGGCAAAAGCGCTCATAACCTACACGGCTCCGAACGAACCCCTTTCAATCTACGGCAGATGGGACCTGGGTTTCGGCAACACGACCGCACCAAAGACAGTGCCTGACGGATCAATAGACGCGAAGGCAGCCACGGCATCAATGATGAAGCAGGCTTACAATCTGAAAGGCGAGATGGATCTGAAATCGCCTCAGCCAGCATTCTGGATGAAATACGGGACTCCAGTATTCAACGGCAAGCCTTTCATCTGGAGCGAGTCTAACTGGTCATCACAAAAGCTGCGGTGGGTGCCGGATTCGGTTAGCGGCGAGTACATGTTCGTAAACTCGTATATCCAGTGACGGGCCTGGTAGGCACGTCTGTCATCAGTTCTGAGTCGCGGATCACAAAATCATAGACATTTTCTGACCGCGCATAACGGCAAACCGGTAGCTTTAAATATATCACTATTTATAGATAATATCACAAAAAAGTGATATATATGAAGGTCACCAGCAGGGAAACCTACAAAATCGTAAGGGGAATACTTGAGTTGAAGAAGTTTACCCAGTACCAGCTCGGCAAAAAGGAGGATGTTACATTCAGCCTGGTGAACCGCGTTGTGAATTGGTTTGTTTCCAGAGGCTATGTGGCAAAACGCCGTGGTTATTATGAACTAATCTCAGCAGCAGCCATATTCAATCTTTTTCCGCTATACCGGAAAATGAAGCCCCACGTATCTATCGATGTAAATTTGAGCAAAGAGGAAGTCCTTGGCATGCTGAAAGACAAGGGCGCGCTATGCCTGACTACTGCCCTTTCGTATTATGACAACTATTTCAGGGACCCGACGCTCTGCGTTTACCTAAGAGATGAAAAAGTAATCCGTGAGCTTAGGGCGGCTCCAAAAGGCTATACCCACATAGAACTTTACGAAGAGGATCTCAACAAGGATGACTTCCTAAAGAAGGATGGTCAGCTGGTTACAAGCAAGATAAGAACTGTAATAGATCTGTTTTGCAGCAATAAGGCCTATGCTGCTGAGCGGCTTGTGAAAAAAGAGTGGTCCTGATGAAAGAGATTTACTCTAGTAGCATTACCAACCCAAGCTTAAGGGAATTGGAAGAATTCGCAGGCTGGTATAATGAAAAGCTTGGAAATTATCCGATAATAGTCGGAGGATTTCGAAAAGGATAATTACTTTTGAAGGCAGAAAAGCAAGAAAACCCATTACCTGTTCATTTTTTCAGCATTTTATCCTCTTTCTTAGGATAGATAACACCTACAATCATAAATGTAGGAAATCGAAAATGAGACCCCACAATAAAATAGACGTGCCCATTCCTGAAAATGTCGGTCATCATCTTCTGCTTGACCTTCCCATGAACGGTATTTTCATCAGGATATTTCCCCGTCTTGCGTCTTTCCTCGCAATTCAGATATAGCATTACTGCTTCCCAGTCTTCACAGAGGTTTTCGTGCACCTTGCCATCGACGTCATCCTTGAATTTATAGCTATATTTCAATTTTGGCGGCTCAAGCTTCATTGCAGATTCGCCAAACAAGTCCTGCTGTTGCCCCATAGTTACAAGTTTCATGTAATGGGGGTTGTCAGAAGGGACAAAATCAATCACTTCCTTCGGTTCGATCACTCCAAGGGACTGTTTTTTTACTCCCATAGCTGCGATCTCTTCTATGCATTGGAGCCGCGGTTTCAACAGCTCTTCAATCTCTTTGAAAGTCGCTTCCCTAAGGGGTTTGATTGTTTCAAACTTTACCTTTCTGCTTTCAGGCCTATGATCCGAAGGCCCATCTGAAACCAGCTCATACTCTATCCACATCTTCTTTTTGAATCTTGCAGCACTTGTCTTCCAGAATACTTCCCAGGGAATAGGATAAATTCTTCTCCATTCTCCCTTGTCAGTGATACCCGCAACACAGACCAGCTCTTCATATTTTTTGCTTGCTTCAGGGGCTGCTTTTGCAAGAACCAGTAGCCGTTCTTTCATAGGTGGGTCACCCGTATGCCGTTTTGCTCTAGCCACCTACTTAATACGCCTCTATGGCAGTGTTCTTTATCCTGTTCGAAGCACATTAAAGCGATTCTTTTATTTTTGCCCAGTTCTTGCAGCATGTTCACTTTGTTCTTTTGCTTTGGCAAAATTGTTCCTTCATAAAATGCAAATAGTTTCTTATAATCTGAATCACTATCAAGCTCTTTTCGATATTCTCCGTTAATACCGAGCTCAGGCACGTGCAGGTATTCTATTCCTACTTTGCTTAGGTAATTAGTCAGCTTGTTTTTTGTAAACGAAAAATTCATACTAAACGGATTAGCCCTAACATCAACTAAAACTTCAATATTGTTTTGGATCAAAAAATCGAGGAACAGGTCAATGTCTTTTTTCTCGTAACCAATCGAAAAAATGCCGTTGTTTATCTCTTTTTTTGTTTGGGGTTTTAGTACGCTTTTTTCAGCGTATTTGGGATACTTCGAGTACACGTAGTCCTTAATCTCTTGTGTGGAATAACCGCCGTATTTGTCAACAATTCCGTCAATCAATTGTTTTTCTTTGGTATGCAAAAAAGCCTCGACTTCCTTTGCGGGCACCTTTAACTCGAAGTCATCTTCTAAATAAGCGTGGCTTTGTAAATCGCTTAAGTCAAAGTAAAACTGATTCGAAAAAGGCCCGTAGTTGTATGGAAAAAAATTGTAAAACCTGACAAAATCATCTATTCTTGTTTCTTTTTTCAAAAGAAATAGCAATTTGTCTAGATATGTTTTAGTTATTTTTTTATTACGCTGGTGTAATATGAAAATAAGGTAAAGTAGTACTTTCTGCCTTCGGAACATGTTATACTACCTAAGTTTAACATTATAAAACTTGCCAAAACCAGAGATTTTATTGAAACTGTTGACTGTTCTCTCCTTCCAGTCGTGCTCTGCCCGCGTCAGGCTTTTCAGGACGTGGTTAGCGAAGCGGCGAAACAAAAAAATAGGAGGTGAAAGGCATGGAAAAAAGAGAATTCGAAAAGTTCGGGGCCCAAAACCCATGGAAAGAGGATTCAAAGAAATCAGGCAGAAAAACAGCTGCATCCGGATCTAATTTTGTAGTCAGTAAAACCGGCAACCGAAAACCCAAAACCAGCAACAAGAATAAGGAAACGGGCCTGGTGGGATTTGGACCCACGACCTGCGGATTTCTTTCTGCTATTGAGACAGCAGATAAAAGTCCGTCGCTCTACCAAGCTGAGCTACAGGCCCTGAAGGTGTTAGCTATTTTTCATCATTGGGTTTATATTCTTAACCCCAGAAATCTAATTTATGGATAATCCTTCAAATAGAAAAAAACTCATATTGGGAACCATCGCCCTTCTTGGAATTGCATTTGTTGCGGTGATAATTGCATTCATTTTGCTCAGCCAGCTGCTGCCGACGATGGGCGGCAAGTGCGTTGCCGAAGTGGACATCAGCTATCCGCTTTCCGTGGATGGCACTCCTGAAACTCTTTTCGACTCCGGCTATCCTGGTTCAGAAGAGCTGACAACTAAAATAAACGAACTTAACAAGCGGGATGACGTAGGCGCTGTCGTGTTCGTCTTCAATTCAGGCGGCGGTTCTACAGTTGCTTCGCGGGAAATCTACGAATCAGTTAAGCAGCTGAAAAAGCCAAAGGTTTCCTATTTCCGTGAGGCAGCGGCCTCAGGTGCATATTACGTTGCAACGGGCACTGATTACATTATTTCAGACCCCTATGCCGTAACAGGAAGCATCGGCGTGCTGACCGAATCTGTGAATCTTGCAGGTTTGTTTGACAAGCTGGGCATAAACATGTCCTACGTTACCTCTGGACCGCACAAGGATATGGGCTCTCCGTTCAGGAACGCGACTGTGGAAGAGCAGCAGATAATCCAAGGCGTTGTGGATGAGATTTACAAAGACTTCCGCAGTAAGGTCGCAGAAAACCGCAAGGGCAAGCTGAATGTTGCCAAGTTTGACGAGGCTACTGATGGCAGGATAATGACTGGCAAGCAGGCAGTTTCCTACGGCCTGGTGGATGCGACAGGCAACAAGCAGGACGCTTTCCTGAAGGCTGCGCAGCTTGGCGGCATGGATGCGGTTACTGCAGAAGACGTGCGCATCTGCAAAATCGATGTGCGTTCCACTTCCAGCGGGCTTTTCGGCATGGCCGGACTGATTCACTCATTCGAGGAGCGGTTTCCGGCAGTAGGCATCTACTTCAAGTGAGACTGTGAACAAGGGCCTGGATCTTAATTTTTTTATTATTCTTTTTATCGCCCTAGCTGTAATCCTTTTCATCGTGCTTTTGCCGCCGGCAGCTTCTGAACCTCAGCAGCCGCCGCTGCCAAAATGCAGCAATACCGCTACGCGCGACTGCGACTCTTTTGGCTGCAGCGGTACGAAGACGTGCATCAACGGCGAATGGGACAGCTGCATTGTGAAACGCATCTGCCGGCCAGGTACAGTAGAACCATGCATAATCAATTTCTGCGCATCAAGCTACAAAACGTGCAATGAATGCGGCACTGCCTACGGCCCGTGCATACCACGGAATCAGACCTGAAACCGCCTGTACGGAGGTAACTTTATATACCTTATCTTCGTCTTCTAGTTCAGGTGAAATGATATGAAGAACGTTAGATTAATCAGTCTGTTTTTAATTATTGGAATAATCTTTTCTCCAGCAGTATTTGCACAGCTGGGCTGCAATCCGGGAATAACCGAATGTGTTGGCACTGACGCCTATCGCATTTGCGATAATTATGCTGTCTGGGGGCCAACATTGTACTGTTCGCAGGGACAAAGCTGCGTAAATGGCAACTGTTCTGGTCCGCTGGGCTGCAATCCGGGAACAACCGAATGTGTTGGCACTGATGCCTATCGCATTTGCGATAATTATGCCGTATGGGGGCCAACCCTGTACTGTTCGCAGGGACAGAGCTGCGTTAACGGCAAGTGCCAAGCCCCTCTTGGCTGCAATCCGGGAATAACCGAATGTGTTGGCACTGACGCCTATCGCATTTGCGATAATTATGCCGTATGGGGGCCAACCCTGTACTGTTCGCAGGGGCAGAGCTGCGTAAATGGCAAATGCTCGCCTTCCCCACAATGTTCTTATCAACAGACTCGCTGCTCTCCATCCAACCCAAATGAAATCCAGCAATGCAATTACCAGCAGCAGTGGCAGGACTGGAAATACTGTTCCAATGGCTGCACAGGCAGCGGCTATTGCATGAACTGCAACCCGGGCGATACCCGCTGCAGCGACAGCACGTCCTACCAGAAATGCGATTCAGATGGTACGTGGGGATCAACCCACGACTGCGGCAGCAACCAGGTTTGCGACAGCGGTTCCTGCGTCCAGTCGCCCCAAAGCCAGTGCGATAATTACGGCGCAACGCGCTGCTCGCCTGATGATGCATCTTCAGTGCAGCGCTGCGGCAGCAACAACCGCTGGCAGAATTATCAGTATTGCCAGAACGGCTGCGACTACGGCAAGTGCGTTTCGTGTGGCACAGGCGAAAAGCAATGCGTTGATTCGCAGAGCTATGCGACCTGCAACAGCCAGGGCCAGTGGGGCGCGTCAGTGGCGTGCCAAAGCGGCTATCTATGCAGCGCAGGAAGCTGCGTAGCACCGGCAGGTACCCAGTGCGCAACGCCTGGTGTAAAGCGCTGCTCGCCAAGCAACGCCAACATGCTGCAGGTTTGCGGCAATAACAATATCTATCAGGATTATCTTACGTGCCCGCAGGGATGCTCCAACGGCCAGTGCGCCGAATGCACCGCAGGCACGACCATGTGCGCCGGTGCAAATGCCTACCGCACATGCAATAACGGCCAGCTTTCAGACCCGATAAACTGCCCGAGCGGCTACAACTGCGACAATGGCCAGTGCGAGGCAAGCGTCCAGTGCGTAAAAGGCATGCGTGAGTGCGTTTCAAACAACGTGTATGTCTGCAGCGACAATTCCTGGCAGCTGCTCCTGCAGTGTCCGAGCTATTCGGACTGCGTGGAATCAGCTGGCACTGCCTACTGCACGCAGCAGAAGCCTACGCCTCCTCCGCCGCAACCTGTTACTCCGACCAATCCATTCGAACTCGGTGCTTTAGGCATTGTTTTCGTGGTAGCGACGCTGGTACTCGGTGCTGCGTTGGTTTACTTTTATCTGAAGATGAAAAAATAATCATGTGGTGATTTTATGAAGAAGATTTTATTGCTATCGGCTTTGGTTCTTGCGCTGCTGTTCGCAGGCTGCATTCAGCCAGGTCCGCCTGGAAGCGACCGCGATGCCTACGGCTGCATACCTTCAGCAGGATACCAGTGGTGCAATGCGACGCAAAAATGCTACCGCTCCTGGGAAGAGAACTGCACTGCTCCGATTGTCGGTGGCGACAAGGATGCCTATGGCTGCATTCCATCCGCAGGCTACCAGTGGTGTGAAGCATCTCAAAAATGCATTCGCGCCTGGGAAGAAAACTGCACGGCTGCACAGCCTATGCCGGGAAGCGACAAGGATGCGCACGGCTGCATACCCTCAGCAGGCTACAGCTGGTGTGAATCAAAGCAGAAGTGCTACAGGCCCTGGGAAGAGAACTGCACCGGCTTGATCGTAGGCAACGACAGCGATGTTCACGGCTGCAAAGCTTCGGCTGGCTACTCCTGGTGCGAAGCAAAGCAGAAATGCATCCGCTCCTGGGAAGAAAACTGCACTGGCAGTTCGCTTGAGCCAGAAGCAAGAACTTACTGTGGCAAGCAGAATGTTGATTCAGTATATGTCTGCGGCCCCTTTATCCGCGTTGTTAGCTCCTTGCTTGGCGGCGGTTCGACTTTCTACGACTCGAACAACACGAAGATAACGCAGTGCCCGGTTGTGGGCCCTGATTCCATGAGCGAGCAATGCAAGCAGCTTTTGCTGGGCAACAACTGCGCTGAGCAGAAAGTCTGCTAGTTTTTTTCTTTATTTTTTTATTTTATTCAGAATTAGCATTAACCAGAGTAGCG
>JAZDDV010000034.1:0-33105 GCA_043809425.1 Microcaldota archaeon | reverse complement strand
TGATTCGCTTCATAGCCCTTTTTCTTCAGCTCCTCTTCTGCTGCGAGCACAACCGCACTTGCGATTCTAGGAGAGGACGGTTTTGATGTAAGATGAACAAGCGGATAGAGCAGGATGTTCTTTGCCTTGACCTGCTGGGCTACGGCATCTGCCTCATGGGCAAGCGCCCTTGCGCTGCCTGCCACGTCTTCGTCGCCCAGTTCTATTGCAGTAAAAACAACAAGCACTTCATCATAGCGTTTTCTTTCCTGGCTGTCTATTTTTTCCGCATCGGCTATGGCTTTTTTGATAGCTTCCACTTCGATGAAGTCAGCATGTATAGTAAGTATTCTCATATCATTCCGCCTCGCCGCAAACGCGGCATAGCTGGTTTATACAAAAACCTTTTTATTGCATCTGTTAGTTGTACCTGGCAATTGCTTTGCTCCAGGCCTGCTCTGCTTCTGCGCCGCTGTAATACTCAACGTGCATCCAGACGCCGGCGTTTTTTCTCGTTTCCTGCACAAGCGTTTGGCTGTTTACTGTTTTTCGGAAAAATCTCCTGCTATCATCGCCAACTCCTTCCATGAGAACGGCCTTCCTGTGCTCGTCTTCGTAGAATGTGACCCGGTAGTTGTTTTTGCCCGAAGTATTGACTTCGTAGGCATGCGAAAGGAACATGAGCTCCTTGAAATTCTCATAGCTAAAGCAGCCAGTTGTGCAAACGGCAACACGCACACGTTCCTTTGGCTGGGCTTTTGCAACCTTTGCAGAAGGTGAGGCTGGCGCATTAGGAGTCTTGCAAACCGGCCCGTCTCTGCTGGCAGTACCGCAGCTAAAACATAATGCTGCAATTAATGGCGCTACCTTCAGCCAGTTGCTTCGCTGCGCTTGAATTTTTTGCTCTCCCGGTTGATTAGTTCTACTATAGTAAATACGTTTCATGAACATGCTGTTGTTAGAACTATTTAAAAATGTTTATCAGTAGCCCTTCTTGTAAATGTGAACAACTGCAGTGGCACCGCTTCCGCCAACGTTGTGCGAAAGCCCGACTTCAGCATCTTTAACCTGCCGCTCTTTCGCATCGCCGCGCAATTGCCAAGCAATCTCAACAGCCTGCTTAATGCCTGTTGCGCCAACTGGATGGCCGCAGGATTTCAAACCGCCGCTGGTGTTGACAACAACGTCGCCGCCATAGGTAGTCCTGCCTTCTGCAGTTGCCTTGCCGCCTTCGCCTTTTTTAAAGAATCCTAAATCCTCAATTGCCATTATTTCGGCAATGGTAAAGCAGTCGTGCAATTCAACAATATCAATGTCCTTTTGAGTGACGCCAGCCATTTTGTACGCTTTCTCCGCAGCAATGCGCGTTGCAGCTATTTCCGTAAGGCTGTGCCTGCTTGCTAGTGCCAGTGTATCGCTTGCCTGCGCGCTTGCCACGATTTCAATTGGTTTTTTCGTATAGCTTGACGCCATGTCAAGCGGCGCCAGTATCACACCGGCTGCACCGTCTGTAACCGGCGAGCAGTCAAATACTTTCAGCGGGTCTGCCACCATCTTTGATTTCATCACTGTTTCAATGGTAATCTCATCCCTGTACTGCGCGTAGGGGTTTTTCGAGCCGTGTTTGTGATTCTTCACTGCGACTGCAGCCATTTGTTCTTCAGTAGTGCCGTACTCAAGCATATGCTTTTTTGCCATCAAAGCATAAAGTCCTGGGAAAGTCGCTCCCATGAAAAGCTCCCATTCCTGGTCGCCTGCTCCGCCTAAAGCGTCAGTAACTCCTGCAGTGCCTAAATCAGTCATTTTCTCAACGCCGCCTGCTACTGCGATGTCAATCAGGCCTGATGCCACTGCCGTGTAAGCCTGCCTGAGCGCAAGGCTGCCTGAAGCGCACGCGCCTTCTATTCTCGTAACTGGTATGGGATTCAAGCCCATGTAATCTGCGATAAGCGCGCCAACATGCTCCTGACCGATAAGTCTGCCTGATGCCATGGTGCCTACGAAGCCTGCATCTATCTTCTCGCCTGCCACGCCTGCATCTTCAATTGCCTTTACGCCTGCTTCGACAACCAGCTCGCGGTAGCCCTTTTCCCAGTGCTCGCCGAACTTTGTCATTCCAACGCCTATTATTGCAACTCGCCTCATAAGAATTACCAGAGAGAAATTAGCCTGAACTGCTTATAAATATAGCTATTTTTTTGCTGAACTACGACAAATAACGGAGTCGTCATCGTTTCCAAACGGCTTTTAAACTTTTTCTGAGTTAGGTGAGCGTGATATCCATGGATATTAAAAAAAGTTTTGAAGTTGCGAAAATACCTGTGATCGCATTGATTGCGATTGTGGCGGGTGCAGCTGTTATCGGTGCAGTGCCGGTGCTGCAGGTTCTTGCATGCGTGATTGGTCTGCCGCTTACGGTAATCAACATTGCTCTGGCCCTGTATATCGGTTTCGTCCTGGCAAAAGCCAAGATGGAATTGATGAATGCAGTGGTGTTGGGTGCGGTTACCGGTATTGTAGCGTCGCTACTTGGCGGCCTAATCAGCATCGCGGCAGCAGCCATTGGCGGCGGAGCGCTCATAGCGCTGGTAATTGGCGCCATGGCAGTGGCACTTGTAATAAGCATCGTTATCTCAGCAGTGATGACGGCGGTGTTTGCAGCTGTAGGCCACTTTGCAGCAGCCTACGTAAAGTAGCTGTTTTTTCTTTTTTTCCTTTTCTTTTCCGTCTGGTCATTGGTTTTTAAACTTTTTCTGCGTTGCTACTTCGTGATATTATGAATATTGGAAAAGCATTTAGTTTGGCTATGATGCCAATAGGCGTATTGATTATTCTGGCAGTTATAACTGGTGCTGCACCACTGATACAGTTTGGCCTAAGTCTGATACCATTCATAGGTCCGACTCTGGCCGCGATGGCAGGCTATGTCAACTGCTGCCTTGGTCCAGGCATATTCTTGCTTTACATAGTTGCACTGGCAGGCATAGGGTTCTACATCGGCAAGGCTGGTGGCATGGACATAACCGATGCGGCTATCGTCGGCGCAATTGCCGGTGCGATTGCACAGCTTATTTCTGGCTTGGCGGGCTTTGCCGTTAACCTAATAAGTAACGTGCTTGGCATTGCATCAAACGTGGGAAGCGCATCAAGCGGCGGCGATGTTTTCGCAGGCATTCTGGGCGCAGTTGGAGCTGGAGCAGGAATAATAAGCACCATCTGTGGCAGCATGCTTTGCCTGGTCGGTTTGGCGATTGTGGGCGCGATAATCGCAGTAATCGGCTTCTTCGTAGGAGGAGCTGGAAAGAAGTAAATTCTTTCTTTTTTTTATTTTTATTTAACAGGTAATCAGAGAGAAGATAAGCCTCTCACCTTGCGTGAGCTCGTTCTCGCCGTATTTCCTAAGCAGGCTAATCATCTTCCGTACCGAACGCTTTGCCATGCGGAAAAGCTTTTGATGCGCTTCCACCCGCTCAAATCTTTCTTCGCTTTCAGAATTGACTCTCTTCGCAAGCTTGACCAGACAGATCTCGGCATCCAGCTTTTTCGCCTGGTCTTCGTCTCTGAGCATGCCTAGCCATCTTTCGGCCAGACCGCTGGCCTTGAAATTTGCGAGCGACTGGAGTCTGTCTCCCTTCACCTTATTGAGCTTTACAAACGTATTGAGGCCATAAACTTTCAGCACTCGGCAGATCATGATGAATTCGTGCGCCAGCATGGGTTGCATCCGCGACGACTTCCCGAGCAGTTCGACAACGTTCCGGAAAATAATGTCCGCCTCTATGCTGGCCGCTACCTGCGTCGGGCCTTTCACGAATAAGGGTGAGTACGGCTCTCTGATGACAAAGTTCGGTGCGGCAATCGCAGTTTCCGGTTCCTTTTTTTGCTGCTCGGCGATTTTTTCCAGATAAACGTCTATTGCCTGTTCAAGGTTGCGTTCAATTTCTCCCCGGTGGGAGCAATAGCTATTGCCATTTGCCGACTCACAATAAAGGCTTGCATAGCCTGTTTTTGACTGGATGAAAAGATCGCGCTTGTCAACAATTGCCATAATCGCAGGGATTTCAACTGCCAGATCCTCTAGTGCCAGTTCAAGCTTATTGCATGGTGTGCAGTTTGAAGTCTGGTCGAAAACCGTTCTTGCAATATGGGGAAATGCCTCAATGTGCTTTCTTGCATCGCGCAGTAATTGAATAGTTTTAAGCACTTCGTCACGTCTCAAGTCTGCTTTTGGGCAGGCTACGCATTTGCCTGAAGAATTCCTGGCTGCACTGGTGACAATCTGCATTTCGCTGCCGCCCCTGGGGCTCTTCAGCAGGTCTTCGGCGATAATCCGCATGCTGTGATTTATCCGTCTGCTGTCTTTGCAGGCATTGGGTTGCACATTGCAAGTAGCATCGCTCTCGTCAACACGCTTATGGATTAGCCTGCCTGGAATGATCGCCATGGCTAAGGTTAGGTGTACAAAAGTTTAAAAAGGTGAGTGCGTTTTTCAAAATAAGATCAGGAAAGTTTTGCAAGCTTCCTCATTCTTTTCGTGAATTCCACCGCCATAGCCACAATCTCTTCTGCGGTCTTCTGGTCGTAATCATAATGGTAATCTGCCCCTTCACGGGCGCTCATCGCCGCCCTGTAGTCATTGGCATAGCTTGATTCAAGCTTCCCTTCCTTGCAAATCGCTTCGAGAAATTCGCCTACTGCATAGTGCGACCGTTCCTTGAAACCCATGAGAAACATCATTGCTCTGGCAGCATGAAACATGGAATAGTAGGCCTTTATCGTTGCCCATTTGTGGCCCTTTTCTTCGAAATCTTTCTGGGCTTCAAGCAGGTCAAGTTCGCTTTCCTTGAATTCCTTTTCGGCCAGCTGCCTGTCAGGCTTGATTTTGGCGAGGTATCCCATCGCTATCAGATAATCCATGCCAGTCATAGAATCCTCGTCCTGTCCTTCTCAAGCCGCTCATAAAAAGGTTTGTCTTTCCTGGCCAGGGCGGCATATTCTATCCTGGTGAGCAGCAGCGGCTTTATTTTTTCATCCCTCAGGCCGCTGAAAAAGTTCCCTCTCCTGTCGCAGATGATCAAAACATCCAGGTCGCTTTTTTCGTCGTTCTCTCCTCTTGCTGCGGATCCATAAAGGTATATTTCGCAGTTCGGTTGCTGTAGCTTTTTGAACACTTCATTTACCTTTGAAATCGCCAGCAGCCTTTTCAGCTCTTTGACCATGCCATTGGAATTAGCAAGCGAATAGAGCAGGGTTCTTCCCACGGCCTGTTTTTCCAGTATTCCCGCATTCTGCAGTTTCTGCAGGGCTTTGCCTATGCTGACTTTGGAAAGCTTCAGGTTTTTTTCAAGCTGCGCCCGGTACGTCTTTTCAGTCGGCCGCTCAAGATAGTACTGGAGTACGCGTAGCATGCTCCTATCGCCAAACAGTTCAAAAATGTTTACCATATTCATCAGAATTATTTAGTATAGTAAATATTTTTAAACCATATGGTATAGTTAAATATACCATTACGAAGTAAAAAACTAGGAGAGTTTCGCCAGCTGCTGCGAAATGTCAACATCCAGCTGCTTGTCAATAAGCGGCTTGTCAGCAACCTGCGGAAGCTGCCCTTCGTACGTCGCCCTTTCTTCCTTGTAGATCAGGCCGATGGGAATCTTCTTGTAATCGCTTACGATGTCTTCTTCTGCTTTTTCACGTGCCGCCTTCTTGTCCTGCGGATTGTAGCCGGTTCCTTCCAGTTTGTACGTGCGTTCTCTGAACCATTCGTAGGTATTCAGCTTGTTGAAAGTAACGCACGGCTGGAAGATATCGACTAAAGCAAAGCCTTTGTGCTGCAATGCTCCTTTTATCAGCTCTTTCAAATGCATTATGTCGCCGGCGTAGCCGCGCGCAACATAGGTTGCCCCGCCGTCAACTGCTGCCAGAATCGGATTGAACGGAATTTCAATTACGCCGTAGGGCGTTGTCTTGGTTTTCATTCCCAATTGCGAAGTGCCAGATGCCTGGCCTGTTGTTAGGCCGTACAACTGGTTGTTGTGTACTAGATAAGTTATGTCATGGTTTCTTCGCATGACGTTGATGAAGTGCTGGATGCCTTCCTGGTAGCCGTCGCCGTCTCCGCCTTCTGCGATTACTGTCAGCCTTGGGTTGACCATTTTGATTGCTGAGGCAACAGGCACCGGCCTGCCGTGCAATCCTTCAAATCCATAGGATTGGATGTAATGCGGCGTCTTTCCGCTGCAGCCGATGCCAGATGAGATTACTACTTCATGCGGCTGCTTGCCAAGCTCTGCCAAAGCGCCTTTCAACGCTGCCACAAGCCCGAAGTTTCCGCAGCCAGGGCACCATTGCACTATGTCTTTTGTGTTAAAATCATTCATTGTTACTGTCATGAAAATCACCTATAAACCGTGTTTCTTGGGATTATAATATTCCAGGTTTTCCCTGTCTAGTACCCGGATGGTTCTGCTGCTTTTGAATCCGGAGTCCATCAGCTTGCCTACCTCATCTGCGATTTCTTCTGCGTAGAATGGCCTGCCGGTGTATTTCAGCATAAGGAAGTTCGGCTTCCAACCGCACGCTTCCCTAAGCAATCCAGCAAACTGGCCTGTTGCATTATTCTCTATCATAATAGTATGATTTGCCTTGAGCAATTGTTTGATGCGCCTGGCATCAAGCGGATAGACGCAGGAGAATTGCAGCAGCTTCACTTTTTTGCCTGCTTTAGCCAGTCTTTCCACTGCTTCGCGCGCAGGCATTTTCATGGAGCCCCAGGTTACCAGCAGCACATCTGCATTCGGGTCGCCGAATACTTCTGGCAACGGCAGGTCCTTAAGCAATTTTTTCATTTTTACCATGCGCTTGTCTGATTGCAGCTTGCGGTTGGAGAACAATTCGCTGCTAAAGCCGGTTTCATCATGCTCGTAGGAACTGGCCACATGCATGCCGTTTGGCGTGCCTGGGAATACGCGCGCTGAAACTCCGTCTTTCTCCAGCTTGTATCTTGCGAATCTTGTGTTTGGCTCAAGATACTTGAGTTTTGTTGCTATTTTACCCCGGTCTATCCGTACTTCAGGCAGTTCAGGAGTTGAAAAAATACTTTCCGAAAGGAACTTATCAGATAGCAAAATTACCGGCAGCTGGTATTTTTCAGCTAGGTTAAATGCTTCTGCAGCCATGCCGTAAGCCTCGTTAATATCTCCCGGCGCCAATAGCACCCGGATGAAATCGCCCTGCCCTGAATGCAAAGCCATGCGCAAGTCACCCTGTTCTGTCCAGGTCGGCAAGCCAGTGCTTGGCCCTGGCCGTTGCGATAGGAATACTACCAGCGGCGTTTCAGTCATGCCTGCCAGGCTAACTGCTTCTGTTTTTAATGCAAAGCCGCCGCCTGAGCTGCCTGTTGCTGCGCGTACGCCAGTGTAGCTTGCGCCTATTGCTTCGTTAACTGCGGCAATTTCATCTTCTGTTTGCTTTACGATAATGCCGAACTCGCGCTCGTTCTCGCAAAGATAATGCAATATGCCGCTGGACGGCGTCATCGGATAGGCAGAATAGAATTTCATTCCTGCTTTCACTGCACCGAGTGCGATTGCTTCGTTGCCAAGAAGCAGGTATTGTTTTTTGCTGCCATGCGGTTTGACTGTTGCAACCGGCTTGGCATTCTGCTTTACATAATCATAACCTGCCTTTGCCGCGGCGATATTCTGCGTAACTACGTCTTCGCCTTTTCTGCCGAATTCGTCGCGCAGCACCTGTTCGAAAACGTCAAGCGGATAGTGAATCGCTGCCAGGGCAGCTCCAATCTGCAATGCATTTGCCATCAGTGCCGTTCCGCCTGCTTTTTGCAGCAGCTCGTTTATGGGCAGCGGCAGTAGGGTGATGCCTTCCTTGACTTTGAATTGCGTTGCATCGATTTCCTTGTCGTAGATAATCATTCCCTTTTCGCTCATGGCGTCTTTGTGATAGAAGATTGCATCCTTGTTGAGCGCAAGCAGTAAATCACATTTGTAATCCGGTGAAGAAACATTCTCGTCGCCGATGATTACCTGGTAGACGTTATGGCCGCCGCGCACCAGCGACGGATATTCCGGATAGGCAAGCACATTATAGCCGGTTCGCGTAAAGCATCTGCCGAGCATGCGGCCTGTTACCATGACGCCTGCTCCTGCCTGGGCGCCGATTCTGAACGTAAATCTCATGGGTTCACCTTTTCTGATAAATCCGCTGACAACCCTTTTAAAATCTGTCTGTTGCAGCAGCGCACTTCGGCAGTAAACGAACAATCAAAAAAAGATATGGGGGAACTGAGATTTGAACTCAGATAATCAGCTCCCAAAGCTGACAGCATACCAGGTTGGCTCATTCCCCCAGAAGGACCTAGCCGATTTTCTAAGGTGGTTTCCTCTACCTTGTTGAGAACTCCGTTCTCAACTGTTGAGATTGCTCTGCAATCTCCACATCCACCTGAGGTTTTGCTTCTAATCGAGGTTATCTTCATAGCGGGGGAACTTTTATTAACGTTTTCGGCTGTAGAGGTTTGGATGGCATTTCTTGAAAAACTCAAAAAAGCAGTTTCCATAAGCAGGCCGCTGTTCTGGCTTGGACCGCTGCAGCCTCCGCCTGAAGAGGAACCGCCGCTTTTCAGCGAGCCGTCGCCGTTGTAAGTTGCATCGCACTGGGTGTACTGGTCCACGCAGTTTCCGCAGGCCTGCATCACAGTCGTTTCAGGTACAGTGTTTTTATCGTACATGCAGTCATCATTGCCATAGTTCCACTGGCCGCCAGGTATGCTGGAGCAGCATTGCATAAAACAGGAGTTTGTCTGCTGATTACAATATGTATTCGGCAAGGTGCCGCTTCCTGCAGCAAACGCTACAGTTGCAAATGCTGCCAAAACGAATAAGATTATGGATTACTTTCATAGTATCACGATTTTGTTTCCATCGTAAATGTTATTAATAGTTTCATCTGCTCCGGGAAATTTATTTTCTAAAAATAAAAATTGGCTTAATCAACAAAATTCGCCTAAAACCAGCGCGACGAAGAATATATTAATTTTCATTGTCATATATTATATATGACGGATTTGCAGGATCTTAGGCGGCTGGGCAGCATAAAACTATCCCAGTTAAAAAAACTCAAGCCAGGCATCCACAGCGAGCTTCTTGATTTCTGCTCCTCATTGGATGAAAAAGAATTTCCCGAGGCCATAGCGATCACAGAAGGCAGGGCTAGGAATCTTTCTGTTTTTGTCAGCATATGCGAAAAGCTTTCAAAGAAAAAAGAAAAGCAGGCGCAAAAAAGGCTGAAAGAAGCAGAGCAGCTAATCCTAAGCATTCATACGCTTGATTATGGCAGAGTTACGCCTGGTCCTGCGCCGGTTAGCAGGCCGCCTGCAAAAGAATTTGAACGCCTAGGGCAGAGAGTAGTTGTGCCTGCATTCAGCGAGCCGCTAAATCCAATAGCCAGGAAAATAGCTGCCGGTGTTGCACTTACGCCTGCTGAGGCAGTAACGTTCGCAAAGGAAGGCTATGGTGCATTCGTAAATGCAGTTCAGGATCCTAACCCGCTTATCAAGGGCAAGCCTGCTGCCACAATCATCGTTTGTTCCGATACCCGGCTTATGATTGGAACTGGTATTCTGGTAAAGCTGAAACTTGCCGTGAAATCCTGGGCAGGCAATGCTTCCAAATGGGAAACAACAAAAGGAAGGCGCATAATCCTGGGCCATGGCGGCTATTTTGGCTGCGGTGCTGTGAATGAAGCTGCGAATATGCATGCCAGAGGCAAAAAGCCAGAAGATGATGCCATCTCCTCCATAACCACCGATTCCATACCTGCGGCAGTGGCATTGGCGCTTGATCCGGCAAAAGCAAATACCCGCTATCAGGCGCAGCAGGTGAAGGGAGCAGCAGGCATCCACGTTAATATAGAGACAAAACAAGCAGAACTTGTTCATGGGAAATCCGATAAGCTTACCACTGAACTGATAGTAGCTGCGGAAAAAGTGCTGGTTGACAGCGGCGCTATGGGAAAACAGACTGCCGGTTTCATCCTAATTACCCGGGAAGGCAGGAAATTTCCAGGGAAAAACGTCCTGAACCTAAAGCCGAATCAGGGTTTTGAGACGAATTTCAAAGTTGCCAAGGACGGCAGCGTAACATTGCCTATCCAGTGTGAAGGCTCTGCAAAATACGGCGCAACCCACTTCAGCAAGATCTTCCTGGTGGTTGACCCAGACCCGCAGGTCGTTAATCGGGCTGCCGAGCTCCTACGCAGCAAGTTCCCAGATGCGCAGCTAATCCAGCTGCAGGAAGACATCTCTAGGCGCGAATTGAAAGAACTGTGAGCCGCTGCAGAAAGAAATATAAAAAACCGCCATGAAAGAATGGCATGAATCTATTCTCAGATGCCATGGAAAAAATAGTCTCCCATGCCAGGATAATTGACAACCCGGACTATGAAGAACTGAGAACACTAGCGAAAAAAGATGAGAAGGCGACTGAATTCGGAAGCGTTGTTTACATAACAAAGGTAAGGAGCAGGAGCGCGAAATTCACCGAAATCATAGAAGGTAAGCCGACAGAGCGGCAGGTAGGGATAATCAGCGACGTGGTCCGGTACCTCGGGAACAAAACGCTGATTCAAGTCGACAGGACCATGTGCCAGGAGCCGCATAGGCTGGCCTGCCGCGGTTATATCACAAAAGACTACGCGCGGGTCATATTCCTGTGGCACGAGATGCTTTTTCCGCCTGAAATCAAAAACGGAAAGCCGGTTAAACCGGAGATAACGCTTCTTTTCGTTCCCGAATGGCCAGAGACGCTTATTCTCGTCGACCCGAAATCCTATACGACAATTGCGCTCGGTTCTGACTACTCGGGCGAGATGAAAAAGGTAGGGCTAAGGCTTGGCATGTATCACGCGAAACAGCAAGGCGGCCTTGGCCTGCATGCAGGATGCAAGGAATTGTTTGTGCGCAATTCAGAAGGAAAGATTGTCGACAAGGGGGTGCTTCTATTCGGCCTTAGCGCAACAGGCAAAACCACGTTGACGTCCCATCACCACTGGCTTGATAAAAAGAAAGGCGAGAAAGTGATCATACGGCAGGATGACGTGGTCTTTCTCTGGCCTGACGGTTCCTGCACAGGCACGGAAAATAATTTCTACATGAAAACCGAAAATCTGGATGAAAAAGCCGAGCCGCTTCTTTACAAGGCAGTCACCAGCAGGAATGCGCTGATAGAAAATGTCAAGGTAAACGAAAAAGGGCAGATGGTTTTCCACGATTCGACGCTCACTTCAAACGGGCGGGCTGTAGTAAGGAGGCTGGGGCTCGGCCATTCCGATGGTTCCATCGACCTCAAAAAGGTAAACATGATACTGCTCATCACGAGACGAAATACCGTCGTTCCGCCAATGGCAAAACTGAACGCGGAGCAGGCTGCTGCTTTTTTCATGCTCGGTGAATCCATAGAGACGTCAGCCGGAGATCCGGTGCAGGCAGGAAAGTCGATAAGAGTAGTCGGCACGAATCCATTCATCATCGGCTCTGAAGATGAGGAAGGAAACATATTCTACAAAATCGTAAAAAGAGACAAGATTGACTGCTACCTGTTGAACACCGGTTATTTTGGGCAAAAAGAAAACAAAGGCGGAGTGAAAATCACAGTCCAGGATTCATCAGCATTCATCGTCGATGCGGCGCGGGGCGACATAAAATGGAAGAAGGACCTGTTCTGGGGCTATTTTGTGCCGCAAGACGCAAAGGGAATTGGCTTGGCAGATTTCGACTGGAAAAAATATTACAACGCAAAAGAGTACCGACAGCTGAATGAACAGCTGAAAACAGAAAGAAAACAGTGGCTTGCCAAGTTCCCGAAACTCAACGCAAAGATAAGAGATGCGATAGTATAGAAAAACGAGTGCAGGGAGAGTTTCATCGCCACTACTGGTGTGTTTCAAGTATTATTTATTTTTTATCCCACACCGTTGCGTCTAAACTGATTTCAGGAACCCGTCTTTCCCTAATTTGAATTTATGTTCGGGGTTCTTGGTGCAAACGAATACCTCATCCCTTTTGGCTAACTCATAATTCATGCTCGAATTCATGCGGCATGTCGGACATATCTTTGTATATTCACCTGTCATTTGCATCAACCTCATCAAAGTAGAAGCTATCGGCCTTTCAAGGCAGTTCGGCTTAATGCCAGGTGAGCTTCATCGCCAATTATATATTATTGCAAAAATTAAAAAATACATCGCTCGTTCTCCCGTAAACTCGACTGAAATACACTGGAGGATTTCTTTTCCATCAACATTTTCTCGTTGCCGAGCTTATACATAGCAAGATTTCTGATGCCTAAATTATCAAAATGCAGGAGAACCTCGCCAAGCGGGAACTTGATGAGCTGGATTGACAGGAAAGAAGCAGACTTTTATAACCTCTGCATTCTATAGTAGGATGAAACAAGGGTGTTTTTGATGAAAGGAAAAGTAAAGATGTTTAACTCCGAACGGAGTTTTGGATTTATCACTGGCGACGATGGCAAGGACGTGTACGTACACACTTCAGCTATTGAAGGCGGTGCAGTGCTCGCCCCTGGCGATGCTGTAGAATACGAAGTTGAATCAAGCGAACGCGGTCTGCGCGCAAAGGGCGTAAAAAAACTGTAAATAGTTTGCAGAACCGGGTGTAGCTTCTAACTTTCATGCCCAGCCTCGGACATGAAAAATCGTATGCTTCTTTTTTTGTTTTTGATTTGAAGGATTAGAAGTAGTTAGGAATAAAGTCAGGGGAAGATGTCAAGTGAATTGAAAGAAATAAAATAAAAAAGAAAAAATTACTTTATCATCTGTCTTGTCCAGGCGACTGCAATGCCTGCAGCTGGCAGGTATACCAGAGGCCCAACGATTGAAACTGCAGTGAAGCTGAATGGGTAGACCATGCTCGTGAAGTTGAGATAAGCCGATGGAATGGCATTCAAGATGAATGCGAACATGCCGAATCCAAGGCCTTTCGCGATCGCATCACCCTTCAGCTTACCCTCGACGAAAGGATAGGCATAGGCAAGTGCAAAACCGAACACGAACGGATACAGGTAATATAGCATCAGGATGGGATCGCTGTAGCTCCGCAAACCGGGGAGCGAAGCCACATTAAAACCGAGCAGCATCCCAAATAGCGCTCCGACTACGTTCCACAGAACGAGAATCACTATTCCAGCAACAAGTCCAGAAATAATAAATTTTTTCATGAGAGCATAGCTTTCTGAAGATTTAAAAGATTATCCCCTTCTCTGATGCAGATATCCGCACGAAAATGCAGGAAAAATAGGAGAACTGAGGTTGAGTAGGAATGCAGGGGAAGAATTCAGAGACCTGATCTGAGGTCTGAGATTGTTTAGCATTGTAGTACCAAATTTTGCATTACAGGGCTTTACGAATATTTTGGATTGTAAACACCGGGCGTTTCAGTTGTAACTGGATCATCTCCAAGGTGCAGATTCCTCAATTTATCCAAAACCTCCTTTGAAATTTGTTCTACCGAAGGCATGCTTGGTAGTACCTGCCTCAAGTCGTTGTGCCAGCTCGTTTGCATCTTCGGCATCATGAGTTCCAGGTTGTGCAAGTCGAATTTCTCGTTATAATACGCGAATTTCTTTCTTACGGTTTCTTTGTCAGGTATAACGCCTTTGCCAAACAGGAACCAAACGTCATACAGGTCCCGCGGGGCAGCCCTATTGCCAAGCGCATGGATTTTCTCGGCAAAAAGCTCCTCAATGCCAAGGACGGTTATGTTGCGTTCGCTTAAGCCATAGGTATTGATTAGCTGCCTTTTCACCGGTGCTGAGACAAGATTATCCCTAAAATTGAAGTCGAATAGTATCCTCTGGGCGTGCAGCAGCGGCCCGGTATATTTTATCGATACTTTCAATCCGGCTGCTGTCTTTTCTTCTACTGGTTTCTGGAAACTGATGCCTTCGATAGTTTTCTCGGACAATGTTTTACTTAAACCACCCAGCACCTTATCCCTACTGAGCTTCAATACAGTAAAGTCAAGGTCTTCTGAAAACCTTGCCTCCTTGAAGTAGACCATTCTTATCGCAGTTCCTCCCTTGAAAACCAGATAATCAAACAGAGCGGAATCTGCAATTGCACCGAGAGCTATTGAAAGCGCATAATCCTTCTCAACGATGGCGGCAGGAACTCCTTCTTTCGATGCTCTTCTTTTCAATTCTGCCAAACTCAGCATGAGATCACCTGATTTCCTTCCATTTTGTCAACTCCTTTTCAGTGAGATTGAGGAGCAAACCCCATTTGGCTGATTTCCCCTTTACAGTCTTAATGCTTGAGGGGTCCAGCCAACGCCACCCGCTAGATTTCTTGATCTTGAATGAGGGTAGCTTTAGCACTTCAAGCAGGTAGCCAAGCCGCCGCCGCACCGCATCCTTGGATTTCGAGGCAAGAGTACGCAGCTTTTTCCAGTCCAGTTCATTTCTGGCGTTCCATAATGCCTTGGTTATTTCTTCCAGACCGCCGCCATATTCAGGATGAGCCAGACAATCAATGATAAGTTGTTCCCGGGTAGCCATTTTTACTGATTTACCTGCGATATTCTCTTCCTGCCATTCCCCGAGTTTATCAACTTTAATGAAATCGTATTTTGTTCCGACTGCTTCAAATGAACGCCGCCTTTGCGTAACGACGACCTGCGTGATCCAGGGAATCTGTTCGGTGAATCCGTAATAATTCATGGCAGTCCGAAAACTTATGTAGTAGGGCTTGTCTTTCATGACCTGGGAGAGCAATGCAAACGCCTCCTCGCTCCACTGGCCCCTAGGCCCTGCTTTCATAGGTGCAAAAAGAAAGGCGCCCCGTCGTATGCGCAACAGGCGTTTTTTCCTTATCAACTGCCAAACCAGCTTGTTGGCGCGGTTTTTTGAGATTTTCAGCATTTTTGCCAGTTCGGCTGACGTGACCAGGCTGGCCTCAGCCTTCTCCAGCGCGAAAAGCGCCCGGGTTTCCAGTTCCCCGAATCTGAAATTCCTTGTAACCATAATTACCGCTAAGGTAATTTGTGTTACACAAAATATTTAAAGCTATCTCTGTTATGTAATTAGTTTATATGACCAAGTTAATAGTGGATTAGACGGGGCCTTTGAAAACTCAAGACTGAAAACCTTCAGGGAAAAGACGAAAAAGAAGTTTAAGACTATAACAAAAAGTTATATGCAGGGGAAGTAACCGCCTGCCTGGACTCAGATCTTCACCGACGTAAAGATGTCTATATCAGCATAAATTTGCCGATATCTACAAACGCCAAATTTTGGGCTCGTAAGCGTAATTGGTATTGTAGCAAAAGACCTATTTATAGCTTGGTCGGATAGTAGTTAGGCGATTGACGCGGAACCCATTTTCTCTTGAACGATGATAGCAGTCAGTATATTGCTAAACATGGCTTTTAGTACTTTGTGGCTGCAAATGAAACGAAGTATTTTAATCTGCGACACCCCAACTATTATATGGCAAATGAGCGTACATCAGAACAACTTGAAAACGCTGTGCGAATAGCATCTGAGCGGTTATCTGAGTATATAAGCGAAAGAACAAGCAAAATTGAAACGCCCGTAATCTTCGGTCCCATCATGACCGACTTATATTGGTTCAGAGTTGGGATTTACGCTATGGATTATGGTTTAATTGAGAGCGAAAGACAGCGCAGAACGGACGAAGCCCGTAAAATCGGCATACCAGACCCAAATGAGTTACCTGACGCATTTAGCATTAATCTCTTCATGGCAGACCTGAGGGGCAGAAGTGGAAAGCTAATCGTGGTAAAACATTTTCCCCCTGAACCAAGAGGTGGGCCGTCGCTGGAGGGGACTGAGCATGACGACGTTATATATCAGATTTCTCTACAAGAGATGTTAAATGGACCGATGAAACCGTACAAATTGTCGCTTGAAAGTAAGACCGTACCTCAAGGTACGATGATCTCGCATGCATTGTTTCCTGTCATGGAAAAAGAGCTCAAGAGGAAGCATCCAAATATCAAGTCCCTGACCGATCAACCGCTTCCTGCTTCCCTATCGCCATACATCGTTAAGGGCTTATTAAGAAAAGACTTAGGTTATGAAGGTCTGGTAATGGCAGATTGGTATAATATGGGGGCAATATCCAAGTTCTGCAGAAGATACAAGGATAATTTTGGTTTTAAGGATTACTCCGCCCAGACCTTTATTGTAGTACTTGCGGTGTATGCCGGAATCAACAATATTTCTGCACTTCCACTGGTTCTAATGGAACAAATTAAATTCGGGAAATCTTTGGTTGGTACTGAAATTGATAGATACTGCCAGGAAAATAAGGATTTCAAAGGGATTTTTGACGCACACGTGGCAGAAACACTTTATCTTAAAGCCAAAAATATGCCTGAAAGTTTTCGCAGGACACTTGGATTTAATCTGGACATGCTGAGTTTCAAAGACCTAACTGCTGAGCCGTCAACATTCAGTCCTGAGAAAAGAGCGGCGCTTAAGGGTTTGAAGAATTATGTTGCCAGTCTCAGTACTTCTGAAAAACTAATGGTTTTATGTACCATTTCGAGAGACGCGATATTACCTCATAACAAATCGAATATTGGTGGCATGACCGCCTCTGTCACGGATGAATCGGGTATAAGGCCAGAAATAGTCAAAATGTACGATTATTACCGTGGTGCAACTGATGCATGGGACCGGCGGGGCCTTTTGGCACTTAAATTCTGCAAAGACGTCATAGAGGCCTTGACAGGCAATAAATGGGAAGACCCCCCACTGGAAATGAGCAAGGAAATTGAATGGACTAAACGCCTTATGAATGATAAAAAATTTCGCGGCTTGTATGACGGTATAGATTGGAATAGCCCAAAAATGATCAAAGCTTATGAAAAAGCCATGCAACAATATTCCAAGACAGACATGAGAAAAATAAAGGCAGTTAAGATAGCAACAGCAGATGATCAAAAAAAATCAATACCGGCAGTACAGCCAAAATATAGAATCGCAGTTGTGTAATCATTTTTTGATCTATCTTAGTAAACTGAGTGAATGAAAAAACTCTTTGAACAGAATTAGTGGACGCGGAAATGACCTGAGTGTCTTGCAATTAGGAAAAACGCTGCGTATCATGCTAACGAAGTCCACTCAGACCGTACGTAATTTCGAGAGTGCAGGATAGCTTCCGCGGGTAATTATACAGGTCAATTCCACCAACCATACCTACCATCTCCCGCTTACGAGGTATTTATGGCTTGTTGTAGATTACGGCATAAAAATGCCGTAAATGGGGAGACCTGATACCAGCATAAAATGCAGGGGAAGAGATTTGAACTCTTGAAGACACTAAGTCACTAGCCCCTCAAGCTAGCGCATTTGGCCGCTCTGCCACCCCTGCGATAAATAGTATTCTGCAGGTAATTGAAATTAAAAAATAAAAATTATTTGCCTTTCAGGCCTTTTCTGAGCTCGCTGATTTCCGAGAGAATGACTTCGCAACCCCGGCTAAGCACTTCCTTCGGCTCCATCTGGTAGAAGCTCTCGACGAAGAACTTGAATTCATCGTCTTTTATGCCGTAGCCCACGAGCCCAGCTTGGTAGCGCGCATGCCTTTCAGCGGTGTTCAGCGCAGTCTTGACTTCAAGTTTTATGCGCTGTTTTTCACCTAGCGTGATTATCGGTATGTTTTCCTTTGCAACGACTATGTCCTTGTCTTCAGGCTTCATGTCCTTTGCATAGGCAATGCCCGGCCCTTCGAAATCAAGGTACAGCGTGCTTTCCGGGTCCTTCGGTAGTTTCTTCGGCGTAGTAATCGGCATCAAGCCAAGCCTGTGGCCGATGTACTCGTCCCAGAAAGCGCTGTTGTTATCATAGATTGTTACCTTTTCAATGGCCAGTACAGGCACTCGCGTCATCGCATAGCGCCTGAGCATGTTGGCAAAGTACGGCGAAATTCCCTTTACCGAAAACTCCACGCGGTTCTCGTGCTTTTTTCCAAGAGAAAGTTCCATTCAGACCCTCCTTCCCCTTCTGCCGCCCTTTCTCTTCATGGAGTCGGTCGGCGTCGGAGTGACATCTTCGATTTTGAGTATCCTCATGCCGCTTCTTGCGACGGATCGCACAACGGCTTGCGCGCCCTGGCCCGGTGTTTTCGCACCAACGCCGCCAGGCGCCCTTATGCGCACGTTAAGATGGGTAACGCCCCTTTCCTTAAGCGCAGTCACGACCTTCATCGCCGCCTGCATGGCTGCGAACGGTCTTCCTTCTTCCCTGTGCGCTTTCACCATCATGCCGCCGCTTGCCCAGGCAATAGTTTCAGCGCCTGAGATATCTGTTGCGGTTATGATGGTATCATTCTTGGATGAATAGACGTTGAGCACTGCGACTTTCCGCTTAAGCGGCGCTCGCGGTATTTCCTTCGGAGCTTCAACAGGTTTTGCCTCAGGCTTAACTTCTGCTGGTTTTTCTACCTTTGCCTCAATCTTCGGCTCAGGTTTCGCTTCTGGTTTTTCAGCCATTGGTACCACCTTCAACTTTTGCTACTGCAGCAGGTTTTTCAGCCGGTGCAATTACCGCCGCTTTCGCAATCGGCGCAGCTTTTGCAGCCGGAGCCGGTTTTTCTGCGGTTATCTCTCCTGCGTTCAGGTCAATCTGCTTTGCATAGGAAAGCTTCGCTTCCTCTTCTGCAAGAACAAGATAGCCAGGTATGTTTACCTTTTTGCCGTCCACTGCTACGAAGCCGTGTGTTATCAGTTGTCTTGACTGCAGTGCAGTCTTTGCCAGGCCTTTCCTGAAGACCATGGTCTGAAGCCTTCTTTCCAGCACATCGCGGACTGAAAGTGACAGTATGTCATCCAGCTCGCCTTTCTTCATGATGCCCAGTTTTGCAAGCTTCCTGAGGATTTTCTGCACGTCGTCTGCTCTTTCATCTTCGCTCAAAGACAGAAGTCTTCGTGCTTCCTGCCTGTAGGTCCTCAGCTTCTCCGTTGCCTTCCACACTTCACTGGCATTCTTCAGGCCGTATTCGGATCTAAGTCCCTTGTCAGTCTTCAATCGTTCCCTATCCCAAAGCCGTGTGGGCCTTGAAAACTTGTTTCGTAATCGTCTTGGGTCTCCCATTTAGCCACCTCATTTCTTCTCCGTGGGTTTTGCCGCTGCCGGTGCAGCTGCCATTGCGGCTGCCGCCTTTGCTGGTGCTGCTGCTTTTGCCGGTGCTCCGGCCGTTCCCTTTTCAGCAGCTTTTGCGCCACCCTGGGCTGCCAGGATGGTTTTTCTAAGAACACCGACTGCCATACCAAGCCTGCCCGTGTTTCTTGTTCTCTGTCCGCGGACTTTTTGGCCGTAAGCGTGTCTGTAGCCTTTCCAGGTGTACGACTTCTTTTCGCGCTCTATGTCCTGCGTGGTTGCGAATATCAGGTCGTTCATTATCATGTGGTTGTCCTGGTTGCTGGCGTAATCCTTTCTCCTGTTCATAAGGAATGCCGGCATACCGTGCGTATGCAGCGTCGCCAGTAAATTGTCTATCTTTTCAATCTGCTCGTCTGAGAGCTCACCGACTTTCATGGTCGGCGAAAGGTGCATCTCTTTTTCCAGTATGTTGGATGCGACTATCGCAGTAGTGTGACCCAGGCCTTTGACTCGCAACAGGCCTCTCTTGAGCTGTAGGTAACCTCTCAGGTCCTTGCCTGCAATTCTTACGATGCCCCTCAACCCTTCCTCTGCCTTCTCCTCTTTTTTCTTTACCTGCGGAGCGTCAACCTTCTTTTTTACTATCTTCGGTTCTTTTGTTTTTTCTTCTTTAACAGCCATTATTTCACCCTATTCTCCCTACCTCATCTATTTCGTATTGACTGACGTGGGGTACCTTGCCGACCTTCTCTTCGAGTTCAGTCATGCCCCCTTCCTTGTCATTAAGCAGGAAAACTACTTTCAGCACCTTTATACCGAATGCCACGTCCTGTTCGTTTATGGTACTTACTTTTGCAACAGCCCTCAGGCTCTCTCTGACCTTCGGGATGTTTGCCGGTTCATCAATGTAGATTTTCATCTGTACAGCAACGTTGTATTCCATACTCTCCCTCTATGGGCCGACGAAGCCGCCGCATGCGCACGCGAACTTCACCCGGTTCTCCCTGCAGAAATTGCATCTTACAATCTTCTCCCCGCATTTAGGGCAGGGGAATTCTGCGAATTCCTTAGTATTTCTACCGCAACTTGTGCATCGTTTCAATTAATCACCAAATAAAATGCTAGACTTAGTGGAAGACTATTTATGGTCGATATATATTTAAACCTTCTTCTGGCATCCCGCGGAGACGCCGGAGAGCCTTAAAGAATGAAAAAAGAGGATTCAGATGCCCTGCGGCTTCCTATCCTTATTTCCTATACATCTCAAAAGGTCCGAGGGCGTTGTGTTCAAATCCTAATCGCCTGATGGATAAATCATACTCGGGCAAATTCGCCCGCGCATTGAAAAACCGGAAAGCCCCCTCCAGGCGTTCTGTTTTTTCTTGCTCTTCCAAACGGAGCGACCTCAGCTCATTGACGTATATCAGGCACCTGTCGAGTGCATATGCTGCCGCTTTGTCCAGGATATTTTTACGCTCCATTAAAACCTTTCCAACCAGCACTGCTCCGGCGACAAGGCCGATGGTGCTAAGTATCGGAATGCCTGCTCCAGTAGCTAATAGCGCACCAGAAACAGTAAGAACAGTACCGCCAAGCCCAAGGCCGAGTATCAGTGTGGCTTTTGCTCGTGTTTTTCCAGCCTCCTCGATATCCGTGGCTTTTTCCTTTACCGCCTCTGGTGCATTCTTTTTCATGAGCGCGTTGATTCTTGCTTCTGCATCCGTGTTCCCAACTTCAACTGCATAATTCCTGACAGCATAAAGCCTTTCAAGAAGTGGTGCTTTCATATTAAGCCTGCCATTCTTGAAACCATGGTCAGCATAGATTTTCTCGCGGATCATTTCCCTTTTATCACAATCAAAAACTTTCAATTGGTGTATTTTCATCAAGATCACCAATAATATAGTGCACCGAAGAGTTTTTAAATATTGTGGTAACTAGTCAAATTAAGTGCATTTCAAGAGCAGCAGGAACACCAGAAGCCAGACTAGCAGGAAGAATGCCATGACGAGGCCGGCGTAGGCCAGCGGCATCTTATTCCGCTCAAACCAGGTTCCCCTGCTGCTTGTTTTTCCGTTCCGTGCATTTGCTTCTTTTTGCATTCTCAGCGCCTTCTCCTGTTTGTCTCTTCTCCAGCCATAGACGAGCAGACTTGGTGCCAGGCCTATTAATAATATGATTAATGTCCAGGCTAGGTTTGGCCAATTGCAGGTAGCCACTTCGCATCTGAAGAAATATTTGAATACCAGCAGCCAGAGCAGCAGGAAGAATGCCATGACGAGCCCTGCGCAGGCAAACGGTATCTTGTTCCGCTCAAACCAGCTGCTTGTTTTTCCATCAGTTGCTTCCCGTTGCATCCTCAGTACTCTGTTCTTTACCCAGCCATAGGTTAGTGCACCAAATGCAACGCCCATTAGCAATATGACTGATGTCCAAGTTAGGTTCGGCCAAGTGCACTCAGCTATGGGTATCTCACATTTTAAGAAATACAGGAACACCAGCAGCCAGACTAGCAGGAAGAATGCCATGACGAGGCCGGCGTAGGCCAGCGGCATCTTATTCCGCTCAAACCAGCTGCCTGCATTTTTTTGCATCTTCAGTTCTTTCTCCTGTTTATTCTTTCTCCAGCCATAGGCTAGTGCGCTGAGCACAATGCCTACTAATAATATGATTACTGTCCAGCCCAGGTCAGGCCAGTTGCAAGTTGGCGGCGGAGGCACTTCCGGCTTTATTACGTGTACCCTAAGGTAGCCCTGTCCGACCTGCCGGCCATTCTCATATATTATTATAGGCGCGTAGTAGTCGCCTTCAGGCATATCTTTCGGTATGGAAACAATGAATCTCATCACGCCATATTCATCCTGCTTTAGCTGCTGAGTTATCTCTACGTTCCTGAACAAGAACTGATACCTGGTGAATACGGCAGTGAGGTTTATCGCCGTAGTGTTGCCTGGCCCGATATTTTGCACCGCCAGCTCTTTTTCCGTGCTGTTTCCTGCCACTATGGGCAGTACGTTAGTAACATTGTCAATTGCTATTTCAGGCTTGTTAATTGTAAGATAGACATTACCTATAGTTGATGCCAGCAGCTCTGGGCTCATATGTCCGATGCATTGTATGTAGCCGTCCAGGCCTTTGTTATAATCAAAAATCTCAAGCGGCTGCATGCTTACGGTTATGTTGCCGCGAATTGTTTCATTAATTTCTATCGTTGTTTTCTCCAGCTTTATGCGGGTATAATTCTCAAAGTCGCTTTTCACATAACAGTAAACGTCATCCAAATGAACTGTCGAAGTGAGATTGAATGCTGCAGTTCCTTCTTTCGGATAATCCAGGATTATGAAAATATTTTCCGGATTGAGGATGAACAGTTTCTCTGACGGAGGTACAATTGGCACTTCCTGGTAGATCGGTATGCCTGTTCCTCCACCGCCGCCTGGTGTCGGTGGCGTTGGTGGCTTGGTTTTGACTTTGAATGTTACGCTGTCTGATGCGATGTTGCCGCTGCTGTCGTTTGCATAAAGCGCCAGATGATGTGTTCCATCGCGTAAGCCGGTTAGTATGTACGCCGGACCGCATACTGGCAAATCCGTGCGTTTGCTGTCCAGGACATACCAGCAGTTTGCTATGCCGTCATCATCTATCATAATGTAGGTGAACGGAATGGTTGTTACCGCATACTCCTTGCCGTTTTCAGGGGTTATTATGCGCACGTAAGGCGGAATGTTCGGGCCAATGCCGTTGATGAAAACACTGTAGTTTGCAGTAGCAGAATCCGCTAGTAGCGTACTTACATTCTGCGGCGAACTGATGGCCGTATCCATGGTGGTGAAGTCGCTGCGCACCAGGCCGACAACAAGATACTCCACATCTGGAACTATCTCTGCGCCCAGATCATCTGTTGCATTAGTCACTGTTATATTGACCTGATTCCCGATTTGCGTTCTATTGACTGTATAATTGCCGATGAACCAGCCTGTGAGCCTAGTCAGCTTCCATCTGCTGGCAGCGCTCATGTCCAGGCTGGTGCTGATGAATACGTAGGGTATGGAAGGATACCAGGCCCGGAAGCTTGAAATCTCCAGCGGCACGTAGGCGCAAAATGAAGGCGTTACATTGGTAATCTTCACCGGAAAGTGCGTCAACTGTATGTAATCTCCGTCAAAGCCGTCTGCATAGGCAAGTATGACGTACCTGTTGAGCAGTACGCTGCTGCTGTTGGCGCAGATGCGCAGTTTAGCATCTGGATTCTCCAGGCCGTTATCCTTGTAGGCTGTTGCATTATTATCATAGACAAGGCCGGTTATTGCAGTACTGTCATTGGCCCGTACTACTGAAATGTCGTAGTACTGGGCAAACGACGCCGCCATGGCGAAAATCAGGAAGAATGCCAGTAGCCTCATTTTTGCACCTATGGAATCATGATTTTCTTCAGTATGCTGAACATCTCGTACAGGTAATCATAGACCGGTTCCACGTAATCCTTGTTCAGGATTTCCTTGTTGTTCACCCAGCCCGGGTCTGCACAGCTGCTGTCGTTGATGTAAAGCGGTTTTGTTATATCAAAGCCTGCTCCGTAGCCGCGCGCAGTAATACTTTGCGGGCCAATTTGCGCAACAAGCAGCGGACCCCTAATCGGATCAGAGTAAAGTTTGTTGCAAGTTGGTATGACCGCAAGCATGCCTATGCCTGATGCGTTACTCTGGATGTAGCCGACTGATGCACTTGACATACCAAAGAGAGTTCCTGAGCTGTTCCATATCTGCGTTGGCGTGAACGGGTTAAGGCCGTTGTATTCGGTGAAAACGAAATCCGTGCTTGTTACCACATTGCCGTCAGAATCATTGACATAGGCGCTTATGTTGTACGGCCTGCCTGCATAGGCGAATGTATCATTCTCAATGCCATCTATGAGCACGTGCAGCGTATAGAGTTTTATGACTGTGACCGTATTACTGGCAGCGCTGCCACCGTCGCATTTTGCTATGGCATTTGTTGAATCGGCAAGTGCACTGAATGTGAATGTTCCACTCTTGCTCGTATTAGTGAATATGTAGCTTCTTGACACACTACCGCCTGGCGGAATAATCTGGCTGATCGTCCAGTTCCTCTGCTCGAAAAAGCCGCTTGGCCCAGTCGTATTAAGCGTTATGACGAAGGCAGTAGTAACATTGACATTGCCATTGTTCGTTACGGTAACGCTTATGTTGCTTGTGCCGCCTGGGTTGACTGAGCCGGGCGTAGTGCTTACTGAAGCAACTAGATTGCTGCCAATGCATAGCGGCCCGTAGGCAAGTCCGTCAACAACCACGTAGCGGTTGTAGGTATATTGATCATTAATCGGAATGCCGCCTACTGAAAGCAGCTGCGGCAACTGCGCCGAGCTGTTGACTATTACTCCGTCAGAGCAGTTGTCGCCTCCCGTATCGCTGCAAAGTCCCATCACGATACTGCGGCCTGTTGCCGCATTCAATCCCCAGTCTGCATCAGACGGCGCTTTTGACACTGAGCCGACGTCTGTTTCAAATATTATGCTTGTTACTGTTGAGCTTACCCGTCCTGTTGCCTGGTTGAAAGATGCGGTGCTAAGCGGAACTGTGTAGCTGCCGCGCAGCCAACCATTGGCAGTCGGTACGAGAATCAAACCCGGACTTGTACCTGTTATTGCGCTTGAATAAAGAGCATGGATTCTTCCGGGAAATGCAGAGACGTAGACTGGCGGTGTGCGCGTGTTGTCCCGGAATTGCGAGAATGCGAACGAGTCTATGGGCGTGCTAAAACAGCCGCCTGGCTGGGCGTTCTGTGTATAAACAAGCGAAGCAGTGGAGCCTGTGGTTAAATTCCAGCTTATGACGGTGTAAATCAAACTGCCGCTGGAATTTATTGAATAAACTGCACCGACGTACTGCGAGCCAACGCTGCAGAGCTTAAGGCCAAAGTCCGGATTGGTGCCGAACGTGTCGCCGTAAACCTTGTAGGCCGAAGAGTCGTATACATCCGTGGTGGCGTTTGCTGAGTTTATTATGTACGCGCTCTGGGTGAATCCCAGGCCGAGCATCAAAAACAAAATAATCCATTTTTTCATTTCATCACACCGTCGATAATGATTTGGCTATGTTAACGAGAACTGAATTGATATTCTGCATTGACGCGGAAATCGCAGCGTAGATTTGATCATCCATGTCTGCTTCGCTGCTCTGCGGCACATCCACCGTCGGGTCGACTATAAATTGTATCTCGCCCAGCGGCGTTCCATTGTTGCTTACCAGCACTGTGAAATTGGCATTATTGTTGTAGCCTGTCGGTATCAGCATCATGGTCTCATTGCTGTAGAATATCTTCCTGCTGTCATATAAATCCTTGTCCGGCTGCAGCGGCGAGAATACCACCAGCCCGTTCTTCTCATGGAACTCCAAAGTCGCATTAATCGGCAGCAACGTGCCTGAGTCCAGTATGGTGATATTAAGCCTGTTGGGCGCACCTGCCTTGAGCGGCAGCGTGCTATCGTTCACTATTGTTCCGTTGCTCAGCATGGTAACGTTTTTCTCGCGCATCTTCCTTGCCGTTACCCACTTGCTTGCGGTGCTTGCCAGCGCATTCATGTTCTGCACCGACGCCTTGACCTGGCTGCCATAGGCCGGATTGACAAGCGAAGTGCGGTAAGTCGGCGAAAGCGAGCCGTAGCTTGCTATGCTCAGGTTCTGCCTGCAATAGAACGAGTCGTCCACTTCTATGTAAACCTGGTAATCGTAGCTGTCAGGAATATTATAGCGCGTAGGCTCCAGCGCGAACAGCGCGCGGCCGCTTGAATTCGTTTGCATCTCGCCAAAGCCGAACAGTTTTTTCGAGGCTTCTATTATTGGGTAGAATATGCTGCGGCCATTCTCCTCCACTGCCCTTAGGCGTGCGTTCGGCACTATTGCCAAGTTCGCATCGCGCACCAGCACTTCCACTTTGTACGGTACGCCTGTTTTCGGGAACGTGTTTGTCTGCACGTCGTCTATCCACACCGTGATGTTGCATTCCTTCTGGTTGTAGGTGTAGAAGTAATATTGCTCGAGAATCGGGACCATGTACTGGAAATCGAAGTCGGTGTCGTTGTAGCCGCTTCGGTTCATAACTATCTCGACGAACAGCGGCTCGATAATCGAACCGTTGACGTATTTCAGCACTGCCATGCGCGTACTGGGATTGAGCGTTATATACGGGCAGATAAAAGGCGTGTTGTATAATTCGCAGGCCATGAGCGACCAGGGCGAGAATGTGTTGGGCGGGCTATCTATGTAATTCGAATAGTTCGCCATGGTGGCAAATGCGGTGAAGTTGCTGAATATGCCAGTTTCATTGAAGTCATTTGGGTCGGTTACTGACTGGATACTACTCAGGTTAGGTCTTGTCGGCATTCGAGTTATGACCATGGACGTATTGAACAGTTCTGCGTAAGTTCCGTTTGGCCTGTTGGTATAAATAGTATCGTTCGTTGCATTCCTTTCAGACAGCGGCAGCGTCGCATCGGTTATCAGCACGCCGTTGGGCCAGCCCACTATGCCTGCCCAGTGGCCGGGCCCTGTTCCATTCAGATCTATCGAGCTTATGTTGCCTCCTTCTGTGCCCCAGCTGTTTTGGGCAAGCGCGACACTGATTAAAATAAGTAGGACTGTGCTTGCCTGCAATGGACGCATAACATGTAAAAAAGTTTAAAATATATAAAGCTATCTGCACGCGCGCGTTCGATGCTTTGCTCTAGCACAGTTTTGCCAGCAGCAGGCCGTCAATGAGCGCTATAAGCAAACCGCTTGCAGTCCACCAGAGCAGCAGCGTAAGCGGCAGATTTACCATCAGATAGAGGATGAACAGCGAAGGCAGTCCTCCGATGAGGAACAGCAGCACGCCAAAGTGCAGCCCTTTTTTCATCCAGCCATCGTTTTGCTCAATCTGCGGCTCAATTGTTTTGTAGGCCCAGACATAGATGAATCCGGTGACTAATGCAAATGCCGTTGACAGGTAGAAGAATTCAGCAGGCGGCGGGCCGGCAACAGGCATCATGACCTTGCTCCAGATTGCAAAGTAGGTCGGGTCAAGATAATAATTCATGGTAAGCAGCGATTCGGCAATGTGCACTGCCTGGGATACTACTGCAAGCAATACTGCAACCAGCACAGCGCGAAGCAGTGAAATCGGTCTTACTCCGCTCGTGGCCGGAACAACTGCTGCCAGTGGCGGGCCTGGTTTAACAGACGGAACTTCGATTTCTATGGTTTCTTTCGTCTTGCCTACGTTCTGTTTTTTTATTTTTTTGCCTGGCATATACTAACAGTGGAAAATAAGATTTTTATACCTTACAGTTACACCTTCAGTTTCCGCCTGTACTTGATGTACGTTGCGTAGTCAATGTAGGTTTTCTTGTCGATGTAGTACTGCGTCGTTGGCGCCAAATCTCTGCGTTCCTCGATCTTATCCGTTACGGTGATGTAGAACGAGTCGCTGCCTGCGCCGCTTCCGAAAGAAGTGGCAAGAATCTTTGCGCCTGGCTTGGCAACGTCAAGTATGGCGCTGAGGCCAAGAGGCACTGCGCCTGAATAAGTATTGCCAATCACAGGCGTAAGCAGTCCTGTTTTCAGCTTTTCTTTTGGTATGCCCATCTTTGTTGCCAGCTGCACAGGAAACTTGGCATTGGGCTGGTGAAACACAACGTAATCAAAGTCATCCAGCTTCATGCCTGTCTTCTGCAGCAATCCGTTAGTCGCGCCTGTAACATGCTTGAAATAGGCCGGTGCGCCTGTGAAGCGTCCGCCGTGGCTTGGGTAGTCTGCCTTCTGCCGCCTCCAAAAGTCCGGCGTATCTGTTGTGAATGAATAGGTTGATTCAACGATGGCAAGCGATTCGCTGTTCTTGCCGAAGATATAGGCTGCGCCGCCTGAGCCGGCCGAGTATTCCAAAGCGTCGCCAGGTCGGCCTTGAGCCGTGTCTGCACCGATGGCCATGGCATATTTCATCATGTTGCTGTCCACCAGGCCCATGCATATTTGAAATCCGGCTGTGGCCGCCTTGCAGGCGAATTCCAAATCAGCTGCCGTAAGATTAGGCACTGCGCCTAGGGCTTCTGCGACTATTGTTGCGGTTGGTTTGACTGCGTACGGGTGGCTTTCGCTGCCGACGTACAATGCTTCGAGATCGACTGCACTGACCTTGGCGCGCAGCATGGCATTGCGTGCCGCTTCCACTGCTATGGTGGCTGCGTCCTCGTCTATGCCGCCCACTGCCTTTTCGATTATTCCCAGTCCGCCCTGGATACGCTCCGGCTCTTCGCCCCAAACTTTGGCGATCTCCTCGGTCTTTATCCGGTTGAACGGAACATAAGCACCATATCCTACGATTCCTGCCATATAAATCATCCTCTGAATAAAGTTAGTGTATGTTGCCAACAGCCCTTAAAAAACCTTAGTGGTCGGACTTCGTGAATTGGCGTAATGGCATTTTGCTATTTTTTCCGCTTTTTCTGTTCCTTTGGCGCTGCCTTTGGGACGTAGACTGCTTCTTTCTTGCGGAACAGGAACCAGGCTGCAAATCCTGCGATGGTCACTATCATTAGTATGAGTATTATATAGCTGAAGTTAAGCTCCTGGGCCTTTATGATAATTGGCCCTCCTTGTGCGTACACGTCTGATAGAAGGAACGTGATGGCTGTCTTTTGCCCGAAGTTCGTTTCCGTTACTTCGCCAGGCATCTGTACATTATAGCCAGTGTCGCCCAGCTGTTTTAGCAGGCTTGCCGTTTCCGTATTTTTCTTCAGGTCGCTTGCGTCATACGTGCCGCCTTTTGGCGCTCCTGCTGCCGCCAATATTTGGTTAAGCTGAGCTGAGAACAAATCATCTGGTATGGCATTGATGGTCATCGTATAGCTGATGTACGGCAGGCCGTAATCTGCCTTCAGCTGATAATAGGGGTTTGTTTTTGGCACGGTGATGCTAACCTGCATTTTTCCGTTTTCCACCTGGCAGTTAAGCGATGCATTTTCGGCGCATGCCTTTTGCACTGCCGGAGCCGAGCTACCCAGCGCAGCCGCATCAAAAGTCTTGGTAATCACCGAGCTACCGTCCTTGGCAACTGCCTGCGAATAGCCTTGCATGGTTGCTCCGGTGAGCAGTACAAAAACAGCAAATAATGCGATTATCAGGACATTCTTCATCAGGACCACCGGAAAGTAATCACGATGTGTTTTATTAAATCTTTCTCATGCCAGCGAACGGCGGCGATGCGACTTCTGGATTTTTCTGCTGCGGCTTGGCGTCAAGTGCCTTTGCTAATATTCGCGTATCCCGCGCCACTCCTGTTAGCGTATTCGCACCAACGGCGATTTTTATTTCCCGGATAATCGCCTTCCGGTCGAAATGGTCCCGGTCTTCCCACGTTTCGATTACTTTCAGTATCTCTGGGTTCTGTGAAGCCAGTTGGGTAAGCAGGCTCCTGCATTTTTGCCGTAGCTTGTCAGTTCTCAAGTGCACCAGCAGATGGGTGCCGACAGACAAGGAATATTTTTCTGCTATTTGCATGAGCGTGCGGTCCAGCATGTTTTCCACCTGCGGCCTTTCCACATAGAGGTTGATGCATTTTATGACTGCGATTTTCGGTTGACTGTCGCTTAAAATCACCAGTGCCTTGCTTACCGCATTTCCAAAGCGCTCCTGTTCCCATTTATCATAAATGAAAGACAGACATTCATCCACCAATCTTGGGAAATCATTTTTTCTGTCACGGCCAAGCAGCTGGATAAATCCGGCAGCGTAGATTCCGCGTTCCGGGTCAGTCAAGGCGCTAAGCACTGGTTTGAGGACTACACACAGCTCTTTCTTGGCGATTTTAAGCAGCATCAGCTGCAGGCTTGCCCGCAGGTCTGGTTCGTAGAGCATGCCTGTGCAGCGGTTGGCAACCAGCACCGGATTTTTTTCCGCCAGCGATTCCAACGCTTCGGCCGCATGCAATCTAAGGCGCGGATTGCCTAGTGCCCTTGCGCACCGGTCAATCACTGCCTTGCAGTTATACCGCATAAGCAGGTGAATTATTTGCAGGGCATTTGCTTTGCTGAGCGGGTCTTTCATTACGAAAAGGCATTTCTTGGTGACTAGGGCAACTGTTTTGGTGTCTTTTGCAGCAATCGCAAGCAGGATCTCCTTAGCACGGGCAGCAGCTTCTTCGTCTGCCAGCGCAGCTGCGCAGTGGTCTGCTACGTGGACCGGGTCATTTTCCGCAATCAAAAGCAGCACTTCCTTGGCCTTGTCCTGCAGGCTTGGGTTGCGCAGTTCCCACACCAGCGGGTTTGTTGAAAACGCAGACATGGAAACCAGCAGATTCTTCACTATCGCCGTATTCCTATCAGCTCTTAACTCTTCCAGCAGGATGGCGACTGCTGGCCTTCCAATCAGTGAGATTTGCCCGGTCGCCTCTTCCGTAGCAGTCCCGAGCTGCGCTACCCATTTCAATGCCGCAGTTTGACCAACGACGAATTCTTCCTGTGAAGTTATATGCGCTTCAGACAAGGCTATTCACCACTTCTTACAGATAATGTAAATAAATGTTTTTAACCCTATCTGGGTAAATTACAAAAACAGGATGTTTCAAATTACTATGGTGAAAAAATGGAAAATTACGAACTCAAGCCTGCGCAATTTAAACAGTTGCTGGACAAGCTCAAGTCCGAGTATGATATCGAGTACGCTGCCGTTACGCCATTCATTGGTCATACAGGTAAAACTGAATTTACGCCATTCGTTACTGCCTACGTAGTGACGGGGAAAAACGAAGAGGAACAGATAGAACGCGCAAAGAAAGTAATGCAGGGCAAAGAAAAGGCGCTGGCAGTCGTGCAGGTGCACTATAATAAATTTGACAAGCAAAAACCAGAATTATACGTCCTGCTTGGTAAAAGCTTAAGCAGCGAAATAAAGGATGCGCTCGAGGACTTGGGGATAAAGCCCGTCGCCGCTGCAAAACAGGAGAAAAAGCTCGCCAACAAACCTTTATAAATTCTTATATGAAATAGATTTCATATGAAATTCTCATCATATCACAATTTCTTCAGAAATTTTGCCAACCCGGTGCGACTCGGGATAATACTGGCGCTGGAGAAAAAACAGCTTTGCGTCGGCGAGCTGGTGAAAGCGACTGGCGAGGAGCAGAGCAAGGTATCGCACCACCTGGCCATGCTTGCCCAGTGCGGCATAGTCAGCGCAAAGCGCAAGGGCAAACAGAAAATCTACTCGCTTAATGCAGATGCGGCGCCGGTGCTGGCGCTTGCAGAAAGACATGTTAAGAAATGCAAAAGAGGTTGTAAAAATGCAAAAAATTGTTTATCTGGACAATGCCGCAACAACCGCAGTTGACCCGGCAGTGCTGCAGGCAATGATGCCCTACTTCACGGAGCGCTACGGCAATGCATCGTCAATCCATTCACTTGGCCAGGATGCGCGCGTTGCAGTCGAATCGGCGCGGGATAGGATTGCCCGTTCGCTAAACGCCCGCTCAGACGAGATTGTTTTCACCTCTGGCGGAACCGAATCGAATAATTTCGCTGTCAAAGGAATCGCCTTTGCGAACCGGGCAAAAGGCAACCATATAATCACCACGAAGGTTGAGCACAAATGCATTTTGAATAGCTGCAGCTGGCTGGAGACGCAAGGTTTTCAAGTTAGCTATCTGGACATTGACAGGGAAGGTTTTATCGACGTGGAAAAGCTGCATGAGCTTATCACGGAAAAAACGCTGCTTGTTTCAATAATCCACGGCAATAATGAAATCGGCACCCTGCAGGATATGGAGGCAATAGGCAAGGTTTGCAAAGAGCATGACGTGCCGCTGCATACAGACGCGTGCCAGAGCTATACGAAAACAGAGTTGAATGTCAAAAAGCAGAATCTTAGCCTAGTCACGCTTAATGCGCACAAGATTCACGGGCCAAAAGGCGTCGGTGCATTATACGTCCGCGAAGGAACGCAGCTGACGCCGTGGCAGCATGGCGGCGGCCAGGAATTCAAGCTGCGCGGAGGCACGGAGAACGTGCCAGGCGTAGTTGGATTTTCCAAGGCAGTTGAGCTGGCATTGGACAAAAAACATAATGTCTACGTGACCAAGCTGCGCGATAGGCTTATTGACGGCGTGCTGAAGATAGAAGATACGCAGCTTAACGGGCCAAAAGGCGAACGCCGCCTTTGCAACAATGCGAATTTCTCATTTATGCGGATTGAAGGCGAAGCGCTTGGAGCGATGCTGGAGCAGGACGGAGTGAAGACTTCAACTGGCTCGGCCTGCGCGTCCCGAAGCCTGGAGCGCAGCCATGTGCTGCGTGCTCTGGGCCTGAACGACGAGCAGATAAACGGCAGCATCCGCATGAGCGTCAGCAGATTCAATACGGAAGAAGAAATGGATTATGCAATCGCCAAAATCGGCGAAGCGGCAAAAAACCTGCGCAAGATTTCTCCATTCAAAAAGGTGATGAACAGTGTATTCGGAAAAGGCGCTTAAACATTTCAAGAATCCGGAGCATGCCGGTGAGCTGAAACAGGCAAGCGGCGTAGGCGAAGTGGGCAACTTAACCTGCGGCGACATGATTCGCGTCTATATTAAAGTAGGCAAGGACGGGAAAATCGAAGACGTGAAATTCGAAACCTATGGTTGCGTTGCAGCAATTGCAGCATCTGACATGCTTTGCGAGCTGGCAAAAGGCAAGACGCTGGATGAGGCGGAAAACCTGACCTATAAGGATATCGTTGCCGCGTTGGGCGAGCTGCCGCCGGTGAAATTCCACTGTTCCATGATGGGCATCCAGGCATTGAAGAAAGCAATTGCAGAGTACAAGAAAAACGAAGTTAAAGGAATTAAGGGAAGTAAAAACAAAGAAGCCGAAAAAGAAGAAGTAAAAAAAGAAGTTAAACAAAAAAAGACGGAGAAATAAGCATGTCATTTA
>JAZDDV010000033.1:0-4620 GCA_043809425.1 Microcaldota archaeon | reverse complement strand
TGCTTTTCATTCCAGGCGGCTTTTCCTACGGAGATGACCTGGGCGCAGGCAAAGTGCTGGGCAATAAGATAAGATACAAGCTTGGGGACAAGCTGTTGGATTTCCACAAGGCAGGCAAGCTCACGCTAGGCGTCTGCCATGGTTTCCAGGTGCTTGTGAAGATGGGGCTTTTGCCTATTCCTGATTTTGTCCAGCGCGTAACGCTCACAACCAATGATTCGGGAAAATTCGAGGACCGTTGGGTCTTTCTCAAGGCAAACCAGCAGTCGCCCTGCATTTTCACAAAAGGAATGAATTACCTGCTGCTGCCTGTCAGGCATGGTGAAGGCAAATTAGTAACAGACGAAACAGGAAGAAAAATGCTCTGGGACAAGAACCTGGCTGCGTTACAGTATGTCAGCCCGCGCGGAGAGATTCCGGCGCCTTATCCGTACAATCCGAACGGGGCACTAGACGGCATAGCAGGCATCTGCGATGAAACCGGCCGCGTTTTCGGGCTGATGCCGCATCCTGAGGCCTTTAACGTTCCGCAAAACTGCCCCTACTGGGTGCTTGGCGGAGTAAAAGAAGCCATGGGCCTGAAGTTCTTCAAGAATGCTGTTGATTATCTGGAACAGAAGTTCTGATATTATGAAATTAAGCAAAAACCTGTTTTATGCCATTCCGGCGGGCATTATGCTGCTCCACGTGCTGCTTGTGCTCGCAGGCCTGATAAAATTCAGCAGCACAGAAGGCTATCTGTTAAGCACCGCAAGCGGTCTGGCCATGCTTTATTTCGGCTGGTGGCTGAGGGAAAATAAGGTCAGTTGGCGTGATACAGCAGTAAATGGTGCGATTGCAGGAGTCGCAGCCATAGCAGTGCTGATTGTTTTCACACTAATAGGGAAAATGCTTGGAAGACCTGTTCTAGGCATAGCCATTTCATCAAACGAGGCGCTGCTTCTCCTGTTGGCAGTTCTTGCCGTAGTGAACATCTTCTTTTATGTGCTGTTGGTGCTTTTAGGCGCATTAACAGCAAAAATCGCAGGTAAGAGCTAAAGAAGTTTGGCAATTTCTTCTGCGAATTTTTGCGCTGCAGAAGCGCCTGTTGCCGTAACAATCTTTCCGTCCACAATTACCAAATCATGAACAAATTTTGCGCCCTGTTGCTCTATGTAGGCCGTAGTGGTCATGCCGAACTCTTCATCCTGACCGACCCAGCCAGTCACTTTTTTCCCTTTTAGCACTCCTGCCTTTGCAGCAGTAGTAACCGCCCAGCAGATTGCACCGAAAACCTTGCCTTTTGCAACCGCATCTCTGATGATCTGCAGCGCTTTTTCCTCTTTGCGCAGCAGCGGCGTACCTGAGCCGCCGACAAAAATTACTGCATTATAGTCGGCAACATTAACTTCGCCGAGTGTAAGCTGCGCCATTTCCCTGCCGCCCAAAACGCCATAGCACTCGCCTTTTTTTGTGCTGGCTACTGTTACGTCATAGCCCAGGTACTCAAAATGGGCTTTTGGAACCAAAAGCTCCTCATCCCTAAAATTCGTAGGGGGAATTACAAAAAGAACGCGCGTCATCAAACCACCAAAAGCATTAAAGCCTTCTCTTGCTTTAAATATATCGGTGAGCTCATGGCGGCAAGTGCCTTTCGCACGGAAGAGAAAAAAGAGGAAATGATGGACCTTAGCAAAATAAAGATAAGTATAGTGAAAAGCAATCATGCAGCAATGGCAGGTGTAAAAGCTTGTGAAGTTGCCTTTGGCGAAAAAGGTAACAGGCTATCCAGGAAAGGAGAGCTCAACGAAATCCTTTTTGGTTAGGTGTCTAAATGAAAAAGGAACTTTTTGAAAACTGTAAGGTACAATATGCTTATGACGGCAAACAAAAGATATACAGCATGCTGATCTACTTTAATAAAAGACCTAGAATTTTGACCATACGTGTAGGGTCGGACTTTCTTGAAGCATCGCTTGCCAATAGCAAAGGAGAGGTTCTGGAAGTGCTCTCGCAGGAAAAAGGCGAGATGAAGTTCATAAAGAAAAGATAGGTGTGAGCATGGAAGACGTTAAGAAAAATGCTGCTTTAGGCGCACTAACTTATGTCAAAAACGGCATGTGCATAGGCCTGGGCAGCGGTTCTACCGTAGTTGAGTTCGTCAAGCTGCTAGCAGAAAAGGTAAAAAAAGAAAAACTCAGCATATCCTGTGTCACCACCTCTGTGGATACGAGAATGCTTGCCATCAGCCAAGGCCTGCGGGTAACAGAACCAGATGCCATAGACGAAATTAACCTGGCAGTGGACGGAGCAGACAAGGTCACGAAAACAGCATTGCTCAAAGGCGGCGGCGGGGCATTGACAAGAGAGAAGATAATCGACTACAACGCAAAGAAATTCATAGTCATCGCAGACGAAAGCAAGGTGCAGACAGTACTTGATGGCAATGTGGCATTGGAAGTACTGCCATTTGCTGCGCCGCTGGTGCTTAAGCAGCTGGCGAAATACAAACCTCAGATAAGAATCGCAATAAAGAAGCTTGGCCCGGTCATAAGCGACAACGGCAGCTTCATCGTGGACATGAACATGCGCGTGGACGACCCGAAGAAGCTGGAATACGATTTAAATAACATTCCAGGCGTCATAGAAAACGGCATTTTCACCAAGTTTGACGAGATAATAATAGGCACAAAAGACAGCTGGCGGCTGCTGAAATAGGCATACTTAAATAGTTTTCCGAATAACAATAAGCAGGCTGGTAAAATGGGAGAACCGAAAGACCTAAACAAACTAATCTCATTCACGTTTGACGAGAATCCGGTAGTCAGAATCAAGGCTGCGGAGCTTCTTGCAAAGCACGATGACCCGGCTGCTGTCTTCGCCCTCATGGAACTCGGCTATGACAAAGATCCGGTGGTGCGCAAGAAGGCGCAGGACATGCTGGGCGGCAAAAAAGGAACAGGCGCCGAACTGCTTTCATTCGCCGAATTATTCTCAAAAAACGCGCCGGCAGCAGGTGAAAGCGAAAAGGAAAGGGCAAACGACGCCAAGAAAGAAAGGATACTTTCCCCGATTTCCAAGATGTTCGAAAGGCATCTGGGCAAGGAAAAGGCAGAGTTAGTAAAGAAGAGAATGATGCCCACGATAGAAAGGATATACTACCGGGGCTCGCCCACTGCGGCAAAAGAAAAGCCGGAAACGCAGGACGAACACGGCCGCAAGGTAATGCAGGAATTCCTTACAAGCTACCTGGAAGCAATGGCAGATATAGGAGAAGAAACGCCTGGCAAGCAGGAAAAACCGCAGCCAAGCAGGGTACTTGAGGAAAAAGAAGAAGTGATGATAAAGCCGGAAAGCGGGCAGGAAATGGAGCTGGAGGAAGTCGGCCGCGGAGCTGCTTCGGAAAAGCTGGAATCAGACCTGCAGCGCATAGAAGACGATGAAATCGCAGAGCTGGAAGGGGAAAAAGAGATCCAGAAGCTGCCGGATACTTTCTTCAAGAAGGCCTATGAAACCATGATGCTGTCAGGAGGCAACGAAAGCCTGATGCTGCACGAGATGGGCAGGATGATAAAGGAAGTGGAGCACGACGTCAAAATCGCATTCAAGCTGGCAAAACTCAAGTTCAAGGACAAGAAGATAACGAATATTACCAAGATAAACGATGGCATGAAAAACATCAACACTGACCCGCTGGAAGTAAGGGAAGTGGAAAACATTGAGTACGAAAAGAGCAAACGAAAGAAAGAAAAAGCCATCGCCACAAGGATAGTGGTGCACGACGAAAGCGGTAATGAAGGCGTAGTCTATTTAGACGACGGCCGCGGCATGCTTGTCAGACCAGGTATGAAGATAAAAGTCGTGAAAGGGCAGGCAAAGCATTTCGCATCCTCAGGCGAGACTGTTCTGACTATAGGAAAACGTGGGGAAATATACGTAATATTGTGAGGTGTTCATGATGACTGAATTGACAAAATACGAAGTCGCACGCATTATCGGCGCAAGGGCAATGCAGCTCGCCAGGGGAGCGCCGCCGTTAGTCAAACCGAAAAAAGGCGAAAGCTTCCTTGACCTGGCAGCAGACGAACTGCACAAGAATGTCATTCCGCTGGTAGTGCCAAAAGAGCCTATTCCTGAAGAGTAAGCAGATAACCAGGGCCAATTTCCTTGGCTAGTATTCTTCGGTCGTCTTCTATCCACTGGTAGATGTAGTAATCGGCGTAGTCCATCCGGACTACGTAATACTTCTTGTCATTCTCGTAGGCCACATTAATGACCTTGTATTTTATATCTAAGTCACAACTCAAACGCTTGTTTATCACATAGCAACCTCGCGCCTGCCAGCTCCAGCTGTCATTAAGCGCAAGCATCCAGGGCCTGAAGAAAAACACACCCCGGTCCATTAAAGTCACATTAGAGCTGTTTTCATCTGTTCCATCTGCTTTTACGCAGGATATGGGCTCGCCGTCTATTGGATACAGTAAGGTGCAATCCAAACCTTTTGAAACACCAAAAGTCGCGTTGTAAGCGCCATCTGAGGAATTTACCAGGTAGACAACCATGCCTGAAGGAAGTGAAAAATCTTTGTTTTTATGCAATATTGACTCTGCGTACACCATTTGCGGCTCTATCTGGGGCGGC
>JAZDDV010000032.1:0-37402 GCA_043809425.1 Microcaldota archaeon | reverse complement strand
AGAGCGACGGACTCTTAGAGCCTTTGGCTGCTGCCCTTCTGAGGGCAAACCCTCGGGAAAGCCCTGAGGAATGCAGCAGAAACTGGCTTTGGAAATCCGTGTGTCGAGGGTTCAAATCCCTCTGGGCCCGCTTATTTTAGTTTTCACTCAGTGGTTACTGCATAGTCATTTTCGCCTATCGTTATCTTCACAGTGCCGTTCTTGTAGGTCTCGTAGTAGGGTACCTTGTTCTGCTCCAGCTCAAGCAATATCCTGAACGGGTTTCTGGAGGATATTCCAGTCGGGTTGTCATCCAGGCAGCCTTCCATTACTACGTAATCTGGCTTGGAATTCTGCAGGAATAGTCCCATCGTCTTGGTAGCTGCGCCGGTGCCGTAAAACGGCGCTTCCAGTACGTTTACCTTTATTTTACTTTGGTAGTTGCTTGCAAGATAATTCACTTCGCCGGTAAGCACATTTGACATTAGCAACACCGATGTATTTCTGTCTTGAATCCGCAGCACCACTGCGTCATTATCTGCGTCTGCATAGTATTTGTTGTTAGGATTAAGCACTTCTATGGTCATGCCGTCAAGCTCGCGTGTGTAGCCTGCTTTAACAATCGTAACATTCTGTGCCTTTGCACCTGCAGCCTGTATTACTGCCTGGTACGCAGGTGTAAGCGCCTGGCCGCCCCACCAGAATTCTTCTACGCTGAATTCATTGGTAACAGCACCAAGTCCGCCATATTTGCCTGCGTCGTCTGCTGTGGAAACTAGCACATCAATGTCATCCACGCCTTTGTCATGCAGGAAACCGATAAGCGTTGATGAAGTTGCTGCGCCGCCTGCATCTATGACCATGTCAAAATCGCCTTTTTTAATCAGAATTGCGCCGCCATGAACATTGGCTGCATTATCGCACATAGCAATGAAATAAACGCCTGCTTTCTCATGAACGTCGTAGGTATAATTGACTCCAGTCCACTTTGGCCCGGTGTCGGTGTCATTTTCTCCAATAGGCTCTTCAGTTTCGTTCGTTGCCACTGAAGTGTTCTTCGGCGGCTCCACGACGATTATCACAGTCTTGTTTCCTGCTGTTGTATCATTCTGCGGCGGATTTCCGCCAGGCAGGATGCAGCCGAAAACAAAAAATGCAAGCAAAAATGCGATAAATATTTTCATAGTTTCACCTTGCCTTCAGAAATATTTTTCCCTATCTTTGCCGGCAGCTCAGTTATCTTAATACGTTCTTGCTTGCCGTCGTTTCTATAGCGGACTGTTACTGCTGCATCTTGCAGCGTATCATAATCCGTAGTCAGCGTATAGGGAATGCCTATCTCATCAGCGCGGGCATAGCGCCTGCCAATACTGCCGCTTTCGCTGTAAAGCACGTTAAATTCCTTTCTAAGCAGCGTAACAATGCTCTTTGCCTTTTCATCCAGGCCATCCCGCTTCATAAGCGGATAGACTGCCACGTCATAGGGTGCAATAACAGGCGGAACGTCAAACCATTCCCAGTCTTTATCTGCGCTTGCCTCCCTATAGGCATGCTCCATCAGGCAGAAGAACAATCTGTCAACGCCCAGGGAAACTTCGAAAACATGAGGTACGAATTTCTTGCCATCCAAGCTAACAGTAAAGTTCTCACCGCTTAATTTTCCGTGCTGGGATAAGTCAAAATCAGTGCGGTAGGCATTGCCTATGGTCTCAATAGCGCCATAGGAAGTCTGCACTTCCATATCTATGTTACTCTTGGAATAGTGCGGCGTCTCATCAGCGCGCAGCACCCGTAGGTACATTTTCAGCTCGTCTATGCCAACTGCCTTGTAGAACTGCCACTGCTTTACCAGGAAGAATGCAAATATTTCATTCGGTGCGATTCCTTCCTTGACTGCCTGCTCTGCTGTTTTGACAACTATCTCGTCCTTTACCATGAACCGCATCTTCTGGTCTGCAACCTCTGCGAAACGCTCAAAACCAGGCTTTTCCGGGTCAAAGAAATATTCAAGCTCCATCTGCGTGAATTCGCGCATGCGTACCAGGCCCTTACGCGGTGAAATCTCATTCCTGAAGCTGCGGCCTACTTGCCCTATGGCAAGCGGCAGTTGCGTGCCATGATTGCGGAAAAGCCGCGGAAATGCGGTGAATATGCCCTGTGCCGTCTCTGGCCTTGAGTAAGCCGGCGCCCTGTCTCCGCCAATGCCAGTTGCGAACATCAGGTTGAATCTATGCGCTTTGGTGAAATCTCCACTGCATTTAGGGCATTTCCAGCGGTGCTGCTCTGCTAAAGCATCAAGCGATTCGAGTTTGCCATCCCACTTGAATCCTTCTATTTTATCTGCTGCGAATGAATCTGCACGTACATTCGTATGGCATTTGGCGCATTCAAAAACCGGGTCTGTGAAATTGTCTACATGCCCTGATGCCTTAAGCACTATCTCAGGCGTTATCACGCTGCTTTCCACTTCCAGAAAGCCCAGCTCTTTTATGAACATGCGGCGCCAGAGCTGCTCTATTCTCTGCTTTATCTGCGAACCCACTGGCCCGTAGTCGTAGAATCCGCTGGTGGAGCCGTACGGCTCGTTGCTGGGATAGTAAAATGAGCGTTTTAGCGCCAGCTCGAATATCTTCTCATGAAGTTTCATGACGATAATTAAGCGTGCTAAGTTTTAAAAAGAGCATTTTATCAGAAGGTTTTTACCTTCCTGCGTTTATTTAAAAGCCTAATCCCACATATTTATCAACATGGCAGCAGTGGAGAAAAAGCAACCGCCTAACAGTGGATACAGCGGTAGCCCCAGCAGTGTTCGTGATTTTTCCAAGGGGATTGCTCGCCTAGGCGCTGGTGCGGAACTCTCAGAAGAGACAATAAGAGGTGCGCAGGCCGCAATGAAAAAATTCAAGGAGCTTCAGCTTTCGTTTTATCGCGAGATTTCGATAATAAAAAAAGAAGGCAAAAATAATCTTTTCGAAAGGGCGGCTATTGGGCTTTATCTTTATGACGCGGTCGACAAGCTCTACGCACCGGTCATGAGCAAAAACGACGTAGGCATTTACTCCCAGTTCGCCACGATAAGACAAAAGACTTCCGAGTTGCTTTCCAATGACTATTTCCAGCTCTCCACTGAGAAACTAAACATCAAACTAATGGTACTCGAGGCGTTTATGATGGCCTGTGGTGAGTCCTGCGGTGTTCAAGTAAAATCAATCGTAACTGCCTACCCGGAATATATCAAAACAGTGACCCAAACATAGTGCCGTCTATTGCCAACAGTAGTGTTTTAAATTGTTAAATGCCTAATTATTCTATGATAGAAAAGAGAAGTGGCTCTCCTCAGCAAAAATCAACAGCCGCAGGAGTTAAAAATTTCGCACGGTTGCGTCCACCTGCTTCTTCGGACGTGACAAAAAAGATGCGGACTGAACGGAAAAGCGCTGCTGTTGAAGCGCGCAGCCAGGACAGGGGAAAAAGCCTGCTAATAGTCGCCAGCGAGTTGTCTGATGACGACAGAAAGGCAAAAATAGCATCGCTTCAACAGGTCCTAGGCAAGAATTCTGGTACATTTGGAGATAAAATCGATCTTTTCTATGAATTGCAATGCTACCGGGCATGTAAAGATTCGACATTCCGTGCCATGGATGAGGCTGCCTGGAATGCGGGGCTGCGCGGTTTTCTTGTTGACCTACAGAACGATTACTTTTCCTTGCAGGTTGTTCCTGCAGGTTACGCAGTCGCTTCCCAAAGAAGCTATAAGCTCATACAACAGTTGCAGCACGAGTATCCAGAGCTGGTATCGCGCGGTGCAGGTTTCCTGCTGCTGCGACTTGCCGAAATTAGTGTCACTTCAGAAGAGCGGCGCGAATTTGCTAGGCAGTTCAAACCAGAGAGCGTTGAAGAGGTCGGCGTATTGCATGCCTCGCGCAAAATCCTTGAATCACTTTTCCCAGATAGCGATGTTGCCAAAATGCTAACCGAAGGTTCAAGCATTGTCCTACGCAAAGAATGGGTATTATCAAGCATTTTTGAAAGCCTGGCGCGCAATGGCACTGCCAAGCCAGCCGCGTTTGGCGCTAATCCTTTGTACTCTTTTCTGAAAGCAGAAGTAAAGTTAAGTCTTGATGTGGAGCTTGCTGAAACCCTACAAAAACCTGAAATCGGAGCGATTTCTTTGTCAATAAAAGAGGTTTCCAGCTTCTCGGCTGCCCAAATCTATAACCTGCTGCAGACAATCACTGCCAATGGCTTTGAAGATGCGCGCGGGTTGCTTACCATCCCGGACGGTTGCGCCTTAAACAGAGACGAAAACGGTTTTACGGCTTCGCTTGGAGAAGGCACCAATGCAAATCGGGTTGCCATAGACCTGGCTACCGGAGACAAATTATCAAAAAATATGTGCGAATACAGTATTGATGTTTACGACAGTCAGGCAAATACCTACATTACGCTTATTGATTCCAAAAGAAAAATAATAATCCGCCATACGCTGCTCAGCGAGCGGCAAGGCAGCTGGCAGGAGTTCGCCGGGCTAATAAAAACTGCATTAGCGCAGGTTGCTGCACAGGAGAAAAACCATACAGATTTTAGTTTTGTTCTAAACGACGTTGGCCGCCAGCGCGTTCTTAGATGATTTCTATAATTTAGGAGCTTGTGCTCTACCTTTGGTTAGTACTTCTTTCCAGAAATCTACTGGGTCGGTATAGGCTTTATTTAGTTCGTTCCTCGCATCTATGGCTCGTTGCGCCCTTTCTGGAGTTAGAGTGTATCTAAGGTCTTGGGCATTCCTATCAATGGGTATCTCTTCGAAATTGATTTTCATGCTTGTCACACCACCTCTGTTCGGTATGCCCAAACCAATTCTTTTTCCAGTGTTTGAACGCACGAATTCTTCAAATTTCTGAGTTTCAGTCGGATTTGTAGAATGTTCGTGTGCTGCCTTTATGCCTTTGTAAAGCATTGATGACTGGTCATTTAATTTTTCAAGGATTGTTTTTCTATCCAAGCCGAATTTTTCGAATATTTCAATATTGCCATCCATTTTAAGGGCCCACTGGCCGGTGAAGCTAGAGAAATCTGGTTTTCCTTCTTTTATCTTGGCTTTGTAAGCAAGCGTTTGATCAAGGTCTATAACACCAATGCCTGGCCGATGATCCTCACTAGCTAAAACTCTTAAATTTTCGCCATGGGCATCCGAATACCCTGCCTGCTTTAGCTTTTCAAGAGCGTAGCCTACAGAATATTCAAAGACGGCCGGGTTTTTATTAACCGCGTTAGCTATACCGCTATTCTTTGGGTCAAGAATCGCTTTAAGAGCGCATTCCTGAGAAATTTTGGTTTCAGTCACTTTGCCTGCTTCATCAAACACTTTCATTGGCATCTCTTTTATGTTGCGGCTTATCTCGAATTGGAAGTTTTCGCCATAAGCGCCGGTGAATTCAAATGCTCTGGTTTTAGGTGCCGTGACGCCCAAAATCTCGCGAACCAAAGTTGAACCCACTTCTCCAGCTTCTCCTGGTGTGTCCTTTACGAAATAGTAGGCAGTTTTTCTTTCCCCGCCTTTTTCAAGCACTGCCATGGTCGGGTACGCGCCTTTTTGTCCGCTTCCATCATAGCCCAGCTCGCCTATTTTTACACTGTAAGCTCCCTCCTCGAATTTCTCTAGTTTACTTTCCAAATGTCCTTTGAAAACTATGGCCGTAAGCACTGGGTCATCGGCGAGGTTCGTTATTCCTTCCCTCGAAGTATTTGGTTTGCGTAGCATCATCCCTGATCTTTCGAATTCGTTGGCACCATTAGGGTTCGATTCGCTACTATGCCGTCTCCTGATATCAGTTATATTCTCTCTGACTGCCAGGTCGTTTTCAGCCAAGACGTTCGCGTAAGACAATCGGCGTGCCTCTTCAGGCGGGCTCCCTGTTTTGATTTTAACCTCTGGTTTATTTAGTTCGCCGACAACCTTTTGTAGCTCTGCATCTTGGCCTAAATCAAACTCTTCAACTGGTTTTTCCCCTGCCTTATTTAGGTTTTGGAATGATTTTCCTTTCAGTCGCGGCGATTCTGGCGTTACTGGAGTTATATTTAATTCTTTTGTTTTTCTCATGAATTCGGCCAGCTCGGCTGCTTCCCGGTCGGCAACTTTGACCTCACTAACTACCGAGGTTGGTGATATTTTAGATATCTTCTCTAAATTGTCAGGAACTTTTTCTTTCAATTTTGCTATTTTATCTACGTTTTCTGGCTTGCTGATTATATTGAAAAAGTCATCACGCATTTTAATAAGTTTTTCACCAGTTACCGATTTTTCACCCAAGCGTTTTATCGTCATACTTAGATGGGCATCGAAGTCACGTATATTCGGATTACGCATTTCCGGGATATTTCGTATATACGTCATGACGTCTTGCATGGTTTTAAGTTCAGCCGGATTGAATCCCGATAGGTAATAACCTATAAGCTGGGGTCTACCACCTTCAAAAACCGAGATAAGCGTATCAGCGCATCTTAATGACTGGGCAGTCAACTCAGCTCTTCCCAGCTGTACTGCAGTTAGTTTGGCATCAATTTCTGCAGCTTTGGCCGGCTTATAGATCTGGGTTTCGGTTATTTTTGCGTTTAGTTTTATACCTTCTGATTTGAATGTTGAATCTATTCGGCTTTTCAGGGCAGCGAATTCCCTTTCGGTCATGCTGGTTTCTGCGATGAACTGGAAGTCGCCTGCATATTTAAGTTTGATACCCGTTTCTTTCACGTGTTCATCCACTGTTTTGTTTATGAGCGTTCCCAGGTAATTCTGGGCGTTTTCACCCCAGAATGTGTTACCGCCGCGGTTTCTGATCAGGTTACGTTCAGCTTCTGCAAATCCTTTTCTTGAACCTGCTATGTCCACGCCCTCTACCTCGGCGCCTGGTATGAGCTTTTCTTTAATGATGGTTCTAGCCACATCGTCCATTATAGACATGTCAATCCTGAATGCATGACCTGTTGTTATTTCGTTTTCGCCTAACATCGGTGTTTTTGGCATTTCTATTTGCGCAGCGTTTTTGCCTTCCAGACCTAGAATGTGCTGTACTCCTTTCTGGAAACATGTTTGGTTTTTTTCTTCTGCATTTTGGATAGTTCTCATTATGGAACCGCTGATTGTTTCTGTTGTCACTGAAGTCACTTCGGAGCGCATAAGTTTGAAGCCGAACGGGATCTCAGGGTGTCTCATATTCTTCGCATAACCGACAGCCATTTTGGCATCGCTTTCACTAACGCCCATATCCAGGAGTTTTTTAACTGCATCATCCGGGGTTGTCCTCATTAGCTGTGCAAAATCTTCATTGGCCTTCTTCATCGCTGCGTCGAATTTGTCGATTTTGGCGGATAACTTTTTGCCTACTAGATTAAGGCGGTATTCGTCGCCACCGACGTGCATGAGTATTGCCTGTTCGCCTTCCTTAAGCGTACCTTTCACGGAATGCGAGATTATCTTATCAAGCACCCTTAGTTTGACGTCGCCTGGTAGCATGCCGAACATCTTGTTGATCTGGCCCACGCCTTTTGCATCAAGAAGATAGGTAGTCATTTCAAGTGCCTTAATCTTACCTTCAAGCATCAAGTTCGCGAACTGTTTTTCAGCAAAATCAAATACTTCTGTTACATAGCCATGGACACGTTCAACTACGAGCACGTCCCCGCCTAATTTCGCATTGGCTATCTGCCGTACGGCGTTCTGGAACTCAATTGGTTTGTTTTCAGCAGCTGCCAGCGCCTCTGGTTTTACGGCCAGCTCTCTGGCATTCCTTAGCGCATCCTCCGGTCCAACTTTTTCTGCTATCTGCCTGAACATCTCCTTGTTTGCTCTCCAGTTGTTTCTCATCTGCTCAGGCAGCAGGTTACTGACCTCACCCATAGTCGGATACTTTATCTTTAATCCGAATTCCCCGGCAATTTTGACGTCGAGCGCAAAGCTTTTTTCCTGGCCTATTGTTTTGAGGAAACCAGAGCTTCCAGGCAGCATGTCCATATGGTATTCATTGCCCAGGCCCTTTACTGCGGTCAATGTATAGTCCGGATTTTCAAAATACGTACTTGATTTGTCTGAATACTCTGACATGCGCGCCCCCCACCTCAGAACAACTTCACGCGCCTCGGGTCTAAGCTGGCTAAGTTGGGCCCTGTATTTTTGTGCAGGCGATTCGTTATCGTAATAATCACTTATTTTTTTAGATGCGACAGGCCCTAGTTTTGGATCATTTTCATATACTGGGATTTTTTCCCGCATTTTGCCCATTACGGTTTTTTCACCTACTTTTGATTCGTCAAACGGGAAGTCGGTGCGTTGGATAATTGCCTTTGCCATCGCCGTAAATTCTTCGTTCCAGCCAAATCTTTTTTTCATTATCTGCTGTGCTTCAGGCGTTTCCATCCACACAAGGGTTGCGCCTACGCGCGCTTGTTCGCCGGCTTTTCTTGTCGGGTCAATGTCATGCAGAACTGCCACTTCAGATAGGAATTTCGCCTTCTTTTCAGGAGTTTTGAATAGGGTTTTATCCTGGAGCGTGTATTCGTCTTTTAATGCAAAAAAGTAGGTCATGTTCGCTACGCTTTCAGTATGTTTCGGATTATGATATATCTCAGCGTCCTTTGGGACGGGGTGCAGTTCTTCGAATTCTTTCGTCTTGAAATATTTTTTGGCTATCTCGGCTACTGCGCCTTCTTCTGGTCTAAATATCTCCTTTATGTTTCGTATGAGTGCACCTGGTTTGAAGGTGCCTTCATCTGATTTTGCAAATTCAGCAAGCTTTGCAAGGCCTTTCACAGTTTTTGCCTCTGGTTTTTCTTCAATTACTGCCTTTGTCTCAGCCAGGATTGTTTTGATTTTCCCGGCTGCTGGCGTCTCTCTTATCTGGCGTACTGATTCGCGTACTTTCGGGTCGATATTTTCTAAGGCAACTGGTGATTCAGCAATGGCGCTAAGCACCCTTGCTGTATTTCTGATTCCTGCATCTTCAGGCCTAACCCTTGGAAGCTGCTTTTCAAGAGTCGGATTATGAAAGCCGGTCAGCCGTCCGGTTGTACGCTGCATCTGCTCAAATGTTCCTGGTTTCACCATGCCGCTTGTGTCAACAATAGAAGTAGCCAGAAGTACCGCAGTTTCCCTCGCATTCTTGTTCATCACTAGTTTTCCTGCTTTAGTATCCGAAGTCATGAGCTGCCTTAGGTATAACGTCTCCTTTACAAATTCTGCTGGAGGACGGGTTGTGACATCGGCGGCATACCGGTAAAGGTTCCTTGCTGTCTTTCTGATAAGCGCAGTTCTCTCATCTACCTTTTTTGGCAGCATCGGTTCCAATTCAGGCACGGCAATATTCGGACCGGTAAATTCCAGTCTTGATTTTGGAGCTTCTACTTTAGCAGCCTTTTTCCAGAAGAAAGGATTAAAGGAGCCTTCTTCAGAACTCACGAGCAGGCGCATGCTTCCAGCCAGGGTTCTCGGGGCAGTTTCTGTGGGCCGTGGCCCTTGTTCGTATCTGGTACGTTCTTCCTGAAAATTTGGTATTTTTTCTTCCGGCGGTTTCCCGAACTTCCAATCCTTCGTTATGTCTTTTTCCCCGGCCTTGAACCTCTCATATCTTATTACGGCTTTTGATCCGTGTAGGGCACCGAAGAGAAGAGGGGCCGATGCCTGGGCAGTGGAGAACACCAGCTCAAACATATCACCTCTATGTAACAACTCCGGGGCCTGCTCAGCCGTGTCTTTTGCGATGGTATAAATAAGCGTTGCGTGCACTGCCTTTTCCGTCAATTTATAGCTTGTGCCAAGGGCAGCTTCCACGCCTTTGAATGTCTCATTGAGTATTTTCGTATTTTTGCCTGCAAGCAAAGTGGCAGTGGCAAAAAGCAGGGTTTTTGCAGTTACCTCTCCAGCCAAGTGCTGTTCTTCCATGGCAGACATGGCCACATCAGCCGCCATCACCTCCCATACGAACATGGAGGCGATGAATGTGCCGACCATCTTTATCCTGCCAGAAGTTTTGAAGTTCGAAGTTATCTCATCATCTGCCTTCCTGACATCGTTCTGGAACTGGGCAAGTGCTTTTTCCTGCTGCGCGCCTATTCCGGTCTTTCCATTGACTGCATCCAGATAGGTCGTTACAATGGTCTTGGATTTGTTCAGTGCCCTCCCCTGCTCGTTTACCATGCCGTCAAAAAGGGAATCTGCAAGCGCGCTGTATTCCACATGCGATCTGACTATATTTTCAATTCCCGCAAGCGACTGGTTAAGGCCGCTGACATGCTTGTCATAGCCGCCGTTTTTCGCAGTCTGGTCATACACTGCCATGGAGCCGGCAAGGAAATGATCCATCTCCCTTGTTCTGTCCACCTTGGCAGTTTCGATTATTTCCTGCAGCGACATGCCATGGCCCTGTAGCCGCAGACTGGAAATCAGTTTTGTCTTGATATCCATTGCATTGCCATAGGCTGTGCGCGCAGCTTCTGATTCCGCGCCTTCTGCCATTATGCTGTTAAGCGTTTTGACCAGGAGCGGCTTTATTTTTGCAGCTTCTTCAGGCGCAAAAAGCGTCTGGGCACCCTTACTGCCCTTTAATATTTCGCCGTACTGGCTTTCTTTTACGATGTCATTTATTACATGGCTTGCAGTCCTTACCTTTCTTATCATTTTTCCATGTTCTTCTGCCAGCTGCCTGTATTCGTTTTGTTTGTTTTCAAGCGTGGCGTAGATGCTGGTCATCTCCAGCGTCTGCTTTTCATTTAGTTTTCCCTGTTCCTGCTTTTCTTTAAAAGAAGCCAGCTTTGTTTTAGACCCCTCCAACTCCCTTTTGAGTTTGTAAAGCTTGGAGCCTACGCGCTCGATATCACCGTATAATTTTTGCAGGGTTTCAGTGACTAGCGTTGCCTGTTGTCCATAGGCGCTTTTGGCTTCTGCCTGGTCTTTTATGTGTTCTGACAGCTGTTTTATCTCCCCATTGTTCAGGGCAACCATAACATCTATGCCGCTAAGCTGCCTTTGGACGTTTAGTTCAGTAAGTTGTTTTAGTGTTTTATCTGCCAGCGGCCTGCTGTTGTTTATCGCCTGTTGCGCTGCCTTGATGTCGCCATCTTTGAGTTTGGCCGCTGCAACGTCATAGACCCTTACCAGACCCTTTAGGTTATCTAGAACCGGTTTCAGAGTTTCATCTTTTTTCAGAGCGTACTCCTTTTCCAGCGTATCCCTTTCTTTTGCCCAGTAACTCCTGTTTTTTGCGACTACTTCGCCTGTTTTGCTGGCGTTATATTTTTCGTAAGCGTTCCCGAATCTTTCAAGCGACTGCTGCAGTGCCGCATTTGCCTTTTCGCCGTTGCCTGCTATGGTGAGGTTTATCGCCTGCTCCATTTCCAGCTTTCCGTCGTCTTTTTTTATGGCCGCTGCCTCAGTCGGCAGCTCCTTGTTCAGTTTTAGCCTGAAGCCAAGCGTATCCTTTTCATAGCCCACCACAAGCTTAAGCGCCTGGTCTGCCTGTTCTGTCTTTCCTGCTGCATAAAGATCGTGAATCTGGGCTACGGTTTCCTTAATGAATTTCTGTATGTCCGGCTGGTATCTCTCTGCCTTTTTAGTCAGGTCCTTGATGGTGTTTTCTCTTGCAAGTATGGCGTTGCCTGCAATTATTACGTCTGTAGCTTCCTGGCGGGTATTGCCATCCAGGGCCTTTAGCTTGCCAGCTGCCATCTCGGTCTTGAAGTTTTCAGAGAATGCAGTTGCGAATGCGGTGAAATTCACTGCCCAGGTTTCTTTCTCGTATTTTCCCTGTTTTATCTTCTGCAGCGTTTCTCCTGCGCGTACTGCCAATTCTGCATCAGCATAATCATTGTTTTTTATGAAGATGGTCGCAGCCTTGCCCAAGCTGGCAATTGTCGGGTCACTGCTTTTCACATATGCCTTTGCCTGTTTATCCAGGTTCTGCAGGTATTTACTGTCATACTCTTTTATGGCAGGATCAACATTTTTCTTTACATGTTCGCCTAATTCTGCTACTTTTATGACTGAGGTTTTAAGTTTAAGATCCAGTGTCTGTGCGCCTGGCGGCAAGGTTATCACACCCAATCCTGCCTTTAGCTCTTCCAGATGCTGGTCAACGGTATTAAACTTTTTATGCAGTTCCTGAAGAGCCATCAGGCGTTACCTCCCAGTTCAGAGCAAACGTCCTTTATTGACCTTAGAAGCACCATTTTGGTCTCAATGCCTTTTTCTTTGGTGGCTGCAGCAGTTCTCTGCCATCTTAAGAGCGCTGCCTGCCATTTTTTCAGCTGCTCTGCCTTTTTCTTGAAAGCCGGCGGTTTGGTTTTTGTGCGGTTCCACTCGGTCAACGCATCGTCTATGGAGACCAGGGTGCGGGAAACCTTCTCTTCTGTTGCATTCATGACTTCGGTTATCTGCCTTTCAAATTCAACGTCTTCCGGCCCGGGTGCCATTGGTATGTTGTCTTCTGGTTCGCCGAGTGATGCCATGCATTTATTTAGGTAGGACAAATATTTAAATTCCATCGTAGAAGAACAATCTGGTGACGTTATGGTAGTACAATATTACAAGAAGATGTTCATGTCGTTGATGCCGGATAAGTTGCAGCTGCAGTTGCAGCGGGAAAGCGGCACGGTGCTGGACGGCGTTAAGTTCCTGCTGCTTGCAGCCATTGTGGTTGATCTGATTTCGCTGCTAAGCACCGGCATAAATTATGTAATGGCAAAATCATTTGCGCTATCTCCTGAAATGGCAGTGCTCGTCAATGCGCAATTCTCGCCGGCTACCATAGTCATTTCACTTATCCTGGTGCCAATCATAATGGTGCTCTTAGCATTCCTGGTAAACGGCCTTACCTACCTGCTGGCAAGAGTGCTTGGCGGTACCGGCTCATTCGGTATCCAGTTCTACCAGTTTGCGGTAGTTGCCGGCGGCTTTCACATGCTGTCGGCAGCGTTTGGCATCATTCCCTGCCTTGGCGCCGTGCTTACGTTTGCTTTGTGGATTTACTTCCTGTACCTAGCGTTCTTAATCTACAAGAGCGTTCATAGGCTGGATAACCTGCGCGCTGCAATGGTGGTGATAATACCGCTGCTTGTTGCCGTGTTGCTGGCTGCAATGCTGCTGATGTATCTCACTCCGCTGGTGACTACCACTACGCCGTTGCCAAATTGATTTTTTCTTTTTATAATTAGGGCTAAGCGGATAAACTAAAAGGAAAACTGAACAGGTTTTCCTGAAATATATACACTCAGACGCTGTTGGCCTCATCACCGATCAGAGGTTGTTCGTGGTCATCATCAGTGTAATTAGGGCTGACTGCCTATTTAATCGTTTGGTTTTTGGCCGCCACGCCGTTATCTTCAGAAAACTGTTTTATGTCAAATAAACCAAACACATATTATTCTATAGTTTTGGTTTATTTAATACTATTTCAGGGGGCCGCTCGGGAAAGAGAGCCTGAGCGAAATAAAGGCACGGCTTGATAGGAAAAGTAGCAGCCGATTGCTTTTTATTTTTTAGCGGAGAGACCGTTTTGTGATATTATGATTTCTCCTTTTGAAGAAAGATACCGGACAGAGATAAACGACCTGTTTACAGAGGAAAAGAAGTACCGCAACTGGATGCTTGTTGAGTACGCATTAGCCAAAGCGCATGCCCAGCTTGGCGACATCCCAAAGGAGGCTCCTGAGAAGATAAGAAAAGCAATAGACAAGGTCAAGCCTGCGCGCATCCTTGAGATTGAGGCAGAAATACACCACGATCTGATGGCCATGGTAAGAGCGCTCACCGAACAGGCAGGGGATGCAGGCAAGTACGTGCACTACGGCGCAACGAGCTATGACATTGAGGATACGGCCACTGCATTGACTTTTCTGGAGGCATTGGACGTAGTTGAAGACCGGGCGCAAGAAATGCGCCAGGTGCTGAAGAAACTTGCATTGGCAAACAAGAAAACCGTCTGCATCGGCAGGACCCATGGCCAGCATGCAGTACCTACGACTTACGGCATGAAATTTGCCCTTTACTATCAGGAACTTGGCAGGAATCTTGACAGGCTTGCAGCTGCGCGCGAGCGCATTGCAGTGGGCAAGATGAGCGGAGCAGTAGGCACTGGTGCTACATTCGGAAAAAACAAGAAAAGAATAGAAGAATTAGTGATGAAAGAGCTTGGCCTAAAGCCAGCTGCAATTACTACCCAGGTGGTTCAGCGCGACAGGCATGCGGAAGTGATGTTCGTACTTGCCTTATTTGCAGCAACCATGGAAAAGATTGCAAAAGAGCTTCGCAATTTGCAGCGCACTGAGCTGCTTGAAATATCCGAGCCATTCAGCTCAAAGCAGGTAGGCTCGTCAACAATGCCGCAGAAGCGCAATCCGCATAAATCAGAGCGCGTCTGTAGCCTTGCACGACTGGTACGCAGCCACGTATCAGTTGCCATGGAAAATATTGCGTTGGAGCATGAGCGCGATTTGACAAATAGCGCAAATGAGCGTGTTATATTCCATGAAAGCTTTATCGCCGTAGACTACATGATGAAGCAGCTAATCGCCATACTTGACGGCTTGGTTTTCTACCCGGAAAATATCCGCCGCAATCTTGAGCTGACAAACGGCCTGATAATGGCAGAAAGGCTGATGATTTATCTTACGGCGCAGGGCATGGGAAGGCAGGAGGCGCATGAACGCGTAAGGCAAGCAGCGCAGTTCGCCTTTGCTGAAAAAAAGCACCTGAAAGACATTGTCGTGCAGCAGAAGCTGATTAGCAAAGCAGAAGCTGAGAAGCTGTTTGATTATACGACGTACATAGGCGATGCCGTAAGAATCGTTGAGGATGCAGTCAAGGACTAGGCTCTTTTTCTTTTTTCTCTCGTCTTGCCATGATAATCGGCTCTTCAGCAGGGCCGTATTCTTCGATATATCTTTTCATGGTTTTTTCTGTCGCTTCCATCGCTCTCTTGTGCCGGTCGATGAAAAGATTTTCAATCCTTATTTTGGTTACCAGCAAAAAATCGCCAAGACGGTCTATTGCTCTTGCAATTGGAAGGGGATAGCGTCTATACAATTTTTCAGATGCTAGAAAAACTAGCGTGCCATCTTTTGTTATCTCATCAGGCTCCAAAACATTTTCTTTCTTTGCAGCTTTTGGCTGAATTCTGTCCGAATAGTCCCAACCCCGCGTTCTGGTTATGGTTTCAAAGAGAATAACTGCTGACCTGAAAAGCCTTGAGCGTTGTTCAAGCCGCTGGAGGAGCGTTGACTTTGGAAGCCCATCATAAAAAGTGTCTCTTGGCGGTTTGCCGATAACTTCCGGCTCCAGCACCTTCGCTTTTTTCATGTTATTATTTTGTAATCAGGTATTTATTACCTTTAGCACATCTGAGCAAAATAAGCTAAAATACAGCTAAACGCGTTTGGTTGCTACGCGCGAATCGTTTATTGACAGGTGCTTATCTGAGACTAGGTTTTCGACTCTTCGGACTGTAACCGAGGCCGCATTGCGGATACTCTCCAAGAGTCTTTCGGCCATCGGAGCTTTGCCTTTGAAAACCTGAGTATCCTTGGTCACGACCCGCATTCCGGTCCTGTCCAATACCTCAGGTTTCATCGCAACTGCCATGGTATTACTTCTGTATGTAAGCATTTATATTGCTATCCTGTTTTTGGCTCTACGTCGAAGGATTTTCCGGTGGTAGAATCTGTTTCGGGAAGATTGGTTCAAACACCCATACGCCAGCGTCGTTCCTCATCGCATGCGCCAGTGCCGTCAGATTTCTGCCGCTTTTTTTTGCAGCCGCAAGAGCAACCGCGTCGGCTCCCCTGAATGCCATTTCTTTTAGCTGGCCTTTGTAGGCGACGCAATCAGGCGCTCTTAGGACGCCGTATGCACGGTTCGCGATGGCAAGTGCTGCCTGCGACAGCGTCGTGGCACCAATGCTTATGGTGACGCGGTGTTCTATGCCACCGATTTCCAGGAAAGCGGTTTCTATCGCCTGCCTGCACCTCTCTGCTGCGATTCCTGCCTCGACAATCGTTCCTGATTCTGGCGGGTCGTCCTTATCTTTCTTTTTTCGCTTTAGGTCAGGCAGGAGTATGGCAAACTCCTCGCCACCGTAGCGGATAATGCTGTCGCCTGGCCTGATGGTGTCGCCAGCAGTCCTTGCAACATGGGTCAGGACTTTGTCTCCGACTGCATGGCCATGGCGTTCGTTGAAGTCCTTGAAATGGTCAACATCCATGACAATAAGACCTACATTATAGCCGTTTCTTGAGTTGACATACTCTCTTGCAAAAAAGTCGTAAAGCAGGTCAAACTCCCTCCGGTTATGCAGATTCGTTAACGGATCTCTGCGCGAAATCTGGTCCAGTTCGCTGAATGCAGCTAGCACCGCGGCCGTCGTGAGTGCAGATTCCTCTGCCTGGTACCAATCTGCGAAGGTGATGCTCCTGCCTATGATGCTAATCACCACGTCATTCACAAGCGGTATAATCATGTGATCGTCTCGCACAGGATAGTTTCTTAAGGTCTTAAGCTCCCTTACCACAGCAGCGCTGCTGTCTCTGTGTGAAAGCGAATAAAGGCGGTTGTCTCTGGTTAATAGCATTATCTTTCTCTGCTCCAGAGCCATGCTCACCAGAGGATTCTTACTGATTTCCAGTATTTCTGAAGGCCGGTCAACCACCGGGCCTCCTTTGCCCTTAGTAACAGAAAAATAACCGTGAAGTTCCCCGCCTCTTTTGACATACGTAAGTATGGTTTCGGGCTGGTGCAATGCCTTGAAAAAATATTTGCACATCTCCTGCATCCTGAAAACTTCCTCTTCTAGCGCTATTCTAGCGAGATTCTCACTCACAACCGTAGACGGATAGGCACTTCTTCGTAGCGTTCTCAGCAATGAAACTACCGGAGCCTTGAGCGTGCGTTGTATCAAACCCTCGTTGATTGGTTCATGACCTTTCGACGGCACCATGGATTTCTTGCCAGGTTGCTTTTGCCTCATTTGCCACTCATCAAATGCCCTGTGATCTGGTCGAATGATTCTATTCATAGTTATCACTTAATGTTACTGTTTATAACTATTTATGTTGTGTTGGTTATTTAAATATTGCGGTTTTGTTTCTCCGAAGTATTGCAGCAGGTTTTTATTATTCAAAAACAATATAAACACATGTTGAAGGGCGCGTACCTTAAGAAACTTACTTCACGGCTGCAGATAAAGTCAGTAGCCGTAGGCAGGGAGCTTGAGGGCAGCAGCCCGCCTTCAGTTTTCATCGGCACTTGGAATTACCCAAAAGTATTCATTGGCCCGATGATTGCGCCGCAGCATGGGGATACGGCTATTTTAGATACTCCTGAGCAATGGATTCCGCAGCACAAAACAACTCCTGATATAGTGCAGTACCGCATGAATCTGGTGCGAGGCAAGCAGGAAGTTGGCATAACTGACTTGGACCATAAGCTTGTGAGCAAGCTGCAGGATATTGCATTAGCCGCAGGTTCAGTGGAAAGCGAGGCAAAATTCAAGAATATCCCCCGCGGGCTTTCCTTCAGTGAAGACCATTCGCCCTACGGGCCTAGTGCTTTACTAGAGCAATTTGACATTGGCAACGGCTACTGGAACAAGCCATTTGAGAAAGTGTATTATGATACTGACTTGAAATCAGCAGATGCAGTTATTGGCCTGCATGAAAATGGAGCTACATTCTCACAGATACAAAAGGCATTTTCCGTAGGCACCATGGGTGTTGGCCGCAATCGCAAATTAGTGCCGACCCGCTGGTCCATTACGGCGTGCGATACTATTCTTGCAAATACTCTTCTTGATGAAGTGAAGCACAATCCGCTGATAGACAACTATCGCATTTTCGAATTTTTCAGTTTGGATAATTACTATGCAGTGCTGCTTACTCCTACGGCATGGCAGTACGAATGGATGGAAGCGTTCCTGCATGTTTTGGGCAATGAGGAAATAATATTTGCAGACCATGAAACCAACCGCGGCAAGAAAGAATACTCGTCAGTAGGCGGCTGCTACTACAGCTGCAAGTTCGGAGTGCTTGAGGGCCTGGCACGCATGAAACTGCAGGCTGGTGCAATAGTATTCCGCGAGGCTTACAACGGCTATGTGCCTTTGGGCGTTTTCAACGTGCGTGAAAATGTGCGCAATGCCATGCAACAAATGCCGCAGGAATTCGAAACTCTGCAGCAGTCTCTTGCTTATATTAGCAGTAAGATTAAACTGCCTTTATCGCGATTCGTAGAAACAAGCACGCTGCTACAGGACGTTATGCACGGCAGGCAAACTACGCTCGCTGCTGCATTTTAAGGGGTTTTGGCGGTTTTCTATCTGCTGCTTCCCACATAATTTCGAAATACTCGTCGAAGGCCCTGGCGATTTTCTCATCCTTTATCTGTATGGCGAGCGGAGATTCCTCGCCCCAGAATATAACCCAGGCGTATTCCCCGCAGGAGTGAAGGCCTACGGGAATCTTGATCGGTCCTGGCACATATCTTATCCACGTATGCGGCAGATTTTCCAGCTGCTTTCCGCGCCATGCCGCATCGGAAGTGAAAACCAGTTTTGCATTCAGGCCGAGTGAGGCGCGCTTCTGGTGCCAGCGCCGCAGCCAGTTGCCCAGTAGCCGGATGGCAGAGATGTCTGTCCGCATCACGTTGTAGGTGTTCTTCTTCGGGTCCTGCTTGAGAACTTCCATGGTGGTGTTGAGGACCATTTTCAGGCCGTTTATGCCTGTTAGAATGGTGACGTTCTCCTTTGCAGAAGAGATATACGCCGAAGCTATTTTTGGGATGGCAGCGTCAATGTCATCCCGCCGTTTTTTCAGTAACTTTACTACGGCATCAGATTCAGTGGCCGAATAGACGCGCCGATTGTTCTTTATTATGAAGGAAGCCAGGTTGCGGTGCGCCAGCCTATCCAGCGCGTCATAGACCTGCCTCCTGAACATGCCGGTGGCCTTCGAGATTGCCGAAGGCGTTGCCGGACCCAGCTTCAGGAGCGCTGCCAGTACCCGTGATTCTGTCGAAGTAAGCCCGGCCAGGGTGAAAACTTCATCTTCTGCCATGTGTGGTGATAGTGGTACCACACAATTATAAATAGGGGCATTACGGCGTATTAAATTGTAAAATTTGAATATGGTGACCATGGATGGATGCAAAGAATGACGGTTCTCCCTACGAACACCTGAATGGGGAATGGAAAAAGACAACCAGAGTCTTGCTCGGTCGGGAGCTCGGCGAGCTGAAAGACTACGAGAAATGGCTGCTGGAGCTAAAGCAGCCCAGGCTGAAATGCGACTCTGCGGTTTCCGGCAGGGAAGTGGTTTTCGCGTCGGGAGACTACGCGACGCATGCACGTTCAGTCGGCCTGGACGAAGTGTCCGAGAAGTTCGAGCCGCTGGGAATCAATCAAATCAAGGATGTGGATTCAATCATCGAAGCCCTGCGGGAGAGGATGCATTACTGCGGCAACATCGTGCTTGGGAATTCGAAGTATGTCGAAAAAAGTTCCAGCGTCAGCAACAGTTTTTACGTTTATGAATCCGCCAGAATCTATGACTCCAAGAATATCGCCTGCTCGACCATCGCCAAAACCTGCCAGAACCTTTTCGGCTGCAATGTCGGCTCCTTTGCCGATTATGTAATACGGTGCCACCAGTACGGCAAGGGATCGCGAAATTTCGAATCCTGCCTCTGCTGGATGTCATCCGACTGCCACTACACCTATAACGTGGTGGGGTGCAATGACTGCCTTTTCTCGTTCAACCTCAAGGCGAAGAGATATGCGATAGGAAACCTTGTCCTGCCAAGGGAAAAATACCTGGCCATCAAAAAGAACATCCTAGAGGAGCTTGCAGACATTCTCGAGGAGAAAAAGCGTGCCCCAATGCTCGTGGAGATAATCAATAACTGCGGAACACCAAGCTCTGGGCAGTTGGCAAGTCTGTCTGCGTTTGCAATGCCATCAACAGAAAAAGGAGAGATGCGGCAGATCGAAGTCGCATTCGCCAAGACCTCAAAGCTTGTGCTGGGAAAAGAGCTTAGCGGAGTGGACAACTATGCACCGTGGCTCAAGAGGCATATCATTGATGTTGATGAAACGGAAAGCGTACTGGGCAGCGGGAAAATTCCGGTGCCTGCCTATGCCAATTTCCAGGCATTGAGAAAGGACAGGTATGTGAACATCGTCGAGGCAGACGCAATCAGCGACCGCCTAAAACTAGCGGAAGAAGATGCGGCAAGGATTGATTTTTCAAATGCTTCAGAGATCCTGTCAAGGATAGCATTCCTTTCGTCCCAGTTCCAGACCGGGGAGATCGCTAACGTGTTTAAAGCGCCGATAATCATCTCGTCAACCAACTGCTACAGCATCCTGGGATGCGTCAACCTCAAGGATTCGGCTTTCTCAACCTGGCCAAACGGTTCGGACCATGTTTTCGGTTCGGCATTCGTCTTCAACTCGGCATTTTGCCTAAATTCCTACCAGTCATTCAACCTGAACAACTGTTTTGAAGTGGACACGAGTTCGAACAGCGCCCGGTGTTATTTCAGCCACAACATAGAGAATGTGCATGACAGCATGTTCTGTTTCAACGCCAAGAATCTTAGCTACGCCGTCGGCAATACGCCCCTGGGGAGAGAGACATACCTGAAGGCGAAGGACATGCTCCAGAGCTGGCTGCTGGAAAAACTCGAGAAAAAGAAGGACGTAGGCACAGATATCTTTAACCTATTGGGAACGGACGCTAACTACAAGCCATAAACGCTGGCTTATTTTGCTTCAATCCATTTGGACCAGGCAGATTTTGCAGTTCCATCGCTGCTGTACAGTCCCATGCTATTGAACGGTTCAATGGTGTTCTGGTCGTACAGGAAACTCCAGATAACCATTTCTTTGTTCAAATCTTTGGTAAGGGTGAAGAATTTCCCTACGAATTCTGCTTGTTCTGCATCACTGCTTTCCCAGCCAGCAGGGCTTGCAGCACTGTGCCAGCCGACCTCGGTAAATATGATTGGCTTGCTGGTGTGCAGCTTTATCTCAGAATAATAATCAGCCGGGATGTCAGAAGGATTCTTGTAAATCAGGTCAGGATAGGTTGTGAATGCAACTACATCTGATTTTGGGAATTTGTCAAGCAATGACCACTCTGCCTTCGAAGCATCATTCTGGCCGCCGAAAAGTCCGCCGTTCATCCCTTTCATTTTTTCCAGCTGGAATACGGTGAAGACTTTCGTATTAGGCGATTTTGCCTTCACCGCATCATAAACTTCACTGTAGAACTGCACAAAGTTGTTGAAATCTTCAGGCGATTTTTCGTAGAGTGTGTTTACTTCGATTCCAATGCCAAGATATTTTGGCTTGTATTTCTCTGCAAATGCAACTGCGCTGCTCTTGTAGGCTGCCTTGTTTGCATCGTCAAGCGGTCTCAGCAGTTTGCCATCGCTCTGCGTGAAAAACTGCAGTTCGATTATCGGCGTATAACTATAGGTTGTTGCAAGGCCTGCAACCACTGCAGGGCCGCCTTGCTCTTTGCCAGGTTCATTCCAGTCTCCTGCCCAGGAAACTGCGTTGCCTGCCTGTTTTGCTTTTGAGAAAAAATCAGTGAAATCAGCAGCCTGGAAGCTTTTCGGCGAAAGGCTCACGCCTTTTAGCATTGCAACCGGTTGCGTATTGTTAGTATGATTATTGGTGGTGTTTGCACCGGGGTTTCCGGGGTTTATGCAACCGCTGAAAAGCAGAACTGCAATCATAAGTAGAGCGGCAAGAACGTATATTTTGGTTTTCATGGCATTATTTCATGGAATAGTATTTTAAAATCAGATTAGCTTCTGCTGCAGCGCATAGCATACGCCACAGGCGCCCTTTTCCCGCATTACTTCCACTGCCTGCAGCAGCTTTCCTTCGACCTGGGCTGTACCTAATGGCCCCATTTCCAAAAATGCTTTTTGTCTTTTGTCCTTCTGCATCGCTACTGCGATCTCCTGCGGTTGCTGTTGCGTCAGGTCGCCTATAACCCATGTCTGCCAGCAGCAGGCATGCAGCTTGCCTTCCATATCAACGCTGAATGCACCTGCTTCAGAGCGTTTTGGAACTCCATAGCTTATTTTGTTGCCATCCAGCTTGTATTCAATACCAGCGTTGTCGCAATAGTAATCCGTATCAATATGCTTCTTGGGCAGGTTGTAGGCGCGGCCAACGGCAACAATCGCATGGCTGACAAACCGTAATTCTTCGAATAAAATCTTGAATCCCTTGCCATACTTCAGTTGTTCTATAATCCATCTCATGTCATGTGAGGTGATATGCCTGGGATGGTAGTGCGGTTCCATCTTTACATCAAATTCTATCTCACTGCGAATTGGCATCAGCTCTGCAACTGTTTTCTCCTCAAGGAGAAGCAGGCCGTTTGTAATGGCGCTAAGGGTAACTGTTTTTTGCGGCAGTACCTGTTTTGCAGTTTCCATCATCTGTCTGAGCAGCGGAATGTCGGTGAGCACTTCGCCCCCGGTGAATGTTATATCCATCTCCACTTTTTCCGCAAGCGGCTTAAGATTCTCAAAGCAGCTGCGCGCCGTTGCCTGCCGCATCTGTTTCTTCTGTCCAGGGCCTGCGTCCACATGGCAGTGGCTGCAGCTAAGATTGCATTTCCTTGTGAGAATAAAGTTAAAGTCAGGCGCAATTGTTCCGCTTAGCTGGCGAAGTATATTATTTTCGTTGGTCGTTCGCCTTCCCGGTATTAGCCTCAGCTGCTTTGCCATAATATGATATTTTGTGGAACAACATTATTTAAATATGCCCCGCAGCGCAGGCGACCGGAAGACAACAGTTTTTAAATATCATCTAAATATTACTAGAACGAGGGATACGGATGTTACAGCCAGCTGGAACTAAGATGTACACCATGGGAGCCATTGGCGTCGGTGTTTTAGGTGTTATTTTTTCGCTATTAAGCGCAACTTCAGGAGGCCTGCAGATAATGGCCCTGCTTGGCGGCTTAATGGCGCTTATTGGATCGGCAGGTGCAGTGCTTCTCTGGAAGTACGGTTATCTAGTCATACCGTTTCTAACCCAGCGGGCCAGGATCGTCATGATTACGGATACGGGCTATGAAATACCGCCGGAGCAGGACGTCATCGTAAAGAACGAAAACAACGTCTACTACGCATCTTCTTTTTTAGTGCTTAAGATTTACGAGTCTGCTACGGAAAAATCCCAGGATGAGGCCATCGCCTACAACCAGTTTTTCGAGCGGGCGATTTCCAACATAAAATACGTTACGAAAATCAGCTACATGCTTTACGTGGAGGACGTGGGCGAAAAGCGCAAGTCCATCGAGACGAAAAAAGCAGAGGCGCAATTAAGGCTTTCCCGCGAGCGCGAAAAGTCAGAGGCAGACGTGCTCAAGCTGGACAGGTTCGAGCGCGAAGTGCAGCACTATGATATGGAGCTGAGCAAGCTGATAAAAGGCGTTAAGCCCATGGGCGTGCTTGCCTATGCGATGACCACGGCAGCGGGGATAAGCAAGGAATCAGCCATTGCCACGGCAAGAACCCAAGCAAATGAGTTAAGGACAGTGCTGGCAAATGCCCTGAACGTGGAAGTATTGCAGCTAACGGGCGACGAGATGCTCAAGTGCTTTGAGTGGGACAAGTTCTATCCGACCAGCCCGAAGGATCTGGAAGAGGCTGTGTTCTAATGGTCATAGGCGGAAGGCTGTCTATTAACAAAGTTTCCAACCGCGAGATTACCAAACGCAACATACTGGTACACCCGCCAGAGCCTCCGATGGAAGTGCTTTTCGCAGACCCGCTGGACGGAGTTTACGTGGGCAGGACCCGCATATTCAACGCACCATTCTATTGGAACCATAATACGGTGGCAAACCCGCACATAGCAGTTGTAGGCATATCAGGTTCAGGCAAATCCTATTTCGTAAAGACGTTCCTGCTGCGCGCATCCTACGTGTGGAATACCAACGCGCTTATCATCGACTGGGCAGGAGAATACAGGGACTGGGTGAAAGAGGCAAATGGCAAGGTGCTGGCCCTAGGCAAGGGATCCTATCTTAACCTGCTTGACCTGGGCGGCATGAAGCCCTATGACCGGATCAAGCAGATTATGAGAACCCTTGAGCTGCTTACAGATATCGGCGACTATCCGGAGCAGAGACGGCTTACCGAACAGGCAATTGAAAAGTCCTATGTGGAATCCAAATTCCGCATGGACGTGCGCGAGCAAAAAGATGAGCTGGGCAGGCCACTAATGGCACCGACGCTCAAGGACGTTGTTCGCATTCTTGAAGAGCAGTCGACTACTGGTACTTACGAGTTCCCTGCAGAGCTGGAAAATGCAGTTTACCGCTTAAAGCAGTTCACGAAATCAGGCGAAGATTATTTTGCGCAGCAGAGCACGCTTAAGCTGGAATCGTTTATTACTTCCGGCCTGGTAGATTTGGATTTATCCGGTCTGCCTGATGAAAAATTCAGGGCTTTGGCAGCGCTGACAATATTGCAATTTATAAAAGAAAAGATGCGGCTCACCGGCTGGTCTGCGGAAAAGGGCGTAAGGCTTTTCATCGTGCTGGATGAAGCCTGGAAAGTCGCAAAGGAAGACAACAGCGACGCAGTGATGATTGTCCGGGAAGGCCGCAAGTAAAACTTCGGCCTTATCGTTGCATCGCAAAACCCGACAGACATCAGCGAGGCCATCTTCAGCAACTGCGGCACCACATTCATATTCAAGATCAAGTTCGAGAAATTCCTGGACTACATGCAGGGGTCGCTTAATTTTAGCAATTTCATGCGCGAGGAAATCAGCAGGCTGAGCGTGGGCGAGTGCGCTGTCAACATGGCGCTCACCTCGTCAACGCCCTATCCATCCACGTTCCTGATGAACAAGGTGGAGGGCGAAGAGCCGACCAAGGAATACTTCCTGGACCTCGCGAGCGCGCTCACAAAAAAACAAAAGGGTGATGTTTCAGTGGCAAGAAGCGTATCGTTTTTGAAAGAGGATTTCCGCCGCAAGCTCAGGCAATTCGGTGTTCCTGACGACAAGGTGGAAGAGGTAACCAAGATGTTCGACAAGAGCAGCAGGCGCATGGATGTAATTAATTTCGTGCTGACGCTGGAAAGGTTCGGTGCAGCACGCCGCAACATCAGCGACTTCCTGAAGGATGCGGGCATCGACGACGTTACCATAATCAACATATTTGCTAGAGTTGATTTGAAGAAGGGCGGCAGCGGTCAGGTAACCGAAGTGGTTCTGGAGGATTAGCTTATGGGCGACAAACTTTGTATCATCTGCGAGAAACCTGTGGAAGGCAAGCGCGCAGTGAAAGTCCGCGAGGACAACATTCTCAAGCTCATCCGCGATTTCAAGCGGGTCACCAATACGGCGAGAAACAACGAACTGTATGTTTGCGAAGAGGATTTGCCAAAACATACGGAACGCAGGAAAAACTTCCAGAAGGCGATAATGCTTTTTGGAGTCGGCGCCGTGCTTGTTTTTCTGCTGGCAATCATATCAATGGTAATCGCAGGCAGCTTCAATGCCATCGGCCTGCTGTCTGCGCTTGTGATTTGCGCATTGCTTATCATGTTTGCCGTAATTCTAAAATACACTCCTGACGTGGAAGCGCAGTCGGCTGCGCCCATCGGCGCCGCGCGCGCTGCAGAAGCAAAGGCAGCAGCAAAGACGAGTTTAGTAAGCGCAGCAGCAAAGACGCCAGTTGCAGTGAAGGCAAGTGCAACAGCAAAGAAACCGGTGAAAACCAAGAGGTGACGGAATGGCAGAGCAATTGAAAAAACCGGAAGAAGTGAGAAAGCCAACAGTTGACGGATTCAAGATCAAAGGAAAGCTGAAAGGCAAGATAGACGGCATCGTAAGCATCCTTCGGACAATCACATTCATCGAGCTGGCTCAGGAAAAATCAGCGGTGAATATTGCCTATATCGAAAGCAGGGACATCAACAAAAATCCGTATCTATTCTCCATTACGAAAATCAAGGACGATGAAGTTGAGGTAGTCTATTCCATCTCCCCGGAAATCAGTCCGACAAAAAGGCGCATGGATGTCATTCGCTACCTGCTTAATATTCTCGGCCTGATAGCAGACGAGTATGAAGTTGACAATAAGGTGCTTTACCAGCTCATTGACGAAGCGGCAAAGAAAATAACTGATTCAGTAACTACAGACTACTCCAAGCTCTATACTGAATATGACGCCCTAAAAAAGGAAGTGGGCGACATGAAGAAAAAATCAGACAGGCTTACGGAGCAGACCGAGGCGCTCACAGGCCAGAACTACGAATTAAAGGCCGAAAACGACGAATTGAAATTAAGGCTGCAGCAGCTGGAAAAGATGTCTGACGGTACGCTCAAAAGCAAGTTGCAGGAGTGGATCTCCGAGCACAACGGGGCTATCAATCTTGCCGAGTTCTGCAAACTCTACGGCATGGGTGAAACGCGCGTGGAAGAAGTGCTGAACCGGCTGGTTAGCGAAGGTTATCTGGAATCAGTTGGTTAGTGCAGTGGATTGCCATGGCTGGAACACCAAAAATAAGGATTCAAAAAAATGCCTATAATTTCGACATCAAGAAGCGTTACCAGAACGTGGAGCACTACAAGACGATTGTCCGGCCGCCGATTGAAAAAATAAAAGAGTCACTGCGCGGCATGTTTGAGAAAAAAGAGCAGAAAAAGCCAGGCTACTATAAGCCGAAGGCAGCAGAGGAAAAGCCAGGCTTCAATATGCCGCTTATGGTAGGCGCAGTAGGCCTGGGCGTCCTGCTGATATTCCTAGTATGGATTTATCTTTCAATCCAGGCATTTCAGACCGCACCGTCGCGCGTTGTGCCTGTTTTAGACCGGCCGGTTATCAGCAATCTGCTGTATGACGGCGACGTGGTTACAGCAGGCGACAAGTACAGCGGCACCTATGTTGGCCGGGTTTTTACCAATTACTCAGTGGAAAATGCGGATAATTATTCTGTTGCCATTCTAAGCTATGAAAAACAGCTGCCGTCGCAGGTTTTCGTGCTGCGCAGCGACCGGGAAGACGCGGCCAGCTACATAGATTTCATGCATTCGCTGCGCGCCATTCTTGCAGAGAAGCATATCATGGTAAATGAGATAACCATAGATGAGCTGGGCCAGATGCCTGAAGGCGGCGTAGTGCTGGTGCCATCAGGCTTCCTGCCAAAGGAGCTGCTTGGCGGAGGCGCCAACCCAAAGCTTACTCCGAACATGCTGGCAGACCGCGGCAATGTTATCATTTATATCGGCAGGCCGTTTACCAAAGTACTGGATAACGGAATTACTGTTGTTATTCCGCAGCAGCTAAAACAAAACAACCCATTCACTTTTGACGAGCAGAATCAGCCTACGGCAGCAGGCATTTCACTTTACCAGCCGCTTTATACCCTATCCGCAAATGGCTGGTCAGTTACCACTGCCTACGGCGCAGTTTCCATCGCTATCCGGGGCAACGGCGCGTTCGTATTCGTTCCGCAGACACTGGGCGGAGGCTGGAAAGTCGACCCGCTTAAGCAGGATATTCCGGCCTATTCCTATGCGGCAGAAGACATTGCAAAGATAATAGTTGACATGCCCTGGGCAACCCCCGAAGGCGAGCCACGCATTTATAATTTTAAAGACAATTCCGGTGAAGCCTACCTATTTTCCAATACTTTCCAGGGGACTGAAAAGACCCTGGTATTCACATTTACCGGCATAAAAAACATTCAGGGACAGGACATCACGGTGGAAGACAGGCAATTTGTGCGCGTAAGAAAAGAGCCGCGCGGCAACCTTTTCTTCCCTAGCGGCTACTCAGTAGTGCCCACCAGCATTTCCGGCCAGGATGTCCGCATAGATGCGGTTCTTTCCGAGGCCAATGCTTCGCAGGAAGAGATGTCGCTTATGGTTTACAATGCAAGCGGCGGAGAAGTTCTTAACCTGCCGCAGGGCCGCATAAGCACCCAGGGTGAAAAAGGCTTTGATCTGAAGCTTGACTTGCCCAAGGGCGAATATACGGCAGTGCTGGTGGACGGCAATGGCAAGGTTTACGGAAGCTCCTATCTGGTAGTAAGCACGGTAACCATAACCTATAATGGTCCGGTTGAAAAACGCTCAGTCTATACATTCCGGCTTACCAGAAACGATGTTCCGGTGACGCTTTCCACAGTTCGCGTTTCAGTTGATAATGGCAAATTCGGCAGCTATGAATACCACAACGTGCAGGAAGTCAGCATTGATGCGGAACGCTATACAGGCAGCGATCCATTGCCTTCGGGCAACCACACATTCGCCTTTGAAATCGGCGGCCTTATTGAAAGCGTGTCGGTGGACATAGCCGCGCCATCAATTCCAATATTCGCAAATCCACTGTTCCTTGGCGCGATTATTTTCGCCGGCCTGCTGGTGGGCGGCGGCGCACTGTTTTCAAGAAGGGAGCAGACATTCTATTCAGTTGACATACCTGACTTCCCGCCAACAGCGCGCGAGCGCGTTCCGCTTTCATCTGACGTGGTTCTATCGATATTTGAAAAGATGAATACTGCCTACCACTGGAAGAACACGCCGCTCAGGCTTGGTGAAGTGAAAAACGGCTTCAAGGACATCTACTACAAGGGCAAGTCGATTTACATTACTGATTACAACTCCGAATCACTGCTGGAAAAAATGAAATCCAAGGGCATTCTAAAAGCTGCCTTGGGCTACTATGCGCCGGTGAGCTGGGAGAAGCAGACCGGTAAAAGCCTATTGTACCTGTCATTCATGCGCGCCCTGAGGGACATCTGCATAAACAACGCCATTCCGTTTACTACGCTTGGCGAATCCACTGCGGCAGACAGTGAAATAGACGTTATGGGCCAGAAGATGTTCATGCATTTCTACGATCGGGCTGCAGACCCGGCACCGCTGTTCAAGCGGACGCTGGCGACGGTAACGCAGGGCATTACAATCGTAATTTTCAAGGACGATATGGACAAGGACAAGTTCAGGACTTTGCTGGATTCGCCAACGACGGCGCAATTGCTGCTTAAAATGGAAGTGGACAGCAGCTCGGTGCTGCTGCTGACGCTTACTGAGCTTGAGAAGATGATAAAAGAGCTGAAAGCAGTATAATTATAGCTGAAGCATGTCAAGAATCGGCTCAGCATTAAGGCCGAGTTTTAATCCAAGGTTAAGGAAACCTATTTCTGTTTTATTGAGCCAGCGGTGTTCTACATGCTCGCTGCTTATGGTTACACGGTCAGTCTGCGTTTCCATCGAATAGACAATGTAAACAGAATGCTTGTCGTTTTCCCCTTTTTTGTAAACTGCAGATGTTATGCCGACATATTTCAGCGGCTTCTGCACAGTTATGCCTGTTTCTTCGCGCAGCTCGCGGATAGCGCTGTCCTCGGGATTCTCTCCCCAGTCAACGCCGCCACCTGGGAATTCCCATATGCCATCAGGCCGTTTCATAAGTAATATTCTGTTGTTATTGAAAAGAACAAGATAGACATTCAGTTCCTGAACCTGCAAGTTTTCACCGGACTGTTCTCACGAACGTCTTGGTCTGCACTATGCCAAGCTTCTGCATCTTGTCTTCATCCAGGAATTCCATCTGCTTGCCGCAGATGTCGCACTTGAATGCTTTGGTCATCGCTTCGTCAAATCCGGTGATGGTTGAAACGCCGCAGAACGGGCAGACGTAGAATTCGTCACTGTTGCCCGGGTTGGTGGCATCGAATTTCTTCGCGCGCTCATCTGCCCATCTTTCCACCCGGTTTTTGTTAAGATACCAGCTGTAGGAATACCAGCCGGTTTCGTTGTCCTTGGAGCGGTTGTAGAGCACCAGGCCCTCGTTATGCAGCCTGTTGAGCGCTGCGCGCACATCGCTTATTTTTAGCTTCAGTTTCTTTGCAATGTCATCGTCGCTTGAGTTCCTGTCGAAATTGCGGATGATGGCTATTGCATTCTCTCCGCCCATATCCACCAGTGACTGCCTGATAAGTGGCCTGGACAGAATATCGCTGACTTTCTGCATTTCTTCAGTAGTAAGTATGGATAGCTCAGGTTTTGGAATTTCTTTTACAATAACCTCTTTTTTAGTGGCAAGCTTGCGTTTTTTGTCTATTTTTTTTGCTACCTTCTTCGGTACTTTGCTCTTATTGGCCGGCCTTGTGGCTACTGCCATCTTGACCTTTCTTATAAGCTTTATTGTCTTCGTAGACTTTTTAGATTTCTTAAGCTGAGTACCCTTTTGTTTTTTGTATGACAAGCTACCACCATATCCTATTTTGGTTTTTGTTATATTTAAATGTTTTGATTTACGTCAGTAGACGTAGGGCTAACTTAACCCATTTCGCCTCTCTTGGTGGTATAATATGAGCGGAACTGTTTAAAAATGTTGCTGAAAACGGCTAAAAACGAAATAAAGCACCCTCATGGAATGCAGAGAGTTGACAACTACATTTTATTAAATTAATTTACTAGAATGATATGCATTTCATAAAATTGAGTTATATAAAGGTGTATCATAATATGAAATCAATTAGCTAAAATGCATATATTTAAAAAGATTGGCTTGGAAATAATCACATGGAACAAGAACTGATCGAACTCAATAACGAAGCAAAGGAAGACGGGAAGAAATACGCAAAAAAGAGATTCATTTATCCAAAAATAACTGCAAATCTGAGTGAGCGCGAACATGCTGCCCTTGTGGGTCCAAGAGGCGCTGGGAAGACTGTCCTGCTGAAGCAGCTTTTAGTGGATAATGAAAAAGCATTCTACGTCTCGCTCGACACCACCAGACTCGAAAGCGGACTGTTCAAACTGGCCAAAGAACTGTCTGATTCCGGGATAAAATTACTTCTCATTGATGAAATACACGGCTATCCTGGGTATGCTGTAGAGCTTAAGAAGATCTACGATTTCCTTGGGATTAAGATTGTTCTGACCAGTTCTTCCGCGTTGATCCTTCACGAGCTGGCAGCCGATCTCTCCAGAAGAATGCGAATCATAAAAATCCGACCGTTTTCCTTCAGGGAATACCTGTTCTTTCAAAAAGATGAACAATTGGAACCTCTTCGGTTCGAACTAATATTCGATGAGAATGCTTCTCGGAATTATTATGGAAGGACCCTTCATGTGGAGCCGCATTTCAGTGAATATCTGCAAGGCAGGAATTATCCCCTAGCGCTCGACAGGCAGAACTTCCTGACATTGTTCAGGAGCATGCTTGAAACTATCATAAATCGGGACCTGATTCGAACCGGAAAGATCACCCACGACGAAACGCTTCACATAGCAAGGCTTGTGGCATTTCTTGGCAAATCCCATTCCGAAGACATGAGCTATACATCGATTGCAAAGAACATCGGAATAAGCAGGTACAAAGCTGAAAAATATGTTGACCTGCTTGAAAAGGCATTCGTGCTCCACAGGGTGCAGCCAGAAGGGCACGGGGTGATGAAGGAGCCCAAGGTGCTCATGGCTCTCCCATACCGTCTTCTCTACCGCTCGTACGATGAGTGCATCGGTGCCATGCGCGAAGACTTTTTTGTTGATTCGGTTGTTCAACTCGGCTTTAATTTGGCGTACCTTAAAACCAACCGGGGAGAAAAGACCCCGGACTATGCTATTGGCAATGCTGTTTTTGAAATAGGCGGGCCTGGCAAAGGACATTCCCAGTTCAAGGGTTTCAAGATGAAAAGGAAGGTCATACTTACCCAACCGGGAATGCTGGATTCCATGCGACGGCCATTGTTCTTCATAGGGTTGCTGGAACAGGATTTGTAACCAAGGCGGTTCTGAGGAGCAGAGGTTAAAAAGGCAGCTGCAGATGCAATTGTGGTTCTGTGTTAAAAGGTTGGTTTTTAAGGATTTCTGTCCATAATTGTATTATCCAAGTTCAAAACGAGGCGTATCTATGGATGCTATTGAAAAATCAAATAATCGCTTGTCTAATGGCAAGCCTATGGGGCCAACGGATGGTTCAATAACGCGAAGGCACAGGTTTGCGCTTGCCGGGAAGTTTGATCCCACGGTCGAAGGTATAAGCGGTGGTGATGATGCCACCCATGCTACCGAATTTTCCCTTACAGTTATGGGCGGGTTATGGCATAGGACTAATGAATATGGCGTTTATCATAGAAATCCAAAAGCTCCATTGGGCAAGGAATTGCTTTGGATTGAAGAAGGAGTTAGCTACAAAATAACAATCCCGGATGTTCCGGTGCAGTTTAGGGGAAATGAGATAAGCCTCCAAAAGGTAGTTGGTACGGGCATTTACCCATCCACAAGCTTATTGCAGATAAATCAAACAGGCGAAAAGGAGTTTACGGTTTCACCAGTCAGTCTGGATGCCATTGCCGGTGTAGTCAGGGCGATGAACTATGCAAGAGGCATATGGGCTGAACTTGATGAGGACGGTTTTCCAGATGGCGATAAACCGAGTAATGCTGATACTGCCAGGTATGGTTGGGTCATAACTGATTTCGATAAACGTGCAACGGGCTATCACGGCTCTTTCAGCCGCATCGTCGTCTTCGAGTGCAACGGCAAGGGGCATTACGTCGATGCCGGCAGTGAGGTATCCCGAAATGAGATTACCTCGATAGATTTTGAAGACCTCAATGCAGCAGCGAGATTGCTTCAGTCGCTTAAACAGTAGCACTCAGATAAAAGTAGAATGCCCTCATGCGAACGACGATTAGTTCCTATTGTACGTTCGCAACGGTCGTTTTATGAGTAAAACGCCCCCATGGGGATTTGAACCCCAACAGCAACCTTCGCAGGGTTGCGTCCTTTCTGTTCGCATTCCGTCGCCATCTATCGGCGCCGTAGTGCGTATCCAGGTTAGACTATGAGAGCAAAATCGCGCTGCTGCCCGTTTATCGCAGGAAAAAGTAATGAGGCGCAGTTTTTAAAAACTAATGTTAGAAAAGTAGTACTTACAAAAATTCGATTTAGAGGTGTATTTTAATGGGACTTAGACCTGCGCACACATTTAGGGAGCCGACAAAAAGGCCCTGGACAAGGTATTCGAGGAATCCGACAAAGTCGTACATCAAGACGCTGCCGCACGCAGACCTGCATCAATTCCGCATGGGCGTGTCCAAGGCAGACTACGACCTTACGGTGAATCTGGTGCCTGTAAAAGACATAGTGCTCCGCGACAATGCGATTGAGAGCGCACGCCAATCGGCAAACAAGCAGCTGGAAAAGAACATCAACGGCAATTACTATTTCATAGTAAGGCCCTACCCGCACCACATCATCCGCGAGAACAAGATGATTGCAGGTGCCGGCGCAGACCGTCTGCAAAAAGGAATGAGGCAGTCATTCGGCAGACCGACTGATAGGGCGGCATATGTGGACAAGGGCAAGCTGGTGTTTTCCGTTTCCACCTACAAGGCTAATATAGAAGTAGTGCTGGTTGCCATGGAGCGCGCGAAAAGAAAGCTCTCTGGCAAATACCGCGTAATCGTTGCGTAATTTTTCTTTTTTCTTTAATTTTTTCTGTTTTTTCTTCATCTGCTTGCTCGCATTTCCAGTACACATTGCATTCCCAGCAGAGGATTTGTGGTATTCGGTGTTATGATATCTTTTTAAAGGTTTTCCTGCATAAATAATTACTGGTGATAAGTAATGGCTGATATTATACGTGCAGACGATGCCCTCATTAGTACTGATGTTGACAGGCTGATTAAGATAATTTCCGAAAGGAAGAAACTCAGCTTTTTCGATTTACAAAGGCTTTCCGGCATTAAAAGCAAAAATGACCTGGAGACCTGGGTCCGCGTGCTGGAAGACGAAGGCTATGTCAAGGTGCAGTACGGCATAACCGGCACTTACGTCATCTGGGCAGGCGGAAATTACACGGCGCCGCAAGAATCTCATGAAGAGAAAGCTCCAGAGGAGCCGGCATTCAAGGACATGCCTGAAGAGCCAGCTTATTCACAGTCTGACGTTCAGGAAGAGCGCGAAGACCTTACTCCTGAAGAACTGCTTGAAGAATACGTGCGCATGAAGCGCAGCGGAACCGAGCCGGAGAAAGATGATGCAGTCAAGGACAACATCATGAAAAAGCTTCTGGAAGAGGAACGTGAGGAAAAGCACGCAGAAGAATCTGAGCCTGAGCCCGCAGAAATGGCATCTGAGTCGGAAGAAGAGCCGAGCTATTCGGTGACTCACGAAGACGAGGCAAAAGAGCACGAGCTTACGCCGGCGTCTCTTGCAGAGCAGGATTCATTCGAGCCTACTGCCCGCGTGCCGTTCAGGGAAGAGCGCGTTCCTGCGAGAAAATCCGTTTATACCAGCGATGTCCGCGATTTGATAGCAGCCTACATGGAAGAGATCCGCGAGGAAAAGGCAAAGCTGGAATCGCTTAAGAGAAAGAAGGAAGTGTTCTACAGGGAAGAGATGGTTTCGCTGGAGAAAAAGGCAGAAGGCGAGCTGCTCTCATTCATGGACACGGTGCTGGAGCATGAAAACAAGCTGCTGGAACTCCGCGAGGGAGTGTTGCAGCTGCCGGAAAAAGTTGACCGGGCAGCGGAAATACAGCAGGAGCTGAGAGTGCTTAGCGCAGAAGGCAAGGAAGGCCTGCGCGACACCAAAAAGAAGGTGGACGACCTGTCAGCAGAGATGAAGTTTGCGGAACGCGAGCTGCGGGCAAAGATCGCAGACCTGCGCCTGTCAGTGGAAGACGGCGAGAAGAAAGTCGATGCTCTGGAAAACCTGAAGGAATCCATCGGTTCCAGGTCAGAGAAGGCTGCCGCATCAGTTGATGCAGCGCGCGTGAAGATTGACGAGCTTATGGAGATGCTTACCACGCTTGAGGATTATCTTAAGGAGACGAAAAATACCAAGGCAGAAGTGGAAGTTGGCGTTGCTGCGCTGAAAATCGAGCTGGAGAAAAAGCAGGCTGATGTCGTTGCTTTGGAAACCGAGCTGGACGAAGTATCAAAAATCTCAGCCTGGGCGCGCGAATATGTCAACGACTACGACGGCAAAATCGCTGAAATCGAATCCTACGTGCGCAAGAGCGACGAGGACATGGTTTTGCTTAAGGAAGCTGCCGAGTCCCGCTATATCAAGAAATACCTGGGCGAACTCGAATCGCTTTCAGACAGGTATGAAGACGGCCTGTCGCATGCAGTCAAGACCGAGAAAGAGATTGACGGCGAGATGGACCAGGCAAAGGAGCGCATTACCCACCTGATAAAGGAAAGCCACAAGCTCATCAACAAAGTAGGCGAAGAGGTCGAGAAGTCTCCGGACTATGATGAAATCAAAAAGCGCGCGGAAAATCGAAATGCGCGCATTCGGAAGACGGTCGAAGAAAAGGTAGCGGAGAAAAGCGGCCTTTCCGACGCCATCAGGAAAAAGAAGAAAAACGGCAAAAAGTAGCCGCTATTTTTTATTTTTTAACCTTTCTGCAACTCGCGCAGCGTAACGTTGAACAGTAGCGTTTTTCCTGCCAACTGCCTATTCTCATCTATGGTCATCGTTTCATTGTCCAATGCAGTAACGCGAAGCGTTGCTTTCTGCCCGGTTAGCGGACTCAGGGAATCATAACTTCCGTTTACGCGCACGTCAAGCATTATCCTATAGGTCAGGTTGTTGCTGCCAACCACTACGTGGTGAAAGCCATTGTAGTTGAATGTGTCGCCTGGCTGGAATAGGTACATTATAGTTACGTTCGCATCGTTGAATTCCTGCACGAATACCTGGCCTATGTCTGTGTTGAAGCCGGTGCCGTTCTCCAGTGTTATGTTCGATCCTTCAAAGAATGAGCGCGGAATTGTCTCGAATGCGCTCTTGTTGTAGTATTTTGAGACATTATAAGCCAGCTGCGCGTTGTACGCTCCATAGCCGTCTTCCGGCTTTACTTCGAATGTTTTTGTTTCATTTACTTTCATGCCAACTATACCCTTTGCAAAGCCAGGTATTACTCCCGAATCAGGGCCAAGCAGCAGCGGAAAGCGCAGCGGCTGGTAGCTTTTGAATGGCGTGTACATGCTGTTGTTTTTGGCAACGCTTTCTATATTCGTATCAAGCAGGTTACCATCCACAGTCAGCATATAATCAACTGCCACGGTGTCGCCGTAGTTTGCCGTCTGTACCGGAGTCTGGTTTGTTACGTTCTCCTGCGGAGTAGGCGGAATAATGCATCCGAACATTGCAGCAGCCAGCAGCACGAATAAAACAAAAAACATTTTCTTCATGTTTTCACCTTTTATTTAAGTAAATATTTGGGGTCATAGGGATTTGAACCCTAGCATGCAGGTTTCTTTTCGCGGCTTAAGTGTCCTGCGAACAGGACCGATCTGGAGCTTCGACGGCTATTTCAACAATAAAATAGAGATAGCCTCTGCCGCGCTACCAGCTTACGCCATGACCCCATAGCAAACTCTGGCTAATCGTCAGAGAGTATTGTAATTCTGATAGAACACGTTTATATTGATTTCTGGGTGAGCTCCCTTTCAATCCTTTCCAGTTCTGTCAGTAATTTTTTAGAATCACCAACTAAAATTTGATATTCAGGAGAATATTCTCGCCTTTGATATTGATACTCTCTATTGGTATAACCTAAGTTGCTTAACAGGTTACGGATATCGGCCGCCAGTCGTTTGCTGGAAGTGTAATATCTTAAATTTCCTTTGCTGACTGAGCCATCGGTATGGTATAAACCTAAGAGCAAACTCAATGCTTCATCTTTATCCAATCTATCGATTCTGCTAATCCCAACCGTCTTTGTTTTTCTCGGACCCAGTTCAAAGAATTTCTGTAGGAAATAATAGACTACCTTATTCGAATATTTGAGAAGGTAGGTTTCTCTTCCATCTTTTCTTCTCACTATCGTTATTGGTCTCCTTAAATCAAACACCATGTAAAACATTTTCTGTATTATCGACATTATTTCCTTATCTTTCATTTCAAAACTAATGAAGAATGACTTTCCTTCTTGATGCCTTAGCGAACCGTCGCCGATTGTTGCTCCTATCAGGTACATAAGTTGAATGCTTGGTTCTGTTGGTAGTTTGGCCGAACAATGACCAGAAAGCCGCCCAGAATAGAGCCTATCAACTTGAAATTCTTCTATAACATTTGAACCTAAAATTTTAATTACGGCATCCAGCGGTATACAATATTTTGAACTGAGCCAATTGTTCAAGGTACTGTCCGAGATGTTTAAACCGTATTCCTCTACAAAATTGTTCGCAGCTCTTCTACCCTTAAATTCTTTTATTGCGGCGCATACTTTTTCATCCTTGATTCTAAGACCTAAACCACTCAATTTGGTTAGGTCATATCCGTCCTTTTCCATACATTTTATCTTCTCCGACTCTCCTAAAAAAGCTTTTGGAAATCCTAAATGTCTAAACTTCATTATCATACAGAAC
>JAZDDV010000031.1:0-12713 GCA_043809425.1 Microcaldota archaeon | reverse complement strand
GAATATTTCTTTTTCAAATCAAATTTGCGCATGTCCGCCTTGTATACCTTTGCCGGCAGGCCCAGGGCCTTTGCCTTATTCCTCAGTATCCTGAGCATGTCTGCGGATATGTCCAGGCCCTCAACTTTCACTCCCTGCTTGAGCAATTCAAGCATCACACGGCCTGTGCCGCAGCCGATTTCAAGCACCTGGCCCTTGGTCTTCTTTGCCTCGCGCACGTAGTAATCAACGTCAAAGTCTCCGGCGTATATCAAATCGTACATGTCTGCCATTTGCGCATAGGTATCCATCGGTTCACCTGATTCTATCTTCTTGCGCTGGGTTTTTTAAAGTTTACACCATTCCAGGTACTCTTCCTCAACGATGTGGAGCTTTGCCGGAATGATTATGGTGAATGGCGGCTCACCCAGGTATTTGACATCTTCAATCAGCTGCGCCACCTTGCCGAAAATTATCTGCTCGCCTTTTTCCCCCAGTCGGGATAGAACTACTGCGTATTCGAATTCAGCAAGCTGCTTTAACGCTGCCGCAGCAGTCATCGGCTCCGGCTCCGTATCGCACAACACAAGCGTATGCAAATTCCGCTGCAGATTCTCGCGTATTATATCAAGAGAAGAAGTTGGCTTGTAATTAGGCCGCGGATTAACAAGCGATGCAGTCTTGCCGAACCGGTACATCTGCAGCCCTGCCTTTGCAGGAGCTACGCTGTAAATGGAAGAGTTATGTATAACACGTATAGGAATATTCTTTTTCTTGCATTCAATGACAAGCACCACGTGCGTTGTCGCTATCAGTGCATCGCCGCCGGCAATCAATGCCACGGTTTTGTCCACTGCTTCATTGACAAGGAACTCGCTTTCGACTTTTTCCCTGGGCAGCTCAATGATTCTCTTTCCGATTAGCCGCTCGATCGCTGGCAACGCCTCTTTTAGCATTGGATCAGTATAGACTTCAGCATAGACTACGTCGCAATTTTTCATCTCTTCTATTGCCCGCAGCGTAAGATCGTTGCTCACGCCTGCACCTATGAGTATAATCATGGTTTACTATAGATTGCAAACAAATAAAAGTTCTTACTAGCACAGTTTAATGTATGAGAACGTTGAGGGCAAACGGAATGCCTGCTGAAGCCATGCCTACAGGCTGGCACAGGTTCAAGAATTCGCTTTCGGATTTCTTGGCAAGGCAAAAGAAAACTATGCTGCTCAAAAAAATCGAAAAATGCGAGCAGATGTTCAGAGGCGACAAAGGAAGCGATAGCCAGTGGCTGAAGGCAGTTAATTGGTTTAGCAAGGTCCTCAATGCAGAAAATACAGACAATGATATAAAGGAAAGAGCGGTGCGTGCTCTCGGCCTGGTCATGAGAAAGAGAATCACAAGCGAAGCGGTCTCCAAAGCGCGCGAAACGCTCTGCGAAGTCCTTCCCGCATGCCCGCTGGAGTGGCGTTTAATTCTTGAAGATATAGTGAAAGAAGAGAAAAATCCCATCGTGCAGGCTGCAGCGCTGCTCACCTATTACAAAATAAACACTAAAATGCATACAATCAGCAGATTCAGGGCCAGGGATGAGGAGAGATTCGTATCATTCTTTGTAGCGGCATGCAAATCATTTGATGGAAAAACCATGAAAATTTTCGAGGAAGCCATCAAAGGATATTATGTCCGGGACCCGGCGATAGCAGAAGCGATAGCAGATGAATCACTTACGCTTGTGTTGGAAAGCAAGAATGGTGAGAAGAATCACACTATCGTATTCTTCATTCGAATGGCCGGAATAGTTGGCAACCAAAAAACACCCGAGCAGTTGAGGGAGATAACCAAGGTGTCGACAAACGATGCTGAAATCTGCGAAGCCTGCATGACGGCGTTAAGCAATCTTCCTGAAGAAGAACCCTCAAAAAAACCAGGCTGAAAAGATTTTTAATGGGTTAGCGCGGATAACCAACTGTTACTGGTGTTCCTATGGATATTGAAAGCAGGATGGATTTAGTTACAAGACCGCCTACGGAAGAGGTCGTTACGCGCGATGAGCTCAGGCAGCTCCTGGAAAATGAGGAGCATCCAGGCCATTACCAAGGTTTCGAGATATCAGGGCATCTTCATGTTGGCACGCTCATACTTAGCGGATTCAAGGTAAACGACTTAGCAGCAGCGGGCTTCAAAACAAAGGTTTTGCTGGCTGACTGGCACAGCATACTCAACAAGAAGCTTGGAGGCGACTGGGATAAGATACTGAAAGCGGGGAAATACTACAGGGAAGCGTTCAAGTTCTTCTGTCCGAAGACAGAGGTCGTTCTCGGAAGCGATCTTTATCATAATAACGACGAATATTGGAAAAGCGTAGTGAAATTCTCGCTTGATATTTCACTTGCCAGGGCTTCGCGCTGCCTAACAATCATGGGCCGCTCGGAGAACGAGAAACTTGATTTAGCTCAGTACTTTTATCCACCGATGCAGGCAGTGGACATCCATGAACTTGGCGCGCATTTGCCGCACGGCGGCATGGATCAGCGCAAGATTCACATGCTTGCACGTGAGGTCTATCCTTCTCTAGGCTGGAAAAAGCCAATTGCGTTGCATCATCATTTACTGCCTGGCTTGGCAGAACCACCTAAAGTGGCAGTAGATGCGGACAAGGAAACTAAAGTGGAAGCAGCAAAGATGAGCAAGAGCAAGCCGTGGACTGCAATCTTCGTCCATGATTCTGCTGCCGAGATAAAGCAGAAACTTGCCAAGGCCTACTGCCCTGCGCAGGTTGAGGGAAATCCTGTTCTTGAGCTGGCAAAATACATCGTATTCCATGAGTTCAAAGAGGTAGCCGTACACCGCGATTCAAAATTCGGCGGAGATGTTACGTTTGCTTCGTACGAAGAGCTTGAGAAAGCATTCGTGGACAAGAAGCTTCATCCGATGGACCTCAAAAACTGCACTGGCGAGTATATTGACAAGATAATAGCTCCGGTGCGCAAGCACTTTGAGACAAGGCAGGAGCTGCTTGAAGTGTACAAGGAAGTTGAGATCACACGCTAGCTAGCGGGAGAACGAGCGACCCATAAAGCAAATCTTATAATCCTTGACAAAGATAGCAATCCATGAAACCATATCTTTTGCTGCTTCTTATCTGCGGATTAGCATTTTTCGGTTGTGTTTCAACGCCTCCGGCAACCAAGACTATGACTCTGCAAGACGTTCTACTGCAGCCATCGCAGGTTGGTCCGAACTTAATGCTAGCCAGCTCGCCTGCTGAAATGCCAAGAGAGAAACTTAGTCCCAGCATGGTTCGCGGCTATAAGGTCACTTACCTTGACAATGGTGCATACACTGACATGATACAGGGCAAGCCTGCCGCGGACATAATAGGCATAGATTCAAGGGCCGTTGAATTCAATTCTACAGAAGATGCCCTGTTGGACAATCAGCTTGTGGCCTGTAGTCAGTGGCCTTCCTGCGAGCAGTTTTATCCTGCCCAGCTTGGCGACCAGATAATAGCCAACCAATATGCACGCGACATTGGCGATGGCCATAAAATGATTCTAACCACAGTCATAATTCACAAATCAAATTACTGGCTTTGGGTACTAACCGATGGGAATGAAAATGCTGATCCGGCTACTCTCAAGGAAGAAACACTCGCGCTGACCAAGGTACAGCTTGAAAATTTCGATAAATACGCCAACAACTGATTTTGGAAAACAGACTTGCGGTAGCGCGAGCGATCTTTTGATTTTAGCCACTTTTTTCCATAAAAACATCGTTTTAAAAGCATAATCAAACATAGATAATCACATGGGAATGGTGCTAAGGCAGGAAAGAACAGTCTCCAAAACTGCCGGCGAAAGATGGCAGGGCTTCAAAGACAGATTTAATGATACCCTTGATAGGATATTCCCGCCAATGGCGCTTGGCCTGCAGCCGGCTTTTGCCTATGCGGGTGCAGCTAGACTGGCACCACAAATTGAACCGTTGAATAAGCCCACGACCTGGAATTTTGACACTGGTAAAGCGCCGACAAATGGCTCCATAACCTGGGCCATCATGAACTGGGAAAAGGTTGAAATTCGCTACCCCAATGAAGTGAGTGAGGCAAAGAGGAAAAAGGAAAGATTCATCACCATGGAGCAGGACCAGGCTGAAGTTGAAAAGATGCTTAAAGAAAAACAGGGATCACATCAATATCTAGTCTACGAAGCCGCAAAACTCTGCAAAAATCTCAGCGGAGGCAGGCGCGTTGAAAATGATGAGATCCTACGATACACCCTGCATATGATGGCCGGTGCATTCGCAGAGGATTATGTTTTTGCCAAGGATACAGACGGCAATGTTGAAATCGTAAATGATATCATAATCACGAATATCAGGACAAGAGAAGACCTTAAGAGAGAGCTTGAAAAAAGAACAGCAGAGATGGAAATCCCCAGCCTGCTGGAAAGCCTTTTCCGGGGCTTTAACCGGCTCTACAGAAAAATCACGAATAAGCCGGAAATGAATCCTGCAGGCAGACCCTATGATGCGCATTTCTATGATCCTACGCGAGAGCCTGGAGACCGCGGCTTAAACATACTAAACGACGAGCTGAAATTCCAGGACGCGCTTTACAGGATACAAAAATATTGGGGCATAGCTTCAGACTACTATTCCAATGGAGACAAACCAAATGCCTACTGCGCACTTGGCCATGCACTGCACCTTATCTGCGACCTGCATGTTCCGGCACACGTACATAATGACATGCACGGGCCAACACCGTTTCTTGGAAATATTGACTCTTTTGAGAGATGGGTAAAGAAAGCTGACTATCCGTCCCTCCAGCGCCGCCGCAGAGCGAATATAGCGCTGTGGGATGCGGGCGAGCTGAGCCCACCAAAGGCAGATACAACGTGGAACATAAGCAATGAGAACTCCAAACTGGAGGAATTTGTTAACCGAATAGTTAGCAATACGCAGCGATTCAGAAGTGTTGATGCAAAAGACACAGATACCGATCAGCAGTTCACAGGCAAACTGAGTGACCAGGAATGCTACGAGCAAGGCAGCGAGCTCATTCCTTCAGCAATGCAGAACAGCGCCCAGCTAATCGCAAATTTTTATAATTGTATGAATAATAATGCTTAATTGATGGTGAAAAAAGATGAGAACAAAACAAGTTCATAAAAACGAAGTTGGAAAGAAAAGTGCAATGAAACATCCGTTTCATCTAATGTGGTATCCGGAGCCAATGGATTTCAAAACTGGTGAGCCGATTAAGGAAAAGCCAGGACAGATAGGAAGCATACGCTACGAGCCGTTCCTCGGCATGAGAAGAAAGACTTTGCTCGGCTGAGCGCAACAGAAATCTTTTTAATCATGAATATCTGTTATACCCTCACAGCTGGGTTGACAGATCGGCTATGTGGCCGCCTGCAGTTCGCTCTAATGAGGCGTTATGCCGATGATTAGCGGAGAGCGGCACAGATGGGTTCAACTCCCTTACCCAGCTTTTTCTATTTTTTTCTTGCTTGAGCCAGAATGAAACGAAATGCAACTTCTTTCGTCAGCTTCCTTTTGTTGCATGCTGCGACTATCTTCGCATGCGCCGCCTTTTCTTTTCTGTATTGTTCGAACAGCTTGGCGGAAGGCTGTGCAAACCTGAAAAATGCATTGGAAACCAAAGGGCACATGGCCCTTTTGCCATAGCTGCCTTTCTCATCAAAAGGATAGAGCCGGCAAGCCAAAGGCTTTTTCTCATGCACTTTGCAGCCCGTTACCGTATTATAGAAAAAGCAGGGATGGGATTTCAGCACAAGCAGATAACTCTCTTGCAGCAGCTTGCCATAGCATTTCTCATAGCATTCGATTACGTCCGCATCATTGAAGTTAAGCAGGTCAAGTCGTCTTAGGTAGGCGAAATCGTCTGGTTTTGCGCCTGACGCCTTTGCAGCGCGCAGCACATCAAACGCAGTGACGGTTATGATAAAGGAAATGCAGCAGTTGCCATCGCAGAACCGGCACGGATTCATGAATCTATTGGCAAGACGAACAGTTATAAGATTTCCTTTCATTTTTACATTATGGCACTGCGAAATCCCTGGTCTCATAAGTACGATTTTGGACATCTTCTCATAGTAGGAGGCAACTGGAAATACTCCGGCTCTCCTGGTTTCAATGCGCTTGCCGCATTACGCAGCGGAGTTGACCTGGCAACAGTAGCGGCGCCGGAACGTGCAGCAAATATTGTTGCAACATTCTCTCCGGATATGATAACCGTGCCGCTAAAAGGAGATTATCTAAGCATAAAGCACGTGCCGCAGCTTTTAGATATAATAAAAAACGAAAAGGTAACGGCAGTAGTAATAGGTGGCGGCATGGGCCGGCAAAAGGAAAGCTTTGAAGCGGTGGAAATGCTGCACAGTGCTGCAGACGTGCCATTCGTATTTGATGCAGACGCGATTCATGCAATTGCTGCAACTGAAATAAAGCTCAGGAGCCATGATGTCATTACACCGCATGCAGGTGAATTCCAAGCCCTCACAGGGATAAAGCCAAGCGAAGAGCAGGCAACGCGCATAAAACAGGCGGAAGTCGCGGCAAGGCAGCTGGGCTGCGTAATACTGTTGAAAGGTTATATCGACATAGTAACAGATGGAAAGAAAACTGAAATAGTAAGAAAGAACAGATTCGCAGTATACATGACAAAAGGCGGCACAGGAGACGTGCTAACAGGCATAGTAGGCTCCTTACTTGCGCAGAAAATTCCCAGCTTCCAGGCCGCATTGCAGGCAGCCGAAATAAATGGAAAATCAGGGGAAGTAGCAGGAAAAGAAAAAAAGGCCGGAATGCTTGCGAGCGACCTGCTCGAACTGATTCCAAGATTTTTAAAATAAAAAGAATAAAAAAAAGAAATTACTTATCGTTCTTTTTCTCCAGAGGCAGCACCGGCACGCCTGCCATTTCTGACATGACGTTAACCATATTGCTCTTTGGGTCAATCACGTATTTGGTGCCGCTTTTCAAGGCTCTTTCAAACGTTTCCAGCTTCTTGTATACTATGGCCTCGTCCTTGAAGTTCTTGCGCAAGGAGGTATTGATAGTCTCTATTTCAGTTGCCTTGGCTTTTGCCACGGCAACTATACCGGAAGCTTCACCTTCTGCCCTAAGCAGAATGGAGGTCTTGACACCTTCGGCTTTCTTAATCTCAGCCATACGTTCGCCGTCTGCCCTTGTTTCAACTGCGATTGCCAAGTCCCGTGCAGCGATTTTCTCCTGCTCTGCCTTGACTACCTTGTTCATCGAGTCCTGCACGTCCTGCGGCGGCTCGATTTTCTGCAGTTCCACGCGAAGCACGTCAACGCCGTAACTCTTTGTCTCCTGGTCAAGCACCAGCTCAACGTTTCTGTTAATGTCTGACCTGTTTTCGTTTGCCTCGGTAAGAGACATCCTGCCGATGACTGACCGGAGCGTTGTTCTGGCAAGGGAAACCAGCTGTGTCTTGTGGTTGTCCGCATTGTAGATGGATGCCTTCGGATCGACAATTTTATAGTAAACGATAGCGTCCACAGTAGCATTCAACTTATCCTTGGTAATCACCATCTGCGGTTCCACATCCACCATCTGCTCGGTGATGTTGACAATGTACATTTTGTCCAGGAACGGAATAAGGAAATGCATGCCTGCTTCAACTGTAGCCACGTACTTACCAAGCCGTTCTATGATGCCTTTTTCAGTCGGCCTGACGATTTTTATAGAAGAGAGAACCAGCATGAAACCAATGAATGCGATTGCTCCCCCGCATAATACTACTTCAAATGCCATATACTTTCCACACCTCAACTTATTTATTGTGGGGAAAGATTTTTAATCATTTAAACACAAACATTTGCGAGAGGTGTACTATGAGAAAAATATTTTTGGTATTTGCATTGGTTTTGCTGGTTCTGGCAGCAGGCTGCACACAACCAGCCAAGCAGGATGGATCAACTGGTGGAACAACGGCAGGCAGCGGCACTACCGGACAGCCAGCTGGCGGCGAAACAGGCGGTCAACCAGCCGGCAATGAAAGCGGTGGAAACACTGGCGAAACCGGAAACGCAATGCCGTCGAATCTTGGGCAGGCATTGACAAGCCTTGTACCCATTGAATGCACCGCAACGTCCACGGTAGAAGGCAAAACGCAAACCGTTCACATGTGGGTGAAAGGCGGCAATATGCGCTCCGAAGTCGATACGCCGCAGGGCAAAATGATATCTGTGCTTAAGGGCCAGAAAGTATATACCCAGATTCCGAATACAACCCCGGGACTAAATTGCGACTGGATGATATTTGAGATTAATGAAAGCGCAGAAACCGGAACCGGAGATACGTCAAGCACAGACCTGCTGGCAAAGAAAGACCAGACGGTTGTGCAGTGCAATCCGGCTGTGTTCGGCGATGAGAAATTCGCAACCCCTGGAACTACGTGCAGCCTAAACGACCTGATGAACCAGTATCAGAATCCGGCGCTTCCAAATTAGTTTTTCTTTTTTTTTATTTTTTTATGGCAAAACCAATTCACCCTTGTCTGCGTCAACTGTTGCCATCTGTCCGTCTTTAAGGATTGAATAGGGATCTTTCTCAAGTTTGTCCAGCATCGGAATCTTGGAAATAATCGCGCCCACTGCGATTATGGGCTCAGCTTCCGCATTGATGATGGCTGCAGGCGCCTTTTTGTTTTTCTTAAGCTGCAGCATGACGTAGGAGCCGACTGTGGAGCCCTTGCCTCTTGGAAAAACAAGGATTGTGCCTGAAATGCATCTGCCTTCAAGTGAGTGGCCTTTCTCAACCACCATGCCTGTTTTCGGGTCAACGCCGCCCAGGAATGAGATTGCGTCCTTGCTGAGAAGCACCTTGCCTCTGCCAACGCCGCGCGAAATTATACGTCCTTTAATGTTCACATTGCTCACCTCAAGATAGAAACTACCATCAACAACGGACTTATCGCAAAAACGATATTCAGGATAACCCAGATAAGGGCCGTTCTGTTTTTGTGATAATAATAATCCGTAAACGAATAGGCTGCCACAAGCAAAGAACCCACGCCGAGCAAAAACCCGAAATATAATGGATACGTGACCGCGTCAGTTGCAAAACCAACTGCCAGCATCAGCAAGCCGCAAGAACCTACAAGCCCGAACTTGTCTTCTTGGTAATATTTTGTCAGTACAAGATAGGTCACCCCGATAAGCGATGCGCCCACCAGTATGCCATATTTGATTGGACCTTCTATCGATGGAAAGAAAGAGAATACATTGCCAAGAACGATTATAATCTGCAGGGCAGATAGCATTTTCTGTTTGTTCTGCAGTGCGACCATTGTCATTATAACTGCGCCAAGAAGGAAAAGCGATTTCTGCAACAGTGATCCGGGTTGCAGCAACACGCCGGCGATAAGGATAAGCATCCCTACAAGCCCGATATAGAAGAATGAGCCCAATCCCTCATTTTCCGCTGTTTTCTTGCTGATATTCTTCATGGGATAGAGTAAGTTAAAAAGAATTATAAAGATAGAACTATTTTATAGCAGCATGAACAAAATACTACTTGGTACTGCTTTGTTTGTTGTGTTGTTATGCGCAGCCTATATTTTTACTCTCTTTTTTGCTGCGCCGCAGCCTAAAGATGTTGTTAAGGTAGATGGAGGGCTGATTTCTGGAAAGACTGAAGATGGGATAAGGGTTTACCGTGGAATCCCGTATGCTGCACCACCTGTCGGGGACCTTAGGTGGAAGCCTCCGCAGCCTGTTGTCCCTTGGAATGGCGTTCGGAATGCGACAGAGTTCGCACCTGCATGTCCCCAAGTTAAAACACGCCACCCGTTGGGGGAAACGAGTGAGGATTGCTTATATCTTAATGTCTGGACGCCTGCTAAAAGCGCGGATGAGAAACTGCCTGTGATAGTCTGGATACATGGTGGCGGCTATGTTTCAGAGAGCTCCGGACAGCCGGAGTCCACTGGAATAAACCTTGCAAAAAAAGGAGTGGTTGTTGTTTCAATGGATTACAGGCTTTGGGCATTCGGATTCCTGGTGCACCCAGAGCTTGCGAAAGAATCGCCAAACAACGTATCAGGCAATTACGGGCTCCTTGACGAGAGGGCAGCGCTCTTATGGGTGAAAAATCACATTGCCGCTTTTGGCGGAGACCCTGAGCAGGTAACTATTTTCGGTGAATCAGCAGGAGCACTGAGCGTCACCAGCCATGTTGCAAGCCCGCTCTCAAAGGGATTGTTTGCCAGAGCGATATCCCAAAGCGGAACGATTCAGGATGAGATATTTCCGAGAGCAAACGGCTCTCTTGAGCAAGCAACTGACACCGGTGAAAAATATGCCATGGTTCTCGGCTGCGACAAGGCGGACGACGTTCTCAAGTGCATGCGGAACAAAACCTCTCAAGAGCTCTTAGACGCCCTTGTCCCTCTCCTAATAGCTACCCAAACTCCCCCAACTAATGCAGTCAGCAAGGTGAAGGCAATCTCGTTCGCACCGGTTTACGATGGCTGGTTTTTCCCGGAACCGGCTGCAGATATTTTTTCTAAAGGCAAGCAGAATCAGGTTCCTTTCATGATTGGGTATACTAAAGATGAGGGAACACTGTTCGTGGACAATATGTCTGAAAGCGAGGAATTCGGCTTGGCTTCGATGAAGAGGCCTGCAAAGTTCGTTGCAGATTCAATGAGTTCCCCAGTTTATTTCTATGTGTTTACCCGCGTTCCGCCCACAGAAGAGGGAAAGAAACTCGGCGCTTTCCACAGTGCAGAGATACCCTATGTGTTCGGGACCCTTAACGCATCAGAAGGCTATGGCGCAACAGATTTTGCATTATCTGAGAAAATGCTTAACTACTGGGTAAATTTCGCAAAAACCGGCGATCCGAACGGCGCAGGCTTGCCAGTTTGGCCGGCCTATGACAAGCAGACGCGCAAATATCTTGAGTTTGACGAGAACATCACGGCAAAGAGCGGGCTAGATATTGAGTAAGCATGGGATAAATTATAACAATTCCTTCAGGTTTCCGAAAACAACTTTCTGCTTGCACAGGCTTGAAAGATACTTTGCCGCCTTGCCTGAATTGCAGGCAGTGGTCTTGAAACCCATGTCTTCCAGCGGGCAGACTACCATGCAGGTATCTGCCACTATCTTTCCGCCTGCTGCTTCTATGATTTTGCTATAGCCGAGTTTATCCGCAGCTGCCTTGGTCTGCCTTGCGGTGCAAACCCAAAGCTGGCAATCAAGCTTTTTACCCTTAACAAGCTCTGCGACTTCCTTTATTTCATTTATGGAAGCATGCGGGCAGCCGATTGTGATTAAATCTGGCTTGCCACCCATGTTCAGCTTTTCTTTTGTCGCTTTAAGCTCTTTTTCCGTGAATACTATCTCTTCCGGCTTGTCAACGACGTTGTATTCTGGCGTTGCGCCTTTTACGAAGAATAAGGCAACTGAACCTGATGCTGCCATGGCCGCACCAAGCGATTTCAGTTTGTCTTCTGTAGCATTCTTCACACCAATGAAAGCAGGATTCCTGTTTTTCACTATTTCTCCGATGTAACTGCCCATGGCGCCAAAATCAGTTGTAGTCTTCAGCTCTGCCTCCACTTTAACGACAAAGTCAGAAACGCGGTTCTTGTCAAGATGATAGCCGTAGTTCGGCGTTGAGCCGCAGATTGCCGCTGCCAATGCGCTTGGCCCGCCTTCCCTGTTTGTCCTTGCACCAAGAACTGAATTACTGAATGCAACTGCAGAGCTTTCTGACCAGGCGATATGCTCGCCTACTTTTGGTCTTAAGCCGATAAGATAGGGAGTGCAGGTGCAGCTCATGGTTATGCCCATGGCTGCATAGGCATCAAGAACTTCAATCTGCTTTTTTGCGAATTTCTCCGGAATCTTAAGCTGCTGCCACTGCTCCCGGTCCATGCCTGCCGGATTAAGCAGCGAAGGAATGCGGACTTTGGCTCCGTTCTTCACCATCTCCTGCAGGTATTCCAAGCCTGCGTCGCCTATTGTTTTGTAAGATACGCCGGCAATCTGCGCACTGGTGATTGGAACCATTTTGTCTGCGCCGTATATTTTACCCAATGCAGTTAGTATTTCCATGGACTGGCGCGTCGCCTCGCCCATTTCGCCATCGTACATTTTTTGCTCTTCTTTTGTAAGAAGCATATTTGCGCCTCAAAGATATTTCTTCACATCAACGTCCATCCATTTTGCTTTTGTATAGTTCTTGCCATGTGCAATAAGCGGTTTGGTCGCATCAATGCCCATCTTCGTCGTCGCGTAGGTATGCGGATCAGCTGACGGATCAAGCGATGAGCCTTTTTCATTCGTTTTTATAGTAAGTGATTTATCCGCCTGCACTCTTGTGGCTATGGCCCACTCAACGTCCATCGGATCGTAGATGTTAATATCCTCGTCAACGACTACAACATGCTTAAGCGATTTGTGACCTTTGAAAGCTGCCTCAATCGCTTTTTTGCCATCGTCTTCATTTTTCTTTTTGATGGCAACAACCGCATGCAGCCAGGAGCAGCCGCCTGGAGTAATATTAACGCCGCGGCATTCTGCTACTTTGCTGACTTCATTGAAAATCGTCGGCTCGCGCGGCATGCCCATTAGTATCTTGTGCTCCAAAGCACCAGGCAACAACGCATGGAAAATCGGATTCTTCCTATGATGAATCTTTGTAATCTTCATGACGCGCTGTTTTCT
>JAZDDV010000030.1:0-2653 GCA_043809425.1 Microcaldota archaeon | reverse complement strand
AATACGTCGCTATAACTACCAGAATGGCAGTAAGCAGGTGCTCGCCTATTACTTCAACTGGGTTTGTTTTTGACCTTTTTGCAAGCCTATAGCTGAAAAGCGCAAGCAGGGAAAACCCCCATGCCACATCTATGATTATGGCCGTGTTCAAGTCAAGCAGGCCGGGTACCAGCAGCACTGGAACCGCAAATGTCATGGCAAATATGAATTTTGAGACGAATGTTGAAATTGTCGCCTTCCATATCTCCTGTGCAGTGTACCTGCATTCGGATTCCTGCGATATGTGCATGCCTAATGCATCGGAAAACGCGTCTGCTATGGCAATGATGAAAATGCCGCCAAGGACCGTCAGGTGCGAGTGCGTCGTTGAATTAAGGCCGACGATAAGGCCAAGAGTTGTGATGACCGCTGAAGTAATGCCGAAACTCAATCCAGCTTCTTCCGAACGGTCAACCATTTCATCCACCGATTATCATCCGCAGTATGTCTCTTATACCGGGCGCAAGGCCCATTATTATCAGTACGAGCGCAATATAATCCTTTTCGCCCTGCTCCAGCTGCTCGGTTTTTATCAGGTAGACAGCGGCAAACGCAACGATGACTTTCACAAAGTAGAATACCAAGAAGCTGCCCCCTGCAATTCCGAGAAAGCCTGAGAACACGTGCTGCTCTGAATAGATTATCCCAGTTGCTTTTGAAAATACGTCTATTGCTACGAACGTCGCAGCGCCGTCAAGCGCATGGGCGAAAACAATCGCCGACATAATGTCATCCTTGAAGTACCAGCGGGCGATGGCAAAAGGAATCAGCGCCATGATAACTACGGGCACTGCATAAATCCAGTACTGCATGAATGGCAGAAGCAGTAGGAAATTCGGCAGCCAAAGCAGTGCACCGACTTTCCATACGTCCTTGCCGCGCCCAAGCTTATTCATGATGAACACGGTAGCAAGGAATAGCAGGCCTACGACGACATAAATGCCGGGTGTAACAGTCAGATAGCCGTAATCATAGAAATGGCTCTGCAGTATTAGCGTATGAATCGGCGTAACCGGCTTGAAAACTCCTGTATCAATGGCATCGGTTACAACGCGGGCTGTTGAGCCCAAAAGGATAAACGGCAAGGTGGACAGGATAAACTGCCTGTCAACCACTATATTCGCCTTCTTGAAAAGATAGTAAATGGCATAAACCGCAGCTATGGCAATGAGCGCATAAGTAAAGGTATTTACGACGTTGTAGCCGCTGTGGGACCAGATCGGATTGATGAAGTAATCGTATATAAAGTTTTCCATTGTATCAACTGCATGAAGCCCAGGCAGAAACAATTTATAAAACGAAGCTCAGCCGGCTCCATAACTCATCTTATTGACCTGGCTCACGACAGCCAGCTAAAGGGAAAAAAAGAGCGGGCAGCCAGATACATAAAAATGGCCTGGGAACTGCTGAAAAAGAACAAGGTCAAGCTTCCCAAAGAGTATAGGAACGGATTCTGCAGAAAATGTCTATCAGTTTGGATACCGGATGATACGGCAACTGCCTATTTTGACAGGAAATGCAGCTGCCTAAGGATAAAATGCAGGAACTGCGGTCATTCCCGGCGGCTGTAGCTATTCGAAATTTTCATACACTACATCGTTGAATGAGTGCCTGGGCGAATCTTCTGCCAGCAGCTTTGATACGTCATCACCGGCCAGCAGCGAATTGTTCTTTGGAGAAAACAGATAGTTCCTTCCGTCGTAGAGGAATGTTACGTAATAGGCGCCTGATTTTGTCACCAGTACGCGGGTGCTCTCTGCGCCAAAGCTGCGCAGTAGCGATGCGAATAGCAAGGACTTATTCGGTGTGTCCGCCGCTTCGAGTTTATCCATCTCCTCAAAAGTCATCCAGAAGCTGACTGCGAACTCGCAGGTTTCTATGGCGCGCATGTACTCCACTGCTTTGCTCAGCGCAGTAGAGAAATTTTTCTCATAGGAATAGTCTTCGGGAATCATTTTTTTCCTGAGCTGCTCGATAAACGGGTGCCGCGGGTTTATCAGCGACCTGATTTCAGTTATGGTCTTTGTCTCCTTCTCGTTTATCAGGTCTTTGTAGCGGCCCAGCATAAGCAGATAGATAGCTGCCCTCTTTCGATCATCCATCATAACTAGCTTCTCTCTTCGGATTTATAATATTTTGGAAAGCTGCTCTTTGATATCTGCTGCGACTTTCTCAACAGGCTGGTCTGCATTTATTACAATCCATTTTTTGGCATGGAATCTCTCTTCTGCCAGCTTTAGGAATCTGCTGCGCACGCCTGCCATGTAGCCATTATCAGCTTCATAGCGGTCCAGCTGCTTTTGCGCTATCTTTCTTTTCTGCGCTGCCTCGGGCGGCATATCAAGCAGTATCACCGCATCAGGCTTGACAAAGCCGACGTCATCCACCAATTTCTTGGATTTCTCAAAGCCCAGGGCTCCCAGCTCATAGGCAATGGTGGAATAGACATATCTGTCTGCAATCACCGTTTTACTGGCAGTAAGCGACTGCAGGTTCTGCTGCTCATCTGCTATGTCTGAAAGGAAAAGCAGGAAAGACGCTTTTTTGTCCAACGCTATTTTCTTATCCAGGTAATCGCGCAGCAACGAATATTTGCCTGTTGGATATTTAAGAT
>JAZDDV010000029.1:0-13702 GCA_043809425.1 Microcaldota archaeon | reverse complement strand
TTTGTATTTTTTTTTCACTAAAAAACTGTTTAAAGAATGTTTTTAAATACATTGTTTCTAAATAGCATTGTGTTTTAAGAGGTGGGAATGTGTTTGGAAAATACAACTATTTAATTGGAGTGCTGTTTGTGCTGACGGGTGCATTATTTGCACAGGCGCCAGGCGGCGGAGTGGATTACTCAAATCCTTTGGAGACTACCTGCGGAAGCAGTGGCAGCCTCGTGGATTTTACCTGCAGCATCATGAAAACATTGCTCACGCTCGGGCCGATGATCGCGATAATCGCGCTGGTGCTCGCGGGTGTGATATACGTTTACGCTAACGTATTCGTGACTGCAGACCAAAGGGGAAGGTATCATACGCTGGCAACCAATCTCGCCATAGGCGCGCTCATACTTGCTGCGCTCGTAGGCGGTGCGGGTCTGATAACCCAGGCAGGCATGAAGTTCCTTACAACCGGCTGATTTCAGCCCTTAAAGGGGTTCAAATGGCCGGAGGAGCTAATGTTCTCGCTGACTTCCCCGGTGCAGGGGAAATAACCGGCGGGGCTGCGTTTAACGTTGCGATCTATGCGATAGTGTCAATGCTGATGCTAGTCGGCATTGTCTATCTTATAGGCCGCGTTTTTCATAACCGGAAGCTGGAGGACTGGTCCAAAAGCGAGTTCCTCCAGGTTTTCGTCAGTGCAGCCATAGTCGGCGGCCTCGTAGTGATGCTTACTCCTGGCAGCGGCCTCATCGTCCAGGCATTCAAAAGCCTGGTGCCATCCAGCCTGTTCATAATGATATTTAGTGGCGCCGTTGTAATACCCTATCCTGTCAGTATGACTGACCCGCTCTGCGGGACCATGACGGATACTGTGCTATGCTTTGCATTTTCCTATCTTACAGCACTGGAAATGCAGATAGGCAGCCTCATGAGCGTCCTATTTTTGGTCAATTTCGTGCTTGACATTCTCTCCAAGCTTAGTATAGATATAATCATAGTACAGGTCGCTCCGCTGAGCGGCCTGGGCAGTGTTGTACAGGTGTTCAACAGCATACTGCAGTCGCTGCTTTTCCTAGGAATAATCACAGGGGTGGAAATGGCATTCCTGCATTTCATCAATGCCACCGCGCTTACCATATTCCTTCCAATCGGAGTTGTCCTCAGATGCTTTTTTGCCACGCGTCGTGTAGGTGGCGCGCTTATGGCGCTTGGCATAGGACTTTATATTGTGTTTCCGCTCACAATCGCGCTCAACGCAATCTCCATCCAGTCCATGCAGCAGTCTGACATGGCGCCCTTCGTTCAATTTGTAGAGAAAGTGGAATCGCTTAATCCGGCAAGCACGTTCACGGCTCCAGGCGATTTGCTTTCGCCTGAGAAATGGGCCGGGTTTATCGGCACCTTCGCTTCCATACCATCCGATCTCATCAATCTTATAGGCCAGCTGCCAGTCATTCTCTTCTCTTTTGTTTCATCGCTGGTGGTGCAGATCGTATTCCTGCCGGTTCTTTCCATAATAATCACAGTCATAGCGATAAAAGAGCTTGCTGCCCTTTTTGGCTCAGAGCTAAATCTAGGGAGATTCGAGGTGTGACATGTTCAACGAAATAGTGACTAACAAACGCATGGCCATTGTGCTAGTGCTTATCCAGATACTGCTGTTGCTCGGCATTTTCCTCTATCAGAATTTTCTGCTGGCCATCGTTGCCATCATCAGTTTTGTCATCGCTGCAGTAATATGGCGTTTCGGCTACCTGATTAAGCCCATGCTTACCAAGCACATGCACATGCTGGAAGGCTTTGGAAAGTATGAAGTGCCTTCAGAGCAGGATGCCATAGTGAAAAAGGAGGGCAACAGGTACATTGCCACTGCCTACATGCTGATAAGCTTCACCCAGTCTGCGACAGAACGAACGCCTGACCAGATTGCTTTGATGAGGCAGAGCTATGAGCGCGCTCTTTCCTCGCTTAACTACGTCTGTAAAATATCCAATCTTGTTTGTCCGATCAATCTCACTCCCTATGTGGAGAAGATAAAAGAAAAGCGAAGCAATGCCGAATCAAGACTGTCTGAGCTTTCGGCGCTGCCGACTACTTCCAACCAGGGTTCGGAGATGGCCCGGCTGAAAAGGGAAGTGGAGTCCTACGAAGGCCAGCTGGAGCGGGTGCAGAGCGGGGAACGGCCCATGAAAGTCGTCAACTATGCCATGACTTCAGCCTCAAGCACTTCCAAGGACGAGGCCATTGCCAAGGTGCGCCATCAAGTTGCCGAGTTAAAGAGCGTTATAGCAAGCACCATGGATACGGAAGTTACCTTGCTTTTCGGCGATGACATGAAGCGCTGCTTCGAATGGGACATGATGATTCCTGAAAAGGAAGACGTAGAGGATTTCCTCTACTGAGAGATTACTATGGCTTGGGAAGATAACATCCAAAGCGGCACACCGCTGCGCTTCCGCAGCATGAACAACAGGCAGCTCGGCGAGCGCATGACCTGGGTTCATCCACCCGAGCCTCCGGTTTCACTGCTTCTCAACGACCCGCTTAATTCAATTTACATAGGGCGGACCAAGGTCATGAAGGTTCCGTTCTACTGGAGCTATGACAAACTGACTAATCCGCACATCGCAATCGTAGGAGTAACCGGCGCAGGAAAATCCTATCTTGTAAAGACTTTCCTTACGCGCGCAGCGCTTGTTTGGAATACCAACGCGCTTATCATCGACTGGTCTGCAGAATATGTGGACTGGGTAAAGCAGGTGGGCGGCCAGGTTATCGAGCTGGGCGAAAAGAATTCGCTTAATCTCATGGACCTGGGCGGCAATTCGCCACTGAACCGGGTGCGACAGATAATGCGCACATTCGACATACTGCTGGAGTCGCGCGGCCGCGATGACGAGAAGCGCGTGCTGGAAGAGGCATTGGAAGAGGCCTATCTGGAAAAGGGCTTTCGACTGCATGAGCGCAATCAGGAAAAGCGTGCGCCGCCAACGCTCAAGGACGTGCACCGCATACTGCTTAAGCGGGCGAAGAATGCTGATTCCGTATGGTCCAAGGAATACATCCAGAATACGGCCAAGATGGTCGGTCGATTTACCAAAGAAGGTGCAGACTTCTTTGCCCGGCCGTCTACGATAGAGTTGAGCAAGCTCACTTCTTCAGGCCTGGTTGATATCGTTCTTAAGCGGCTGCCTGATGAAGAGTTCCGCGTGCTTGCCGGCTTATCTATCTTACAGTATCTGAAGGAAAGGATGCGCGAGGAAGAATGGTCTGCCTCCAAGGGCCTCAAGCTTTACGTAGTCTTGGACGAGGCGTGGAAAATAGCGCAGGATGAGCGCAGCGACGCAATCATGATAGTGCGCGAAGGAAGAAAATACAAGTTCGGTCTTATCGTTGCATCGCAAAATCCTACGGATATCAACGAAGCCATATTCTCCAACGTAGGTACTACATTCATACTCAACCTGAAGTTCCAGAAGTTCAAGGACTATGTGCGCGGCTCGCTGAAGTATTCAGACTACATCGCAGAAGCCATAGAGAAATTCGGCGTGGGAAATGCTGCCGTGAATTTGATGTTCTCGCAGAAAACCGATTTCGCGCGCACTTTCCTGCTGGATAAGATAGACGGAGAGGAGCCGCTGCGGCAGGTGAAGATAGCGCTGGGCGGCAAAGAGATTTCTCTTGAGAAAAACGAGCTGAAAAGGAAGCTGGCCTACGAAGGCGTGCATGCCCATCTGGATGATTTCATCGACGGAGACAAGCTGAATGTCATTAAGCTGGTGAAATGGCTGGAGGTCAACACCATGTCCCGGGCGCGCGTCGTAGACGTGCTGAATTACCTGGGCATGGATCTGGAAAGCATAAGCCTGCTATTCAAGAAAATGGGTGGTAACGATGCTGCTTGAAATGGAGCCTGCTGCTTTCAACAAGGCGCTGCTGTCCTGCGGCCTGAGCGAAGCGGAAGTAAGGGAAATCGGCATAGAGCTTTCGAAAAACAATCTCACGCTGGCTGATGAGGCGCTGCTGGAAAAGCTCATCCAGTTCGGCAAGGACATGTTCACGATAATCGCCGTGTTCAACAAGCTGGGCATAGGCAAGGATACGGTCATCACGTTGATAGAAAGAAGGCAGAAACAGCGGGTCGGCAAGTCAGCCGACATCTACAGCATAGAGGTGGAAGGTCTATGATAGGTTCAATCTTTGATTCCCTGCTTGGGAAGAAAAAAGAAGTGAAAAAAGAGCAGGTGGAGCGGAAGACGTCGGACAAGGTGGAGCTGCGCGGTAAGATGAAGAACGCGGCAAAGCTGAAAAAGGCGCTGGCAGCCATACCTGTTTTCGACAGCGTGCAAGTGAGCAAGGATACGGTCAGTGCCATGATAGTAGAAAGCACAGACAAGCAGAAGAATCCCTACCGCTACATAAATTTCCTGTTTTCCCCTAATGGCGTAGAAGTATTCTACACCATGCCGCCAGAGGTAGTCAATCCGGTGAAACGGGAGCTGGAAGTCATGAAGACGGCTTTCACCGTGATTTCCCTGCTGGAGAATGAGGAAGTGTTTTTGCCTAACCGGGAAGACCTTTATACTAAAGCAGCAGAGGCATTTGACCGCAGCCTTTCTTTGCTCGGTTCCAATGTGCTGCGCGTGAAATACGAGCTTGGCCGTTCAAATACTGAGAATATCGCGCTTAAGACCGAAGCTGCTTCGCTTAAGGAAGCCAAGGCAGGCCTTAACCACCAGCTCATGGAGCTGGAAAAGAAAATACAGCAGCTGGAGGAAAGGATAAAGCATCTGGAAGGCCTGACTGACGCGGAGCTGGACAGGGAAGTCGTGAAATGGGTGGAAGAGCACAATGGCAAGCTTAACGATGCCCGTTTCTGCGCCTCGTTCAACATCGCCGGCCAGCGGCTGGAAGAGCGGCTCGACGTCCTATCAAAAACAGGGGTGATTCGGATTGTCTGACAAGATAGAACTTTCCACGCTCAAGAGTAAAAAGAAAGTCGATGACTCGGCAAAGGGAAAGGATTACAAGATAAACATCATCGGCACGCTTATTGCTGAACGCGTGGTAACGCTTGAGGAGGCCAAAAAATGAACTGGAAGGGGCCGCTTGCAATATTTTTGCTGTTCGTTCTGATTCTGGTTGCCTATACGGTAGTCACCATGAACCAGAAGCCGAACCTGCCGCCCCCGGCAAAGAACCCATTCAGCTTCAGCGCATCCATCTACAGCTATTCCCTTCTTGACAGCGATGAAGGAAAGGAAAGCCGCGCTGCAACCACCATGACGTTGAACAGCGTAAGCGCAAATAATATTACATTAGAAATGCTTCTTCTTCCGCGCAGCCCCAATGCTGCAGTGTACGATGTTTCCGATTACAATATCCCGCCTGAAAAGGCAGCCATCATGAAAACCATACGGCGCGAGCTGGATGTTTACGGCATAGGCATTGAGGATGTAAGCGCTGACAGGGCGCTGGAAAAGAAAGGCGCTGTGCTGCTCCTGCCGGCAAGCGCGTTGCCAGAGAGATTCGCATCAGACGAGCTGACAAGCCTGATTGACGGCAACACGGTGCTAATCTTCGGCAAGCCGCTGAACATAGTCGTTGACAAGACTGGCGCGCAGAAAATCACCAATACAACTGTTTATCGTATGCTTAACGTTTCCTACAGCGAAAGCGGAGTTATAACTACAAAAGTCAACGGGCCTAAGGTTTTCCAGTCAGGAAAAGCAACAGTGCTTGAGTACGCAACAGGATGGCTTATCATTTATGACGACCTTATTGATCCGGAAGACGGGGCGGAAATCGCAAAGATGATAATACGGCAGAGCTGGCAGTCGGGAAAAACCGAAACCATTTTCCATCCTGTTTCAGTTGACGGCTCCAGCACAATTACATTCTTTTCTTCTCCTGCTGCCCTAAACAGCTATTACATAAGAATGCTCTACACGGCAGAAGGCGACAATAAAAGCAAGCGCTATCTGCATGATATCGGCCTGGTGGAAAAGCCTAATGGCACGCTTCTAATTCCGGAAAAGATCCGCACAGGCCAGGAAGTCCCCTACGCATTCGAGCTTCATGAAAATCTAAGCTATCCGGAGATGTATGAACTCCGGCTCCAGTTCCTTAAGAATGGCAGCACTCTGGATTCGGAATTTGCCAAATCCATTCGATTACAGACCATTGCCTCGGAAAAAGGTACGCTCAGTCCGGATCTTACGGCAGGCGAATATGAAGTGCGGCTAGTAGACCAGCTTGGTGCAGTACGCGCCGCATCCTACACGCATATTCCGGAAATCAAGATAAAACTGGTGCGTATCATTAGCTCTAACCACATATTCAACATAACCATAGACGGCAAGCCCGCTGCTTCGGTTACAGGTACGCTTACTGTGAATAATAAGTATAATTACACGCTCCGCACCGGCAAGCAGGGCGACGCTTCCGTATCATTCATGCTGATCCCCGGCCAGCACACCTTCGTCGTTGACATAGATGGCGAAAAGGCCAGCACGGTTTACACCAAAAGGGAAGACGACAACATGCAGTCAGTGTATATTGTTTTCATAGTTGCCGGCCTATTTGTTGCTGCTGCCGTGGTGATGCAATCCAAGCGCACAAAGAAATTCAAGATAAAAACCTTCAGAAGGCCACCCTTCCACTCCAAAGCGCTGTCCATTCCCTTTACTACTTTCCTTGAAATATTCCATCGTGCGCAGGAAGACCGGGCTCCTAATCTGCCGCTTTCCATAGCTGACCTGAGGATAGGCATACAGAAATACGCAACCTTCAGAGGCAGCACGGTTTTCGTTACTGATTCGAACATATTCCATCTGCTGGATACAATGACTGCCAAGGGCCACTTCCTGTCCTACAGCGGCTATTACCTGCCTGCAGACATGGCAGAAAGCAGGCCCATAGAATACTGGGTGCTGAAGCGCATCATACTTGACCAGCTGGTGCAGCACGGGAAGGAGCTGCAGAAGCCGCGCGATGCGGATTTCATCATAAACGGCAAGTATATCCATGTATGGAGGAAGCTTGACCCGAAGAAGCTATTCGCTTTGTGCAAGAATGCGGACAATATTATAGTTTTCCCGCACGAGAAGGCGAAAACCGAGTTCGAAGCCAGGATGCGCCAGTATGACGAGAACTGGATGCGGCTGTCGCTTGAGCTCCAGTACGGCCGCCTTTATTTCCAGACCATAGACCAGCTGATGGAAGGCGGTTTCAATGGCAAAGATTGAAGTGCTGCTGCTTCTGCTGTTATCTCTTTCTTTTGCGCTAATAGACCCGCCGCTGCAGCAGGTGGACCAGCATAATATCGCGCTGGCACCGCATGATGTGCTGCACCAGAACGTTTTCCATGTTTCTGAATCTTCAACTAGTCTCGGCAATCCGGTGAAATACTTTTATGTGCGCATACTGACTCTCACGCCTGCAGTAAACATGTCCATAAGCGGCAAGGAAAGCCTTCATCCCAAGCTCGTCTGGCTGCTGGCCGAAGACCATAATGATACCACGCGCGATGACTGGGAGAGCGGAGACGGTTGCAGTGATTATCATGTGAGGCGGAACTGGGATGAAATGCAGCTGGAGGCAGTGAACGCTGACTTCGTTCTGGACGGGCTGCCGAAAAACCAAAGTGGCACAATGACGTTTGTAAGCGCGAATAAAACGCTGCTGCTGGCAGACAACTCGACTTTCGAAAATCCCATTGACATTCCGTTTAAGAATGAAGAAGGCGGCAGCTTCTGGTGCAAGCTGCTGCAAGGCATTTCCTCATTCCTTTTCGGCGATGGCATGCCGGATATGAACTGCTACGGCGAAACACTGTCGCAGGCATCGCCCTATACCATCGGCATAGTTAACCTGACCAGCAGAAACCAGAGCATCATCAATCCGCGGCTCAATGTAACTGTAACTGCAAGAATATCCATCCACTATGATGAGCACGGCTCTGAGCACTGGTGGGAGTCCACAGAAGGCGGGGGAAAAAGCTGTGAAGGGGACTCGTGGGACAGCGAAGGAACGCGCGAGTTTGTATCTACGGATTTCACCAGCTACGAAGTGCAGAACGACTACATGACTTTATTGCCTTATTCTCCTTCTGCCCTGAACCTGAGCTGCAACACTTCTGAGGACGTGATATATTATTTTACGCTATTCACCAATTCCAATCTTTACAAGTACTATTCCAAGATGGACGGGAAAACGGCAACGGCTTTCTATGTCGATGATTTCAACATTACTAATGATACGTTTGGCACGCAGTTCATAACTGCGCGCTACACCGGCGTTGAAGGCATCCTGCCAGACGACCCGGAAAAAAGCAATAATTATACTGGCAGCAGGCGATTCGTATTCAATCTTAGTAATTCCTATCTTAGGAATCCCTATGAAGTGAACAATAGGAGCTACAATCATTCCCGCGTGTACAGCTTCAAGGAGATATTCTACAATCTTTCAGACGGGCCGCACCGGACTGACCTTTATTTCTACACCTGGTTCGGCAATTTTTCTGCAGTTTCAGACATCTTTGTCCGTTCGCGGACTTTGCTAAGCATTAGCGCAGTACAAAGCAGCCCGGATGATGTTACTGTTTCTTGCCTACTTACCTCACGCAGTCTTCCTGCTGGCGGCCAGGCAATTAACCTGAAAATCGGCAATGAAAGCAGGGAGGTGCTTACGGACGGCTCGGGAAAATGCTCGGTTACTATTCCGTTCAAGGGAAAAATAGGCGTTGCCACCGGAGAATTCAAAGGCACTGATACTTTGTTGCCTTCTAACTCCATGGCTTTATTTTCCACCAGCTCTGCGCTTGATATCGGCCAATCGCTGGTGCCGTCAAACTTCGCTTTGCTTTTGCTGCTTTCACTGCTGCTCGGATTTTCCATATTTAGGCTCACTGATTCTGTTTCCGTGCTTGGCATTGGCGCAGGCGGTGCGGTGATGGGCCAGCTGTTCAAGAAATTCTTCCCGTTTGGTGGTTCCCGCAAGGAAGCTCCGAAAAAAGACGATAAAAAGGAAAAGGTGAAGAAGGCAGTTCTTATCGTGGCCGCTGTTCTAACTGGAGGAGCGGCCGCAGCCGCAGCAGGCGGAGCAGCAGCCGGTGGCGCTGCTGCAGGAGGCGCAGCTGGCGGAGCTGCAGGAGGCGGTGCAGCCGCAGCAGGAGGAAAAGTTGCTGCGGAAGCTGCAGTAAAAAAAGCAGCAGAGGAAGCGATGAAGAAAAAAATCGCTGAAGAAGCAATAAAGAAAAAGGCGCAGGAAAAGATGACCAGCGACTACGCGCAGAAAAAGCTCCGCGCCAAATTCGAAGATGAGATGAAAAAGCAGGCCAAGAAAGGCACCAAGAAGCTCGGAGGGGCTGGCTCCGGAGACAATGATAAAGACAAGCAGCTGAAATTTTTAAAAGCCAGGGCAGAGTATCTTGATTCGCGAGAAGTTCAAAAAGAATACGCAAAAAAGATTAAGCAAGAGATCCAGGATCCCCATCTCGCAAAAATCTTCAAAAGAGTTGACCCTGGTTTCTCTGACGAACAAATCAAAGAAATCCAAGATCTCACAAAACTTAAAATCGTGCCAGATAAGGACATTGAACAATTTTTCAACCAGGTCGGTGATAAAACCGGCGGGAAAACAACCGAGGCATTTACCATGGGTGATACGGTTTATTTGCGTGAAACCATGGCACACGATAAAATCTATCTCCAGGTGGCCATCAAGCATGAAAACTACCATTTATTCGACACCTTTAACAAAGACGGTAACCGCTATATCACTGAAATCGAGGGTACTAACGAAATTTTAAAATACGCAGACATCAGAAGAGATTCTTCCATACCAGACAGCATAAAAAATCAGTGTGCCATGACCAACGATCCAACCTATCGCGCTTGGCAGGAACAGCAGTATCTTGTCACGAAAATCATCGGTCCAGACGGTGAACAGGTGCTAAGGGAAGGCCATTTGGATCTGATTAAACAAAGAGAATACATCGTCGAGCGTTTTGATGATGCAATCGGGAAACAGGGCGAATACGACCGCATATTCGGCGCAACCAAGGAAATCGATAAGGGGAGCGGAGAGACGATATGGAATCAAAAAATGAGCAACCAGGACAGGATCGAAAATTTACAAAAAATATTTAATGAATTACATCCTTCTATTAGCGAGCAGTTTGAAGTTTCAAAAAATATTAAAACCATAAGAGAGGCTGGTAAGTATGACCTATGAAAGTAGCATCAAATTATGCAAACTGGAGATTGAAGAGTATTCCAAGAATATGAGAAAAGAGGACGTTGAGTGGATCCGCCAAAAGCTTATTGAATACTATGCCGCGGATCTTCAAAAGTATGAAGACAAAAATGAAAGAGAATATAAAATTTTGTACCGCCTCTCAAATCTTCTCTATAGTATCATCTACAACAAGCCGCCGAACATACGCGAATACGTGGAAAGATACCTGAAAAAAGAAGAATACGGAAATAAACTCGAGAAAATAATGACCCGCGATATCCAGGCCATAAAGCCCGGCGATGCGTCCCGCTGCGATGAGGTCAGGAAAAAGATAGAAAATCTGCTGGAGGAGGCGGAGAAGGAAGTTCCGGGTTTTAGAAAAGATACTGCCTTTTCAGTCTCTGAGATGATGGGGGACATACTGGCAAAACAAACCCATGGTTTTGCCGGAAGCGCAAGGATGGTAAACTGGATGGGTCACGGCTCCCAGAAAAAAATAGAAAAATTTCTTACTGAGGTCGTGAAGAAGCCGAAGAAGAAAACACCTAAGAAAAAAACAAGCAAGGGATAAGATGATGAACAAAAAAGAAAGTGGTGAAGAAACGCGAGAGAGGTTTAGAAAGACGATGAAAGAATTTATAGAGTCGTATTCCAAAATAAAAAATTTTAATGAGTTCGAAGTTTTGACGAAAAGATGTGCGGCGGAACTGGATGCTATGAAGAGGGAAAATAGCCGTGTTTTTAACCGTCTTTATGGTGCATACGTTTCAGTCCTTAACGCTAAAGAAGTCGCAGGGGGCAGATTAACAGGTAAGCCTGCTCAAAGATTCTGAACTTGAAAAGATAGAAGATTGAAAGTATGGAGGAAGGGGGGTGAGAAAATGGATGATACCTATCACCAAGAGGCAATTAAAGAGATAAAAAAGGAAATCACCGAATTGCATTTTGATGAAGCATTTGTGTCCTGGCTAAAGAGCCAGATTGAAAAGATGGAAAGCGATCTTGACAATTATTCTGGGCACCAAAAACAATTCTATTTGTTTTCAAGCATACGGGGGATGCTCACTAGGATAAAACAAGAGAAGCCAAGAGATCCAAAAACATTTGTTCTTAAGGAATTGAAAAGGCAGAACTATGTAGACGAGATTGAGAAGATTATTGCTGATATCCAGAAATCTAGTGATACTGATACGCCAAGACTGAATAGATTTGAAAAACAAATCTCCGGACTAGAAAAAAGGGTAAAAAAAGATGACCCTGAATATTTTGAGAAAGAAAAGCCAAGATTTGCAGCGGCAATTATAATATTGAACAACAAACGCCAAGGACGTAAGGCAATGGTATGACGATTCTGTGACAGAAAAGCAACGCACTGATGACTGTAATAGAAGAGAATGTCCCGAGGGAGCAGAAAACACCTAAGAAAAAGGCCAAGCGCTGAGGAAGGTAGATATGATATCTGAAGAAAATAAAGAATGGATAAAGAAGAAACTCAAAGATTACTATAAAACTGAAGATATTCAATGGGAGTATGAACTCATGGAATATGGAATTAATCTACATAAACCAACAAACGTCCGTGAATATGTTGAAAAAGAGCTCAAGAAAAAAGAATATGATGGACAACTTGGGAGTTTCATGAACAAAACCGCAGCGCTTAATATTGGCGACGATAAAAAGTGCGATGAACTAGAGAGAGAATTAGAAGATCTTCTTAAAAAAGCCAATAGCATTTTTCCTGATTTCTCAGAGAAAAGAGGAAGAGTAATTTCAGAGCTTCATGGCGATTTGATGGCAGTCCGGACAAAGGGCAAAAGAGGAAGTGCAAGAATGCTTATGAAACTGATGGGGCAAAGGATGGAATTAGAAGAAAAGAAATTTAAAGGAAAGAAAAAAACCCAAAAAGTTGCCAAAGCAGCCACAAAAAACCTTAAGAAAAAGGCCAGGCGCTAAGAAAGCAAAAGGGCAGGAAGAGGCCAGACTCAGGCGGATTCTGCTGTTTCAGCTTCATCATGCTGGCATTCGTAGGCGGCTTTTTGCTCACAAGGCAGTAGCCGCTTGTTTTTTAGTTTTTTCCTATAATATATAGTTATCATGCAACAAACACAGATGCTGCCTTTTACTAAGACGCGGCAAATGACCGGGCTCAAGGAAAGCAGCCTGAGAAAGCTTGTCGCACGTAAAGCAGTTCCCTTCATAAGGAAAGACGGAAGGGTGTTTTTTCCTCTTCCTGCAGTGGAACACATAATTAAGGTCCAGAGCAGCCTGCCTGCTGATGCCATACCCGTTAAAGATGCCTGCAAGCTGCTTGGCATCGAATATACGGCGTTGCTTAGCAACTACATTAACAAGAAACGTACGAAACTGACGCTTTTGAGCAGGACGTGGAAAGTTTACACAGATATCAGCGGCTACCGTTTTTACATGAGCAAGGCATCGGTTGAGGAAGCCTGCAGTTGGAAAAACTCGCTGCTCACTATCAAGGAAGCCGGCAAAGAGCTTGGCCGTTCAGTTCAACCGCTTCTGAAGAATCAGGTGAAGATTGGCAGCAGGCTCTATGCCCGGGCGTGCATTCATGGCATCTGGGAGCGATTCAGGATACTGCGATGCGAAAGCAGATACTATGCGGACCGCGGGGAATTTTCTGCCGTACTGCAAAAGAAAAACGAATATGTCTTCACGTTACCTGATGTGGCCCGCTGCCTTGTTGAGCTGGAGGTTATAAAACCCGACAAGAGCAGGAAGTACGAAGAGGATGAGATAAGGCGGCTGGTGCGAAGCAGGCAGGCTTCCCTACACCACCATTTCATGGTTGAAGACGGCGACAACCGCGGCCATATTGAGACCAAAAGAAATAACGTAATATTCTGGCTTCCGCTGGAGAAGCGTGCCAACAGGACGCATTACCTGTCAAAAGAAGACTTCGGCAGGTTCTACGAATTCATAAAAGAAAGCGCGCTGGCGCGGGAACGGTATGTGCCTTTGCAACAGCTGCTGAAGGAGGGGAGCCTGCCTGACTATTATATGCGTGGCAGGATACTGACCCGCCACACCAAAGAAGGCGAACTCCGTATACTGCGCTTCGGTGAGCGAAGAAACTTCAAAAATCCGCCTCTTTATGTGCCGCTTAAAAAAGTCGATGGCGAATGGATGATTTCGCCAGAGCATGCACTCAGTCTGCGCGAGCGTATCCAGCGGATGAATGGGTCCATTAAAACCTAGCGTATCTCCTGGTGATTCCTTTCTTTATCTTCCTGTCAAGTTTTTTCAGTAAGCTTGCTTTCTTCCCATCCTTTACGCATTTCATCCTTCAGTTTCTGCGTTGGTTTCTTGTTTAGTATGCCAAAAATTCCGTGTTTTTCCGGTTTTTTCAGCTGCTTTTTACTCTTCATATCATTCCTCCTGCGACGTCCCTATCAAACCACCAGCAGGAATAGCCACGCAGGAACGAAAACCACGGTTTTTCCACCTATTT
>JAZDDV010000028.1:0-6401 GCA_043809425.1 Microcaldota archaeon | reverse complement strand
GCTTGCACTGTCCAAGCGCATAGAGGAAAGGGCGCTGAAAAGCGAGAAAAAAGAAGCATTGACGCTGAAAGAGCATGTGGTGAAGGTTGTCTACGATGAACTGGTCAAGCTCATGGGCGAAAGCTACACGCCGCGCGTTGACAAGCATAAAGTGCTGCTTTGCGGTTTGTATGGTAGCGGCAAAACGACAACTGTTGCCAAATTAGCCAAATTCTACAAGGGCCGCGGGCTTAGCGTGCTGCTTGTCGGCGCAGACATTGACAGGCCGGCTGCGCAGGAGCAGCTGAAGCAGCTTTCTGAGAAAGTGGGCGCAAGATTCTTTGCAGAAAAGAAAGATGCTGCGATGATTGTCAAAGATGCGCTTGCTGCTGCCAAGGAAGACGTTATAATCGTAGATTCAGCAGGCAGAAGCGCATTTGACGGCGAGCTGGCAGAAGAGCTGCGCGGAGTGCATGCGGCGCTTAAGCCGGATGAGGTATTTCTTGTAATAACCGGAGATATCGGCCAGGTAGCAGGCAAGCAGGCTGAAGAATTCAATAAAATAGCGCCCATTAGCGGAGTTATCGCAACCAGGATGGATGGTAGCGGAAAAGGTGGCGGTGCGCTTTCTGCAGTAGCGGCAACCGGCGCTAAGATTGCGTTTATCGGCGTCGGAGAAAAGATGGAAGACCTGGAAATCTACAAAAGCGAGAAGTTTGTCGGCCGGCTTTTAGGCATGCCGGATTTGGAATCTCTTGTGGAGAAAATAAAGCAGATTACGAAAGATGCGGACATAAAAAAACTTGAAACCGAAGAGCTTACGATTGAAACTTTTTACGAGCAGCTAAAGGCAGCCAAGCAGCTTGGTCCGCTTAGCGGCGTATTCTCCATGATGGGCATGAGCAACGTGCCAAAGGAAATGGTGCAGCAGAGCGAGTCGCGCATGAAAAAATTCGAGTCCATGATAAATTCCATGACCAAGCAGGAGAGAAAGACTCCGAAGCTGCTTAAATCAAACAAGTCGCGCATTGCGCGCATAGCAGCAGGCAGCGGCTGCACCGAGGCAGAAGTGCGTGAATTCCTTGGCCAGTTCGAACAGGTGGACAAGATGATGGACAAGTTCAAGCATGACCGCAGCTTCCGCTCGAAAATGGAGAAAATGATGAAAGGAGTGCCTGGTGCCTAATGTTCGGCATAGCAGGAATCCGCGGAGTTTATGGCAAAGAAGTCACTGAAGAACTAGTGCTTAAAATTTCCAATCTTTTTGCTTCCGGCGACGTGGCAGTAGGCAGGGATATACGCGCATCAGGCCATTCGCTTAAGCTTGCGGCAATAAAAGGCATAACTGCAGCAGGGCATAATGCCTTTGACCTGGGCATAGCGACTACTCCAACAGTTGCGCTTGCTTCCAGGAAATACGGTCTCGGCATAATGATTACCGCATCGCACAATCCGCTGGATCATAACGGCATAAAACTAATGGGCAACGGCAGGGAGCTTAGCCCTGATGAGTGCAATGTTTTTGCTGCGCAGTACAAGGTAGGCAAGCAGCAGACTGCTGCTTCAGGCAAGGTTTTCCACGACGACAGCCTAGAAGCAGAGCACATTAAGCTTATTTTGAAACAGGTGAAGCCGGAGAAGAAACTTAAGGTAGTTGCAGACTGCAATGGCGCTGCCTATTCCATAACGCCAAAAGTGCTTTCAGCGCTTGGTTGCCAAGTCATAAGCATCAATACTTCTGCATTTGAATTTTTCAGGCCGTCTGAGCCGAAAAAAGAGAATCTTACTTCACTCGCTGCTGCGATTAGGGCGACTAATGCTGATTTGGGCATTGCGCATGATGCAGACGGCGACCGTTGCATTATTCTTGACCGCACCGGCGAGCAGATTCCCATGGACGTGCAGCTTGCCATGATGATTGAGGAGGAGCTGCGTAAAAGCAGCAACAAGAAGATTGCTGCAACAGTGGAAGCATCATTGCTAATCCGCGAGACAGTGGAGCAGAACGGCGGAAAAGTAACGATAACGCCGGTTGGCAGCACTTATCTTGCATTGGAAATGCAGCGCGGCGCGGCATTTGCAGGCGAGCCGTGCGGCGAGTATATCTATGCAGCAGGCGTGCTTGCGCCTGACGGCGTGCTTGCTGCAGCTAAGTTCGTTGAGCTTGCGTCAAAGCACGAGCTAAGCGAGCTTAAGAAAAAATACAAAACTTATCCGATAGCACGCGAACGGTATCCTACAGCAGACCGCGAAGCTGCCATGAAAAAGATAAAAGCAGAGGTAGTGCGCAGCTACAGCAAGTTCAGCTCGCTTGATGGAATACGTGTTGATGAAGAAGACGGCTGGTTCCTGGTACGCGCATCAGGCACTGAAAAGATAATCCGGCTTACCATGGAATACAAGGACAAGGCAAAGCTGGAAAAGAAAAAAGCAGAAATAGAAGAAATAATAAAAAAATCAGTCTAAACCTGAGCAACAGATAGCTTTTCAGCTGCTGTCATTCTCTCTTCTGCAGCAGTAAGCATTATTTCCACGTTTCTAAAGAACCGTCCATACTCAAAATCATTTCTTGCCGGATTGATCAGCAAACTTTGTATGCCTGTGCGAACAGCCATGCTGCCTGGCATGCCTTGTTTCTCGCAAATATTTGTAGCTATGAGCAGCAGGTGCAGATGTTCCTTGAGTTTTTCCCCTGAAACCGCATTCAAATGATAAAAGTCCAATACCTTCATGAATGCCAGGGCGCCGTCAGTAAATATCTTGGGCGGCATGCGGTCATTGTAGACCGTAATGTTAAGAAGCCTGAAAACTCGCCTGTCCGGGTAGCTGCCAACTTGCGGGATTATATCATATCCGCGGAATGGCTTTCCGCCCTCTCCGGTCCTTTTAGCCTGTCTAACAAGATCCCTTATGTTCATCTTCATAAAAACAACTCGCTGTTTGAAACTTTACAATGTTGAATTGTCGTGAAAAGTTTATAAGCGTTGTTCTTAGTAAAAATAAAAAATAGAAAAAAGAAAAAAAAGGTGTTGCCGGCTCACGGCGGAGCGAGTTTCGACAATATTCGAAACATTTATAAATCTCTAATGTTATAAATAGAAACATGATAAAGAAGAAAGAAGTGGTTTACCGGGCGATTCTTGCTGCTGCCCTGGAGAAAAAGCAGCTTTCCTTCACCCAGCTTGAGCTGTCAAAAAAATTTAAATTCTCTCTAAGCACCGTAAATAATGCGCTCAAGCCGCTTGAGGCAATTGGTGCAATAGAGAAAAAACCGCGTTCATTTGCAGTTGTTGACATTAGGAAGATGCTTTCCTTCTGGTCAAGCGAAAGGCGGCTTCAGAGGGACATTATTTATTCCACAAGGATTGACAAACCGGTGCAGAAGATAGAAGGGGAAATGCCTGCCGCAGTAGTTTTCACCGCCTACTCCGGCTACCGGCTGCTTTTCAATGAGGCGCCTGCTGATTACGGGGAAGTTTATGTGTATGCCGATGCAGCCACGCTTGATGAACTGAAGGAACGGTTCCCAAAAAAACAGGGGCCGCCGAATCTTTTCGTGCTGGAAAAGGATGATTATATGCCTGCTGCTCCGTTCGCTCCACAGCCGCAGATATACGTTGACCTTTGGAATCTCAAGGAATGGTATGCAAGGGATTTTCTTGATGCTTTTGAAAGGAGGCTATTCATATGAAAGCAAGGGAATTCTGGAGTGAAGCAGTCACAACAAAAAGCTGGGAGCAGCTAGGTTTGCTTTCCAGGGAATACGATTTCATTCTCATAGGCGGCTGGGCAGTCTATCTTTGGACTGGCGCGCACAAGTCAAAAGATATTGACATCGTAATCGATTACGATACGCTCAATGTTTTCCGCAGTAAATTCCCTCTTGAGAAAAATGAACGGCTGAGAAAGTACGAAATAAAGATGGGTGAATTTGACGTGGATATCTATCTTCCCGGCTACTCGCGGCTTGCGGTGCCTGTTGAGCAGATCAAGGATTACACGGCGAATGTTCAGGGAATGAGAGTGCCTGTGCCAGAGTTGCTGGTACTTCTCAAACAGGGTGCGGAGATTGAACGGCGCGGCTCGGTGAAAGGGAAAAAGGACCTAATAGACCTGCTTACAATCTTGGTTTACTCTGACTTTTCAGTTGCCAAATACAAGGAACTTGCAATTAAATTTTCCATGAAAGAGCAGGTGAAGCTGCTTGAGGAGGAAATTCTGTTATTCAACATGCGTGACGTCGATTACCTTGGCATGAATCTCAATGAATTCGCAAAATGGAAGCGTAGTTTTCTTGCTGAACTAAAAAAATAAAATAGAAAAAGAAAAATCAGATAAGCTTCAGCGAAGCTGCGACTAATGCACCGGCAAACACAAGCGAAACCGTATTCAGCACCTTTATCAGTGCGTTCAACGCCGGGCCTGCTGTATCTTTCAGCGGATCGCCAACCGTATCGCCGACTACTGCAGCCTTGTGCGTTTCACTGCCTTTTCCGCCTAAATTGCCCTGCTCGATATACTTCTTGGCATTGTCCCAGGACGCACCTGCAGTGCACATAAACAAAGCAAGCAAAAATCCGCTTGCTATTGCGCCTGCAAGCAGGCCTGCCAAAGCGGCAACGCCGAACAGGTAGCCGACTACAAGCGGAGTAAACACTGCGATTACGCCTGGAAGCGCAAGTTCACGTAGAGCCGTTGCAGTGCTTATGTCAACGCATTTCGCATAATCTGCCTTGCCAGTGCCAGCCATCAGGCCTTTTATTTCCCTGAACTGCCTGCGCACTTCCTCCACTATCTCGAATGCCGCTTTGCCGACAGCAAGCATCAACAGGCTTGAAAAGATAAAAGGCAGCAAGGCGCCGATGAACAAACCGACTACTACGGATGTGTTAAGCAGGCTGAGGTCAGCGGGTTTTAATCCGCTTTCCGTGGCAAATGCAACGAAAAGCGCCAAAGCGCCTAAAGCCGCACCGCCTATGGCAAAGCCCTTTGTCGTTGCCTTCGTAGTATTGCCTACTGCGTCCAATTCGTCTGTAACTGCCCGGACTTTTTCAGGCAGGCTTGACATTTCTGCAATGCCGCCTGCGTTATCCGTAATCGGTCCGTAGGAATCGACTGCGATTACAATGCCGCTAAGCGAAAGCATGGCTGCTGCAGCCAAAGCAATGCCGTACAAGCCGGCAAGCTTGAATGCGATTATTATCGCCGCAACGATAAGCAGCGTTGGCAGCAGTGTTGATTCCATGCCAACTGCCAGGCCGGTAATCAGGTTTGTTCCTGCGCCTGTCTTAGCTGCTGCAGCGACTTTTCTAACTGGCCCGAACTGCGTTCCTGTGTAGTATTCTGTTATCATGAACAGCAGGAATGTTACTGCAATGCCGACTGCGGTAACGTAGAAATAGGCAGTCAAACCGACGTAAACATAGGCAGCTGCAAGCACTACTAACGACGTTACTGCCAGGCCAACATAGAATGAAAACATGATATTCTTGTTCCATAGCCGCACAAACAGCGAACCGACTATGCCGCCTAGTACGCCCAGCGAAGCTATGCCAAGAGGCAACAGCTTATCTGCAGCAGTGCCGATAAGCATGGCTGCGATTACGGTGACTACGAATGATTCGAAGACGTCTGCTGCCATTCCTGCGCAGTCGCCCACGTTGTCGCCAACGTTGTCTGCGATTACCGCAGGATTGCGCGGGTCGTCCTCAGGAATTCCCTTTTCTATCTTTCCGACTAGGTCTGCACCAACATCTGCTGCTTTTGTGTAAATGCCGCCGCCTACTCTTGCGAATAGTGAAATCAAAGATGCGCCAAAGCCGTAGCCGATAAGCGGAGTGAGGTTTCCGTTAAATACTATATATAGTACGCTCAAGCCGATTAGGCCCAGGCCTACAACCGCCATGCCTGTTATCGCGCCACCGCGGAATGCCAGGGAAAGCGCCTTGCCCAGTCCGCTTTTTGCAGCTTCGGCAACGCGCACGTTGCTGCGTACTGCAGCTTGCATGCCTATGTAGCCTGCCAGTGCTGAAGACAGCACGCCTACTAGAAATGCAATGGCCGTGTTGCTGTTTACCAGAAAGTAAATTGCAGCTAGTAGTAACACTACTATAGGCGCAAGCGTCATGTATTGCCTTGACAGGAATGCATTCGCGCCTTCCTGGATTGCCGCGGCAATCGTATTCATTTTTTCATTTCCCTTCGGGGATTTCAGCACGCTGAATGCCAGCAAAGCAGCATACAGCAAAGCGACGAATCCCGTACCTAATGCGAAGTAAACTTCGTTTATCCCAAATATCATTGATTCACCCTATGCTCTCAAAACCTTATCAAAGAAGAACAAAATATTTATAAAGCATTGCGCATGGCTGCGGCATTTTTCGGTTCGGTGGTGTTGCATATCATTGCGGCTCAGCCACACA
>JAZDDV010000027.1:0-11243 GCA_043809425.1 Microcaldota archaeon | reverse complement strand
AGAGTTGTCGGTCAGGCTATTGTTAAAACTAGTCTGGATGTAAAATCCCTGCTGAGTGTTGTTGTAGGCTGCGTTGCTGCTAAGAATTGTAAGATTACTTGATCTGATATAAAAGCCAGTTTGGTTGTTGTTATCGGCCGTGTTATTTAGGAGGATATTGCTGTTTGAATTCGGGTAAACATAGAAGCCACTAAGTAAATTATTAGATACATTATTGCCGATTAAATTATTATTTGAGCTTGAGGAAACATAAATGCCATACTGGATGTTATCGTATGCAGTGTTGTTGATGGCGATGTTGTAAAGGCTTGTTTGGATCAGGAAACCAGAACGGTTGTTATGCTGTGCCGTATTATTGATAAGAGTATTGTAGTTAGCCGAAGAATAAAGATAGAAACCGTATTGGGTGTTGTTGGCAGCAGAGTTACCAGTTAGATTGTTATTAGGACTACTCTGGATGTAAAATCCCTGCTGAGTGTTGTTGTAGGCGTTGTTATTGACAAGAGTGTTATAGTTGGAGTTTGAGTAAAGATAAAAACCCCGGAGGGTATTGTTATACGCTGAGTTATTTGTAAGATTTGTATAATTAGCTGATACAAGGTAGAAGCCGTTCTGCTTATTTTCATAGGCGCGGTTATTGCTGAGGCTATTATTAGCTGGCATTAAGTAAAGGTAGAAACCGCTATTAGTATTATTATAGGCGATGCTGTTGACCACAGTATTGTTTGCAGCTGACCTGAGGTAGAAACCATATTGGAAATTATGAACAACACAATTTCTTATGGTATTGTTGTTTTTCCCATTTAGATATAACCCATACCCAGTGTTGTTTCCACTAATTTCATACCCTTGGCAATCAAGCGTTTTGTTGCTAAAACGTGTGGGGTTATTGATACACGTAGTGAGGGAAGAAAGCGAGGAATTGACATAAACAGTACTATAAGTGTTATTGTTAAGGGCAGCAACACAATCCGCGCACGTTGTATTGCAATAAAATGCGTTATTATATACAGTATAAGGATTAACCAAATCCAAAGTAAGAAACAACACAAAAACCATAAAGCATGGTTTTGACATATTTTGATAAGAATAACAAAATTTATAACCGTTGATAACACTGCTTAAAAATGGGTAAGACTAGAGAAAAAATTAAAGACCAAGCGAGTCTATGAATTGCTGGCGCATAAACCCAGACTGCTGCAACTCGTCAAACAGGCATTTTATTGCGTACTTGGGATTATGCGACTTACTGAAGTATTCGATGGTCACAACTTTTCCCTGCGAATCGAGATTGAGGTAGGCTTCGGTCCACAGGAAAGTGATCTTAATGCTATTTTGATTCGGCAGATATATCAGTGCGCAGTTGCCTATGATTATCGACTTTGGGCGAAGCAGGTCCTGCGTTGTAACGGTACTCTGAACAGCACCAGTCTGGTAGGGGAGATTGAAAAGATCGTTCAGGTCCCAGTTGCCTATGGCTATGGTTTGGTTGGGGGACTGATATAGATACTTGGAAGGCACCATGACCCCGCCTGACGGACCTAGGATCGTGTTGCTCCTCCTCAAAGTATAAGGCCGGAAAAGCCCTTTGTTTGGCCAGTAGGCACCTTGTATCGATGGATTGAGAATATAATCCAAACGAGTATCTGGAGGGGTTCCTGTCTGCTGGCAGGCAGCTGCCCACACACTCTCGAGCTTTTCTCTGCCTGTCCGAAGCGCGGTAATCCAGCCTGGCTGCCCAAGAATGCTCGTATCGGTGACGTAGGCGAACGCACCAGTGCCAATAAGACTCGCGTACATTTGAACCGCATTGTTGTCTGAGAGCCAAGAGCGGCCAAGTTTGTTATGGATGCTATCATCCTGGATATGCCTTTCCACGTGGTCCTCGATAAGCGGACCGGCTAATTCACGGATCACAAGCGCATTCGGTTCTTCCCAAAATGCCTGCTTAGCCGTCCTGATATCAATTCCCTGGCCGTTCTTAACAGACTCCTCAGCGCTGCGACCAGTGCGCTTCTCAACTAATGCTACGTAAACGTCAACGCCATCCCTGATAAGAACAATAGGAGACGCTCTTCTTCGCCTTGGCAGGTTAAGATTCAATTGCTCTGGTTCTTTTTCTGGCTTTATTTCAAGTATTATTTCCCTGAGTTTCTCCTGAGGCGCTACCGTAATCTCTGGCGTCGGTTTAGTAGAATGATTCCTGAATCTGTGCTCTGCCAGGCGGCGGGCTACCGAAGGATCCATGCCTGCAGCACCTGCAACAAACCCACGTATTTTTGATCGGTTTCCCATGCTATCCCTTTCTAAGTTGATTGCGCAGCTAAAGTATATAAATATACCTTTTTTGCACTATTTTACCACATATCCTTGCAAATCAGCGTAGCTGGGGCATTATTGAATTCAAAAATTCCTGTTTCACAAAACCACGGTCAACCATGTGCGCAAGCAGCATATTTGCAGCAAATCCCTTCATGCCAACCAGATTAACATCAAGGCGATGAATTTGTTTTCTATCGTTCAGATGGAATTCAAGAAGCCGCATGGCCACGCGCGGATCTGAAACAGAGAGCATACCTATCTGGGGAATTGCAGAAAAGTAAAGGTCGCCAACCATGGCAGACACAAAACCGTTTCTTACCAGTGATTTTATAGTAAGAGTTTTACCTTCAGCTGAAGTAAATGGAAGATTGAATGTGTCGATGAGTTTCCAATTGCCTTTTGCAACTGTAGGATTATTGTGCCAACCAAAATTATTTTTGGAATAAAGATAGTCAAGCACATGCAGAACCGGATATTTTGTAGGTTTTGAGACGATTCTATTTACGATGTTCTCAAACGCCACTACATCTGCATGAAATGATTTGGCACTCTGAATGTGCGGCGTTTTGCCTGCTGGTCGGCGCTGGAGCTGTATGCTTTTCATGTTATACATTACTCACTGAAGGTTTTTAAATACGCATTTTTATCTTTTTACCACTGTAGGCCCATCCAAACTGATTTTTTGAATAACGCGCAGCAAACATTAATAAATAAAGCAACAGAAGCCTAATCCATGAGATTCAACGTCTTGTTTTTGGTTGCTGCGGTATTGCTTAGTTCTTTATCTTTTGCACAGTATACGGACATCGGTTCTTTCACCTGCCCTTCTGGCCAGGTAGAGGATACGCAATGCGCAGCCGCCTGCTGCTCCAACTATGGCGGCCAATACTCCTTCTCAGATGAAAGCTGCCTAGTAAACAGCCAGGCAGACTGGCCGCTGGTGGTGCAGTGCGAGCAGGCAAATAACTGCTGCAAGAGCGCCTATGACAATACGCCAAGTTCAGGCGGCTGCTGCGGCTCTGCCGCCATATTGCTGCTAGTCGGATTGCTGGCTTTCAAAGGAAGTTCCTGATTATATTTCCGTAGATTTCGGCGCAGCGCAGCAAACTTGCCCGGTCTACCCATTCATCTGCAGAATGAAAGTTACCGCCTACCGGACCGTAGCCGACAACTGAGAAACGCTTTGCAAAAACATTGTCATCGGCAACAGAAAGACCGGTGGTGAAACCTGATTTTCCTTCCACTTGCTGCACTGCAGCGCTGACAACAGAAACTCCTGCTGTATCAGGCGAAACGTAGAACGGCTGGCTGTAGGGCGTTGCCCGTTCAATGATTGTCACGACTATGCGTTCATGTGTTTTTTTCAGATGCTGCTCTAGCTGATTTCTCAGTTGCTCAGCATCCTGGCCAACAACCAGATGCGCATCGATTTCAAAGCTTGCATTTTCTGGAAATGAAAGCGAAGTGTTTTCTCCGCTTATGGAACGGACGAATACAGTGCAATCGCCAAGCTGCGTAGCTCTAGGCAGCTGCAGAGTTTGCAACTGCAGCACCAGTTCTGCTGCTTTCTCGATTGCATTCACGCCCTTTTCGTACATTGCACCGTGAGCAGAGACTCCGGCAACTTGCACGCGGTAAACAACTCTACCGCGGCGGCCAAGCATTATCCGACCTGCATTTTCAGGATTTTCAGTTGGCTCAACGGAAATCATGAATTTTATTCCCTGCAGCTGCGAACCAAGCAGGTTTGCACCTGCTGAAATGTTTTCTTCGTCAGAGCAGAGCACAACCGCCACATCTTCGGTTGTTTGCTCAATTGCAGCAAAAACAGCTGCAATCCCACCCTTCATGTCCCCTGCTCCAAGCCCGTACAGCCTTTCCTGCCCGGTAAGCTGCAGTGGATTGCTGCGCCAGCTGCCGTAAACCGGCACCGTATCCATGTGCCCGTAGAAAGCAAGTGCTGGGTTGCCTCGCCTTGCAACTAGATTGCCTCTTTTGCCAGGCAGATCAACCCGCTGCACTGAAAATCCTTTTGCTTTAAGCCAGTTTTCGCAGTAGTCGCTCAGCTCCTGCTCATTTGGAAAAACTGAATTTATTGAAACTAATTTTTCCAGATGTTGTATGGCGTCCATTTTATCTCGCCCCAGGGTCAAAATAGACCACGTTCAGATTTTCATAGGGCCCGCTTTCAGCCACTATGCGGTCTGACTCAAGCACGCACTGCTTATTCAGGAATCCGCCAAGAGTGCCACCTGCGTTAAGCAAACCGCGCGAAGGCGCCGGGTGCGCTGCCCTAGCTTCGGCATACATCACAAGCCCGTCTGCCCAAAATTCTGAGACTGCCGCATCGAAAAATACTCGCGTCATGTGGCTGTACAAACCGCGGCCGCGGTGTTGCGGCGCAGTTGCCGCTTCGCTCACTTCTATCAGATTGATCATTCCAAGCCCGCCAATATTCAGGCGCACGTGCTCTGCCGCCAGCGCAGCTGCTATCCGGTTTTCCTGCGAGATTGATACGATCGTAGGCGTATTGGCAACCATGTTGGTTATCATTGCATGGTCAAGCGTTACCAAATAGCGAGTAAACACCCGATACAAATCAACAAGCTCGGAAACATCGCGCGGTTCTGCTGAGCGGAGGCGGTAGCCTGACGGCAACCTATGCCGATTGCTACTCATGGTTGCAAGCCTTGCCATGCTAAGCTCATGCAGTATTTCATTCTGCGGACTTAGCCTGCTTTCCGCATTCATGGCAAGATAGGCCATGGCATAGTGCCCACCATAGAAGCTGAATGGCACCACGGCTTCGAATATGTTTGTGTAGCCTGCTTCATTGCCGTTGAATGCGGTGAGAAACCGCCACAAGTTGCGCACTTCCTCATTTCCCGAACGTGGCAGGAAGAAACGAACTGTTGCGCGCGTTGCACCTGTTTCCTGTGCCATGCTTCTTGCCTGGTCCAAAACAGCCGTAAGCTTTGCTTCGCTTCCTATCAATTCAGGATGAATTCCTTTTATCCGGTTGTTTATCCTATCAAATGCTAAGCCCACCGAACCGATGGACGGAGAACTGCAGCCTCCTGCAGTGAAAACCCGCTCCTGTGCCGGAGCAATCCTTCTGTGTGTTTGCATATTCATCAACAATAGCTTTAAAAATTTACATAAATATATATCTATTTATAAGAATTTAACAAAATAGAGCATTTGGTGTTAAATATGAGCATATCACAAACTGTTGAAGAGATTGTTTTTGAGCAGCCGGCCATGGTTTGGGCCATGGCTTCAGGCGTTGTCAATTACACTGCTGCAGCCGAATACCTCAAGCAGACAGTGGAAAAAAGAATCAACAGGAAAGTAAGCACTGAAAGCGTGATGATGGCACTGCGCAGGATGGATATGCTGCGCGCAAAAGATTTGACTGGTGAACTTGGAAAGATAGTTGCCGGCTCTTCCTACACGATAGAAAGCGGCTTCAGCGACGTGGTGATAGACCACCGCTTTTCCGACATCAAGACGATAATAAAATGGCTTGATGAATACGGAGGAGAAAGCACTACCTCACTTATCGTTGGGCTGAAATACGTTTCTGTTGTAAGTGATTCTGCAGTTCTTCTTGAGAAAATGAAATCCTCAAATATGAATGTGATTGCACTTGTGCCGGAGCTGGCAATCTTCAAGATAAAGCTGCCCAAGGAGGCGCTTAACACGCCTGGCGTCATTGCGATTTTCTCCCAGGAACTGGCAAAGCGCGGTGTTTCAGTCCAAGAACAGGAATCTGCTCACACGGAAATAGGCTTCATCATAAAAGAGCAGGACATAAACAAGGCTGTTGAGGCGTTCAATCATCTGAAAAAATCCCTTGGAAAAAAATAAAAAAGTTAATGCCCAGAGGGCGGCTTAAACCGCCCTCGAGGTTCATTATTTGTATTTCGGTTTTTTCAGCAGGAAATACGCTGCAGCACCAACGATTACTACGGCCACTGCGCCTGCACCAAGCAGCAACCACAGCCAATTTAAGTTCTGCGCAGGCTGCTGCACCGGCTTCGTTTCCGTGGTGAGGTTGGTTGTGGCTGCAGCCGCTTTCGCATTAAGCGCCAGCTGCCTTGCTTCCTCTGCCAACTGCTGCGCAAGCACATAATTGCCCTGGGCAAATGCCGCATCTGCTTCGTCCAGTTTTGTCTGGGCGCCAGAGATATCTTTTCCTTCAGCTAAGGCATCTGCTATCGCCCGGTCGGCTGCAGTCAGCGTTGTTTGCACATCCTCTTTGGTCGGGCCTGTTGGCTGGCCCGTTTCATTGCCCGGCTGTCCAGTCTGGTTCTGACCAGTTGTGTTTTCCTCAACTGACGCCACACAGACGTGGCTCTGGCATAAATCATTTCCTGTGCAGTCGCTGTCAGCACAACATGCGTAGGCAACCCAGGCATGATTTACCGCATGGCCGCAGGTACCTGTTACTGCAACGCAGTTGCCGTTTGAGCAGTACTTATCTGCCGAGCACTCAACATCGGAAGTGCATAGCGGTTTTGCACCGCACAGTTCTACTGCAAACGGATCAATGGAAGCTGCCAGGTACGTGCCCGTACTCATGGAATCTACCCCGTAGGTTCCATCTGCAGTTATGGTAAACACTGCTTTTCCATCCGAATCAGTCTGGCTTTCAACATAGCTGAAGTCCCAGGTATTAAACAGCTTCAGGGTTATGTCTGAAACACCTGCGCTGACTACTAATTCGCCATTTGAGCAATTGAATATTTTCGAAAGCTGCAGCGTCTTTGCCGTCGGGCCGCTGCTTGAAGATGGAGGTGTAATCGGTTTTACGCCCGGATGCCAGTCTTCGCCGTTATTCGGCCAGAGCGGGCTGCCCAGCACACTGTTGCCGAACGGCAAATCAGTACCATCGTCTGCCCAACCATCGTGGTTCGTATCGCTTATATTATAGAGCAGCCAGGCTCCTGTACCGTTGGCAAAATAATAGCGGTTGCCTGCGGTCGAGTCATTGAAGTAATTGCTGCCTACGTTATCATACACCCAATAGTCGCTGTATATCGTGTTGCGCAGGAAATTGTTATACCTTGCCGAACTCTTCAGATAGATCGCATAGTCGTCTGAGGTTATCTTATTGGTTGTAAAGTCGTTGTTCTCGCTGTGGCCCATGTTTATGCCGTAGCTGTCCATGCCAGTAAGCGTGTTGTCTTCAAAGACGTTGTCATCGCTGTAGCCGATAAAAAGTGCGCCACACATGCCGCTGTTGGAGAACTCGCTATCACAGGTATCCGTATTATCTGATACGATTACGTTGTCGGAGATTAGGCTGTCATCAGTGTACCTCACCATCATGCCTCTGCCGTCTATTGCGTCGATTCTGTTCCTAAGCACCTGGATACCGCTGGAGTAGGCAATTTCTATGCCGACCAGCACATTGAAAATCCTGTTGCTGCGAAGCGTGGTGTCCATTTCGCTATACAACTGCAGACCCGTGCTGTCACCACTTCCGTTTATGGTGTTTTCATATACGTTGTTGCCCACCGAATTAGGCAGTGCGCCTGCTGTCGGCGGTTCAACGGTATCATAGACACGCGTATTCCATTCGCTGCGATAAGCCTGGTGCTCCGCATCATTCGGATAGCTTTCATTAATTCCGTACGGGTATTGGCTCATGCCGTGGAAGGGCATGGGCTCGATGGAATCAGATACGTATCCCTTTACGCTGTACTTGATTGCATACATCACGTCTGCCTGCAGGAACACGTGCCTGTCCATGCCCGGCTTCGGTGCGATGTCGCTGAATTCGAGTTCAACCTCATCGCCGTGCCGCATTACCGCGAATTTGTCATCTGCAGCTCCCAGCAGCGGCTTAACGTCTCCGTATTTGGTGAAGTTGCCGTACATGAGGTGGTTAGCTCTGTTGGGTAGCTGCTCATTCGCAACGATGTGCCTGTGCTCTGTTGTTGCGTATTGATAGCTTGTTGCGCCGCCCCACTGCAGGTTTGCAGTTGTCGGGCCTATGTAAGATACTTCTATTGGGACAGGTGCGGAATCATCGAGCAGCACCTGGTCTATCACGTTTATTGTTGTTTTTGAATACGGAGCAGAGATTCTCATCTTCGTGTTGTCTCCTTGCACTATGCCGGATACGTTGAAGACATAAGTCCTCGAATCGCCGGTGAATTTGCCGAACGTCTTCGCCACAACCCAATTGCCGGTTCCGTCCAGCGTCTCTATAACCAGGTTCTTCTGCGATGAGAGTTCTGGATTCAATTCATAGGAAGACCAGCCGGTTATGACTAATTTAGCATATTGCGGATTGTCAATGTTGCCGAAGTCGACAATAACCGAGTTAGGCTCATTGCCGTGCATTCTAAGTGGCGTTCCGTCTGCTTCAGCCACGTCTGCCAGGACATCATCTCCGTATTTGTCCGTAGCTGTGATTGGTTTTTTCGGATCCTTTATCGTCATGAATTCCTTAGGCGGTACAACGCTATCAGAGTAGGTGTTGTGCCACTGGTTAAGTACGCTGTAGCCTTCCGGAACATCAACGATAACAAGCTTTGCCTCATCGAAAAAGTCAGATTCTGGAATGACTTCCCTGACTTTCATCTTGTAGGTTCCGTTTGTTGATTTGAGATCACCGAGCTCATATATGCCGGCTTGGTACAATGGCGTCTCAAACCAGGAGCCGCCGATTGATTCTCCTGCCAGGTCAGTATAATAGCTGTAGTCAGAACCGTTCCACAGGAACAGGAACGGGCAGGAACCGCTTAACTCATTGGCATTGTACGTGTCGGTCACAGTATTGCGGCCAATCTGGTTGTAGCTGGAATAATACAGGTAAAATCCATAGTAATTGCTGATAAATCTATTGTCCGTTATGCTGTTGTAGTCAGAACCGTAGTAGGATCTGTCATCCAGATAAAGACCGAAATAATTCGAGTTGAAAGTATTGCCGGTTATTGCTCCGCGGGACGAATTGACGAAAAGAACTCCGTAAAAAAAGCCGTCGATAACACAGTTCTTTATCGTCGTTCCGTTTACCGAATCAGACCTGATGCCAGTGTAGCTGCTACCTGGTCCGATTAGCGAGTGGCCGTTGCAATTCAGAACCACGTTATCTCCGGTGATGATAAGCGCACTGCCTCCGGTGTACGAGCTGCAGTTAAGATCCGTTGTCAAGCTGGTACTGGAAGAAATGTGTTCACCGCAAATGTGCGTCTGGGTAATATCTATTGTTGCAGATGACGAGTTCAAATTGCCTGCCGTGTCATTCGCATAGACGCGCCAGGTCTGCACGCCAGGGGCGTACGGATATACGCTAATACTCATGTCTGTGCCGCAGGTTAGGCTGACATTCGTTACGCCATTATCAAGCGTGTACCAGCAGGACTCCAGATTCGTATCAGCTATGGAGTAATCCAGGTGATCTGGCGCTATGGGGTAGCTTCCGTTCGTCGGGTAGGTCATGTTGACCTCTGGTTTTATCGTATCGACTAATAGCGTCTGTATTTTCGAATAGTTGTTTCCGTCAGTATCATTCGCATACGCTGTAAGAGTATGCGTTCCATCTGAGAATGCATGATAGACGGGAATTGTGTATGGCATATTATCTGTTCCATTGTTCCACCAGACAGAGTCCACTGTCTCCTCAATGAAATACTGGGTCGAGATATTAACAAGGACATTATTGGTGGTGCTTGTGTTGCCAGGCGAGATAAACGTAACCAGGGGCGGTGGATAAATCGTAACTGTCCAATTGGCCGTCTGGTTGCTAACGCTCATGTCTGCTGTTCGATTCGCATAGGCAAAGAACGTGTAGTAATAGGGCCAGCCGGTTGCGTTCACTGAAAAGCTTACCGTCTGGTATTGGCTGTCATTCAGGTTTATCGTCTGCGGATTGCTGTCAGTAGTATAGAACGGTAGGTCGCCAAAAACCGTGCTTACCAGGCCGACTTTTTCAGTTATCGGATCAGGTACTGTATCGGTTGTGCACGGATGCAAACTACAAACCGGAGCTGGAGTAAGATAGTAGACATAATAGCCATTGCAGGCAGTTATCTGTATTCCCGAACTATTCCAGCCGTCATAGCAGATACCGCCGCTCCAGTCATAGCAGATTATTCCGGCTGTTGTTCCGGCCGGAACGGTCGGATGTGCGAACATCAAAAATCCAGCAGCAGCAGTATTACAAATATTATCCATATAGGGGCCCTGTTCTGCGATTTTCGTATAAGTTCCGGTTAATCTATACCAGCCGGAAGCTAAACCGTTCGAACAGTCGCCACCACCACCGTTGTAAACGCTATTGGTATCCCAGTCTATGGGCGTATAGCTGGTGCACTGCGCCGGAAACGGGTCCAGGCTTACGTTTATATCTCCGCAATCAGCTCCGCCATAGCAGGAGACATTCAGGGTAACGTCAAAAGTACGATCCTGGTTCACATCCACATTTCCAGTAGGTTCGATGACGCTTAAGCCGATATGCGGAAAAGAAGGCAGTGCGAAAATCGAGCTCACTAGAACTAACATCAACAGAGTAAATAATGCGTATTTCATGTCTAGAATGGCACCTGTAAACTTTAAAAGGGTTTTTACAAAATCAGGTTTACATAATTTCCTACCGCCATAAACTCTTGATTAAGAGCAGTTATTAATTTTATCAGCACTAATACAAGTATATGTTTCAACTAATGCTTGCGCCCATGGAGGATATGGCTAATAGTAGCTTTCGCACGCTATGTTTTCAGAATGGCGCAGATTTGACATTTACCGAGATAGCGCGCGTAGCTAATCTTGCTAAAGGAAAAAAGGGCGAGCTTGAGAAGATAGCTATTCCTGATGCTACGCCTACTGAGATTCAATTAGCTGGCGCAAAACTAAGCGAGTATGAAAAATTTTTAACTGGTTTTGAGGCTGCTAAAGGTTTTCGCGGC
>JAZDDV010000026.1:0-3785 GCA_043809425.1 Microcaldota archaeon | reverse complement strand
AAATTTTGTGGTCATAATGTCTACAAATTACTGAAAATGAAGTTTTGTAGCCATATAGACCTTGTACCGCTATTGGTACGCCAGTTTACCAATCGGTAAATAAAACATATTATTTGGTTTCCTTGGTTACCCACTTTCCGTAGCTTTCATTTGCATCTGCTGAAATCTTCAGGATGCAGGGAACTTCGTAGGGATGAAGTTTTTCAACTTCTTTGCTTAATGCGGCGAACTTTGCAGTGGTTGTTTTGCCCAGCAGCACGAATTCCCGCTGCGTTGTAATTTTTCCTTTCCAGCGATAGATGCTGCTTATCGGGAAAATGTTTGCGCAGGCAATCAATTTCTTTTTCAGCAGCTGTGCTGCCAGCTTTTCTGCTGCAGCCTTGCTTGGGTTTGTTATGTACGCTAGAATAATCTTCATTTCCTCACCTCTCCGAAAAGGCTTCCGTGGTTAACGCTTTTTATCTTTGCCTTTACTGTTTTTCCAAGCGGAACCTGCTGCATTAGCACTACCTGCTTGTAGTTATCGCTGCGGCCTTTCATGCTTTTTTCCTTGCCCTTCTCAAGCACCAGCACATTCATTGTTTTTCCAATGTATTTTTTGTTTTTCGCGTCAGTTAGTTTTTTTAGCAGCGCAGCAGTTATCCCGCTTCTTTTCTTTATCACTTCAGTGGGCAGCTGCTTTAGCGCAGCTGCTTTTGTTCCTGGCCTGGAAGTAAATTTGGAAAGATTAACCACGTCAAGTTTTGTTTCCCTAAGCAGTTTAAGCGTCTGCCTGAAGTCGGCTTCTGTTTCAGTGGGATAGCCGACGATGATATCTGTTGAAATGCTGATATCCGGCAAAGCTGCACGATATTTCTTCACCCATCTGCGGAAGTCAGCAACGCTGTGCGGCCGGTTCATCTCCTTGCAGACTTTTTCGCTGCCGCTTTGCACCGGAATGTGAATGAATTTGTAAAACTTCTCTGATCTCATGAGCTTCAGCAGCTCGTCACCGAAATAATTCAAATGCTGAGGATTAATCATGCCCAGGCGTATCTTGAATTTGCCGTCTATTGCCAGCAGCTCTTTTAGCAGCGCCGGCAGTGAAGTGCCAATATCCATGCCATACGCCCCTGAATCCATGCCGGTAATCTGAATTTCTTTTGCGCCTTTTTTCAGGCCATGCTCAATCCAGATCTTTATGGTGCGTGGCGAGTAGCTGCGTAAATACGGTCTGGCAATTTTAGTCTGGCAAAAGAAACAGCCGCCAACACATCCTTCCTGAATCGGTATGCGCAGAATCGGCGCAGTAAACTCACGGGTAAGTCCTTCCTTCTCTGCTTTCTCGGTAAGCCAAAGCGTTTTGTGCTTTTGCGCAGCACTAATCGCTTCGTTTATCTGCTCTACTGCATAGGGGCCGAGAACAACCGGATGCTTTATCTCGCGTTCTATGCGGCTTTTGTTAACATACAAGCAGCCGGCAATCACAAACGGCTTTTTCGTGCGCTTCATGCGCTCCATGATTTTATTTTCCGTAGCTCCTTTCACCGTGCAGGTAACAAAAACAACGACGTCTGCTGCCTCTGCATCCGCGACTATTTTATGCTTGGCGCTGGCTATGCCGCGCATGATATCTGCGTCTGCCTGATTCAAAGTGCAGCCATAGGCTTCAAAATAGACCTTTGCCATTGGAATTCCTTTAGATGAATATATTTTTTAATGCCTATTCCGAAGTGCTATGATGAACAAGTTCATGAAGCTGGCCGTGGCAGAAGCTTTCAAGGGGATGAGAAAAAACGAGGGCGGTCCGTTCGGAGCTGTGCTGGTGCGCAAAGGAAAGGTTATTGCCAAGGGGCATAATCTGGTGGTATGCACAAACGACCCTACGGCGCATGCAGAGATTACAGCCCTAAGGAAGGCGGCTGCCAAGCTTAAGCGGTTTGATTTGTCTGACTGTGAGCTGTACACCTCAGCAGAACCATGTCCGATGTGCTTTGCCGCCATCCACTGGGCAAAGATGAAAAAAGTATACTACGGCTGCACGGCAAAGGATGCCGCTGCCATAGGCTTTGACGATAAATTCATTTACGATGTTATACGCGGCAAAGCGAAGAAAAAGCAGGTAAGGATGGTGCCGCTGGACAGGCAAGAGTGCCTTGGTCCGTTCAAAGCGTGGCAGGCTAAAAAGGATAAGACGCGCTATTAGGCGTTTTGTCTTCAAACCGTATTATTTTTAAAACTCACATTAGATATGTAGAACATAGCGTGATCGTGCATGGCGGATAAGACAGAGTATATCATAAAGAAACTTGAGAAAGGCCCACTCCAGAGGTTCAAGAACCAGAACCTGCTGCTCAAACGATTCGGAGAGGTAGGGCTGAAAATTTATCGCGCCATCACCGGTAAACGAACCGTTGTAGAGCTTAAGAAAGACCTGGCACTGGAAGACAAGATGTTTGATCCGGTCATAGATTACATGAAAGAAGCGGAAATGGTCGAGCTTGTGGCTGAAGGCGGCGGCGAAGCGCCCAGGCCAAAGGCAAAGGCGCGGGAAGAACCTGCAGAGGAGGAAGCTCCGGCTGAAGAAGAGGCAGAGGAGGAGGCGCCTGCAGAAGAAGAGGCTCCGGCAGAAGAAGAACCGGTTGAAGAAGCACCGGAAGAAAAGAAACCTGCAAAGAAAAGGAAAGAAGAGCCTGCAGAAGAATACGATGAGATAGAGCCGGTTACCATCGAGTCTGACGAAGAAGAAACTCCAAAGAAAAAGAAGAAGGCAGAAGAAGAAATGGAAATTACTCCGGAGCAGACCGAAGAAGAGCAGCCAGAAGAGGAGGCTCCTGCAGAAGAAGCGGCCGAGGAAGAGGAGCAAAAAGAAGAAGAGATTACTTTCGAATCATCCGAAGAGGAAAAGAAGGAAGACGAATCCGGGTTTGAGATAGACTCCGGCGGCGAAGAGCTTTCTTCAGTGGAAAAGATAATCAAGGAAAAATACGGCGATGTCGGCATCCAGGTGTACAACCTCATTGACGGCGAGAAGACCGCAGAGGAGATTATGAAGGAAGTCGGCATCAGCGAATCCAAGCTTATTGAAATACTTGATTTCCTGGACAAGCAGGGAATAATCAAGCTGGAATATCCGGGCGGCAAGAAAGAGATAAAGCCTGTTACCCCTCCGGCAGAAGAGATTTCCGGCAGCGGTTTCGCGCCCATAATAGAAAACGAGAAAGACATGGCCGAACCGAAGGAGACTTCCATACCCAATCCGGTGGAAGTGCCCACAAGGCTGTCGAGCGATATCATAAAGTCCGTGCAGATGAAGGCCAATGTCATGCTCAAGTTCAAAGACGAAGGCTCAAAAGTGAATGATGCAATCGACGGCCAGCGGGACGTTATTGATATTTCGCTTAAAGTGGGCGTGTCGCTTTACCGCGCCTACGAGATTCTCGGTTATATTTCAGGCAATGGGGCAATAATGCTTAAGCCGATGCTGCGCGACGCGGTGAAGAAGAAGTATGGCGATGACGGCTATACGATTTACAAGAAATACGGCCGCGAGGGCCTCATGTTCTACGAGCTTATCGGCAAGGATTTGTCATTCAAGGAGATGGCGAATAAGGTTACCGCAGACAAGGCGAAGGCAATTGACATGTTCCTGTTTATCCATGAAGTGCTTGGCATAGAGCTGCCGATTGACAGGGACGTGCTTGAGAAGCAGCTTGGCTAGGTTTCTTTAAATATTAACAAATATCCATTGGGAAAACGGATGGCAACCTTTCAAAATGATCCTAGCGAATGGCAAAGACTTGACT
>JAZDDV010000025.1:0-9217 GCA_043809425.1 Microcaldota archaeon | reverse complement strand
AACGACCCGGCAGTGAAAGCACTGGGAGCCCAGGTCGGTGACGTGATAAAAATCGCAAGGACAGACGCAACTGGCAATTATGATTCTTATCGTGTAGTTATAGCCAAGTAGTCGGGTGTTAACCCTGGTAAAGAAGGTGTTTTAATGATAGAAGAACTGGTCAGCACATACTTCAGGAGCAATAGTCTCGTGAATCAGCAGCTTGTATCCTACAACAAGTTTATCGACGTTGGGATGCAGGACGTAATCAACCGCATTGGAACGATTAAGACCAACGTGGAAGGGTTCGAATTGAGATTAGGCAAATTGCGGGTAGAACAGCCGAGGTACTACGAAGTCCGCGGCGGCTACAGGAGCATTTTGCCGCAGGAGGCCAGGCTAAGAAACATCACCTACGCAGCACCCGTATTTTTGGAAATCGTCCCGCTATTCAACGGCGTTGAAAGGCCGAGCTACTCAGACGTGTTTATCGGAGAAATACCTGTAATGTCAAAATCCAGACTTTGCTATCTGGCAGGCATGAACAGAAAAGAGCTGATGGAAAACGGCGAGGATCCAAACGACCCGGGCGGCTACTTCATAGTCAACGGTTCCGAGCGTGTGCTTGTAAGCATTGAAGATTTGGTGCAGAACAAACTCATGGTCACAAGGGAGCATGGCGACATCGTCGCAAAGATATTCTCAACCCACTACGGCTTCAGGGCAAGATGCGTTGTTGAACGCAATACGGATGGTCTATTCACAGCTGAATTCCCGTCTTCTCCGCCTGGCATAACACTTGTTTCGCTGCTGCGCGTGCTTGGCTTAGGCACAGACAACGAAATTAAGGAAGCGTTCTCCCAGGAAATGATAACAAGGAACGATATCATACTCAATCTGGAAGAAGAAAAAACAAAAACAAAAGACGAGGCAGTGGACATCCTCAGCAGAAAACTTTCACCTGGCCAGCCGCCTGAATTCAGGCTGAACAGGATGGAAAACCTCATTGATAATTACCTGCTTCCGCACATCGGTACAGGCAAAGCAGAACGAATCGAAAAAGCCCGCTACCTGATAAAGATGGCTGAGCGCACTACTCTCGTAGCCTACAAGCAGATTGGCCCGGATGACAAGGACCACTACGCGAACAAACGTATCAAGCTGGCAGGAGATTTGATGGAAGAATTATTCCGCTACGCATTCCAATTCCTAGTCAAAGATTTGGTTTATCAGGCATCAAGGGCAGACGCACGTGGCAGACGATTGCAAGTACACACTTTAGTTCGGCAGGACGCAATGGCAGACCGGGTGCGCTACGCGATGGCTACAGGCAACTGGATTGCAGGCCAAACAGGCGTTTCGCAATTGCTGGACCGAGTCAGCTACGTTTCAACTATCTCGCATTTACGCAGGGTGATTTCACCGCTAAGCAAGAAGCACCCGCATTTCAAGGCAAGAGACCTGCACGGAACTCACTTAGGCAAGCTTTGCCCGAACGAGACGCCAGAAGGCCCGAGCTGTTCGCTGGTGAAGAACCTGGCAGTTATGTCAGAAGTGTCCATCGGCGTGAATGAGGAAGAAGTCGTCAAGCTTCTCAAGGCTTACGATGTCAAGGAGGAATGATTCTTATGGCAAAACGAGCGAGAAAAGTAGCCATCTACCTTAATGGAAGATTCGTCGGTTATCATCCGGACGGAAGAAGCCTGGCGCAGAGGCTGCGCGAACGCAGGCGAACGAACGAGCTGAACTATCAGATAAACATTTACTACAGCGGCAGGATGGGCGAGTTGCACATCACCACTGATAAAGGCCGAGTGCGCAGACCGTATCTCGTAGTGGAAAACGGCAAGTCAAGGCTTACGCCCGAAGTGCTCAACAGGCTGAAGAATAACGAACTTACGTGGCAGCATCTTATCCGCATGGGTATAATCGAATACTTGGATGCGCTGGAAGAGGAAAACGCGCTGGTTGCTGCAACGCCTGCTGAACTAACGGAAAAGCATACGCACCTGGAAGTTGACCCGGCTAATATCTTTGGCATAGTTGCTTCAGTTCTGCCCTATGCAGAGCACAACTCTTCGCCGAGAATTACCATGGCCTGCGCCATGACTAAGCAATCGCTTGGTATTTATGCAACGAACTTTAACAGCCGCTACGATACGCGCGCCTACGTGATGTACTATCCGCAGGAACCGCTAACGCGAACTAATGTTTACAAGGCATTAAACCTGCGCGAGAAAGCAGCAGGCCAGAACTGCGTTGTCGCATTGGCAAGCTTCCACGGCTACAACATGGCAGATGCCATTATCGTAAATAAGGCGGCAATAGACCGCGGTATGCTTAGAACCGTCATGTTCAGGACCTACGAAGCAGAAGAGCGGACTTATCCAGGCGGACAGAAAGATACAATCGAACTGCCTACTCCTGAAGTTGGCGGCTACCGGGGCGAAATAGCCTACAGCCATCTGGATGAGGACGGCATTGTTATTCCTGAAAGCGAAGTGACAAGCAAGAACGTGCTTGTAGGCAAGACATCACCGCCAAGATTCCTTGAGGAAATATCAGTTTTCGGCGCTGTTGAGGAAAAGAAGCGTGAAAGCTCACTCGCTCTCAAAAGCGGAGAAGAAGGCAAAGTAGATTCAGTGCTTATTACAGAAGGGCCAAGCGGCAACAGAATGGTCAAAGTACGCATCCGCGCAGTGAAGACTCCGGAAGTCGGCGATAAGATTGCTTCAAGACACGGACAAAAAGGTGTTATCGGATTGTTAGTGCCTCAGCAGGACATGCCATTCACCGAGGACGGCATAACTCCTGATTTGATTGTTAATCCGCACGCCATTCCGTCGAGAATGACTGCAGGCCATTTGCTGGAAATGCTTGGCGGCAAGGCCGGCTCCATGGGCGGCGTTTTCATGAACGGAAGCGCATTCAGCGGAAACACGGAAAAAGATTTCGTCGGCTTGCTAAAAGAAGCAGGATTTGACGAGCACGGCGAAGAAGTCCTTTACGACGGAACTACCGGTAAGCAAATCCACGTGAAACTTTTCATAGGCGTAGTTTACTATCAGAGACTGCACCACCTGGTCAGCAATAAGATGCACGTAAGAAGCCGCGGACCGGTGCAGCTGCTGACGAACCAGCCCACTGAAGGCCGCGCACGCGAAGGCGGTCTCCGATTCGGTGAAATGGAACGCGACTGCTTACTAGGCTACGGCGCAAGCATGCTCATAAAAGAAAGATTGCTGGAGGAAAGCGACAAGACCAACCAGCTGGTCTGCGCTGATTGCGGCTCTACTGGTACGCACGATTACGCACGCAACAAGGACCTTTGTCCTGTCTGCGGAGGCGCCAACGTGCAGTCGGTGGAAATCAGCTACGCGTTCAAGCTGCTGCTGGATGAGATTAAATCTCTGTATATCTTCCCGAGGCTGCTCCTCAGGAAAAAGGGATGAGGCGATAGTATGGAAGTTCAACATGTTCTTGATAAGATTCGTTTTTCGATTTTCTCACCGGAAATAGTGAGAAAGATGTCTGCTGCGAAGATAATCGTGCCAGACACCTATGATGATGACGGCTACCCGATTGATGGCGGCCTGGTCGATACGCGGCTTGGTGTCGTCGACCCGGGTTTGAAGTGCAAATCCTGCGGCGGCAGAGTAAAAGAGTGCCCAGGCCATTTCGGCCACATCGAGCTAGTACGGCCGGTTATCCACGTGGAATTCATGAAGCAGATTTACTACGTGCTCAAGTCCACCTGCCCAAGCTGCCACCGGCTGCTTTCTGCGGACGTAAAACCGATTGAGAAAGTGGTGGAAAAGCTGGAGCTGGAAGAAAAAGAAGGCCTTATCACAGTGGAAGTTCCTTCCCTGCTAGACGATGAAAAGAAAGTGGAAGTGAAAAAAGAGGAGAAAGTTAAAAAGCCGACGGCAAAGGAAAAGAAATCATGCCCGCATTGCAGTGCAGAGCTTGTGGAGATAAAGATTCTCAAGCCAACCGCATTCCTGAAGAACGGCGAAACCATGCTGGCAAGCGAAGTGCGCGACTGGCTCGGCTCGCTTAATGACGCTGATATCCGCGCCCTGGGCTTTGACTCGATGTATTCCAGGCCTGAGTGGATGATCATGACCGCATTGCCCGTGCCTCCAGTAAACGTTAGGCCGTCAATCACGCTGGAAACAGGTGAAAGAAGCGAAGATGACCTTACGCACAAGCTGGTAGATATTATTAGAATCAACCAGAAGCTTGAGGCGAACATCAACGCAGGCGCGCCGCAGCTGATTATCGAAGACCTTTGGGAGCTGCTGCAGTATCACGTTACGACTTACTTCGACAATGAAACGGCGAACATTCCTCCGGCAAGGCACAGGAGCGGCAGACCGCTGAAGACGCTTGCGCAAAGACTGAAAGGCAAGGAAGGGAGATTCAGATATAACCTGTCAGGCAAGCGTGTTAATTTCTCAGCCCGTACGGTTATTTCACCTGACCCGCGCATAAGCATGAACGAGGTCGGCATACCGCCTGGCGTGGCAGAAGAGATGTCTGTGCCTGTAGCAGTTACTGAATGGAACATTGACAAGCTCAAGGAGTATCTTCTTTCAGAAACCTATCCCAAGGCCATGTACATTATCCGCTCAGACGGCAAGAGGATCAGAGTAGTTGACGCTCCGGAAATAAAGAAGGAGATTGTGGAAAACCTCAAAGTCGGCTGGGTAGTGGAAAGGCAGCTGGTTGACGGCGATATCTGCATATTCAACAGGCAGCCTTCGCTGCACAGGATTTCCATGATGTGCCATCTGATAAAAGTGCTGCCAGGCAAAACATTCCGGCTTAATCCGCTGGACTGCCAGCCCTACAACGCAGACTTCGACGGAGACGAAATGAACCTGCACATCATCCAGACTGAAGAGGCGCAGGCAGAAGCGCTGCACCTGATGAAAGTGGAAAAGCAGATTCTTTCACCTAGGCACGGCCACGCAATAATCAAGCCGCAGGAAGACCAGGTTTCCGGATTCTATTTCCTTACGCAGGACACCATGGAGTTTTCCAAGGAAGAGGCGGCGAATTTGCTTTATCTAGTTGGCATAACCGAATTGCCAAAGGCAGACAGGAAGGGCGAACGCTATTCTGGCAAATTGCTCATATCCCTGCTCATACCAAAGGACATAAGCTTCAAGGTCAGGTCCAAGATGGGCGAAGAAGTGGTCATTACCAACGGCAAGCCGGTGAAGGGTGCCATGGATAGTAACGCAACGGGCGGCGAGCTGCTGGAAAAGATGTTCCTCATGCATGGACCGGAATTCACCAGCAATTTCCTGGATAATTCAGCCAGGCTGGCGCTTGAAGCTTTGTCCATACACGGCCTGAGCGTTTCGCTCAAGGACTACACCTTATCTGACAAGGCAAAGAAGAAAGTAGCTGATATTCTTGGCAAGATGGATAGGGAAGTGGACAACCTGATCATGCAGTACAAGAACAAGTCGCTGGAGCGCTCTCCGGGCATGTCGCTCAAGGAAACGCTCGAAGCGCTTATCGTGCAAATCACTTCACGCATAAGGGAAGAAGTCGGTACTGTAGTTGAGGAAGACCTGACGCTTGAAAACTCGTCAATAATCATGGCAAAAATCGGCGCAAGAGGCAGTTTGCTTAACGCCATTCAGATGTCTGCCATTGTCGCGCAGCAAACCGTGCGCAGCAAGAGGCCGGCCCGCGGTTACAGGGGAAGAATGCTGCCCTACTTCAGGCCGAATGTGCTTACAGGCCATGAGCGCGGTTTCGTCTACTCTTCTTTCAACGAAGGATTGAAAGTGCAGGAGTTCATCGCCCACTCCATGGGCGGCAGGGAAGCATTGGTTAACACTGCTATCAGAACTGCACGCTCAGGCTACATGCAGCGCAGGTTAATCAACGCGCTGCAGGATCTGGTCGCCTTCAGCGACATGACTGTGCGCAATGCGGACATGAGCATAGTGCAGTTCGTGTACGGTGGCGACGGCAAGGATCCGATGTTCTCGTCCAAGGCAGAACTTGATGTGTCCGTGAAGCAGGACGATGTGGATACGGCTTAGGTGTTTTTATGACAGTAAAAAAACAGAAATTTTCCATTGCTCCGTTTGAATCGGTTGGCGTTGTCGCTGCGCAAAGCATCGGCGAACCAGGTACGCAGATGACGATGCGTACGTTCCACTACGCAGGTGTGGCAGAGCACGTGCCTACGGGCCTGCCTCGGCTTATCGAAATAGTGGACGCGAAAAAGGAGCCGAAGAAATCGATTATCGACATCTATCTTAAGAAGAACGTGCGCAGCCAGGCAGAAGCGGAAAAAGCCGCCAAGGAGCTGGGCAGCGTTTTCGTGGATGATGTTGCAGTCGTTTCCGACGATTTGGACAAGTACACGGTGCGCATAGAGTACAGCGAAAAAGACGGCAAGGCGCTTAATGTTACTTTCGGCATGCTGAAAAAAGCGCTGGAAGAATACGAAGATGAGATGAGCATTTCAGACAATGCGTTTATCCTAAAGCCAAAGAAAAGGAAAAAGCTTGCCAAGAAAAAGCCAGGCAAGGAATTAAAAGAAGGCACCATGGTGCAGAGCGACGAGCTGGTTAATGCCAAATACGTGCGCCGCATGGCAAACCGCATAAAAGAGACCTTGGTGCGCGGAGTGAAGGGTATCAACCGGGCAGCGGTTGCCAAGTCTCCTGAGGACGGTTACTTTATTCGGGCAAGCGGCTTCAACGTTACCGGGGCAATAGCCAACGAATCCGTTGACCCGAACCACGTCTACACCAATAATATCAAGGAAATAGAGCGCATCTACGGCATAGAAGCAGCGCGCAATGCGATAATCAAGGAAACCAAGGACGTCATGGATCTGCAGCGTTTGTCAGTGGACGTGCGCCACATAATGCTCATCGCAGATGCAATGACCTTTGCAGGCTCCATTAAATCCATCGGCCGACACGGGCTGAGCGGCCAGAAAACAGGCATACTCGGCAGGGCCGCGTTCGAAGAGACGGTGAAGCACCTGGTAAATGCAGGTTCCACTGCCCTTGAGGACAAGCTGGTGGGCGTTACGGAAAATATTATTGTAGGCCAGACCGTGCCGGTAGGCACAGGCCGCATAAAATTGATTATGAAGAAAATGAAATGATCAGGTGATATGAATGGCAAAGAAGAAGGACACCGCAGAAGATACTACTGAGGATATTGAGGAAGCCAAGCAACTGGACGAGGAGACGGAAGAGGAAGAAGTGGTGGAAACAAAATCCAAGAAAAAGAAGGTAGTGCGCAGAAGGAAAACCAAGGAAAGGGAGAACCCGCTTGTTTCGGCCATCCGGCTTGCAGTGGAAAGCGGCAAGGTGGAATTCGGCGCCCGGACCGGTCTTTTCGAAAGCATGTTCGGCAAGACAGCCAAGCTTTTCATCGTCGCGGCAAATACGCCCGCTGCCTATAACAACAACGTTGCTTATTTCGCAAAGAAAGCTTCAATTCCGGTGATTGCCTTCCCGGGTAGCACCATGGAGCTGGGCTCCGTATGCGGTAAGCCATTTCCGGTTTCAGTGCTTTCAGTCTATGACGTGGGCAACTCGAACCTGATGGATTTTGCCAAGTGATTCGATGGAGCTTACAGAACGAGGCCTTTCTTTTTTTACTACTTTTGAAGGTCTGACAGGCGTAATGCCCAATGATTACGTAGAATCAGTAGGCATGGTGGTCTTCACCGTGGACCAGGAAAAGCTGGGCAAGGCAATCGGCAAGAACGGAGTCAACATCAACAAGCTTAAATTAAAGTTCAAGAAAAGGATACTTGTAGTTGGCGATTCCGCAGATCCTGAGGCATTTGTCCGCAGCTACTTCAACAACATCAACATCATGTCGCTGGAAGTGCGGGACGTGATGAGCGAAAAAGCATTGATGATAACGCTTGATGAGAAAGACCGCGGGATAGCAATCGGCCGGGACGGGGAGCGCATAAAATCGCTGAAGGAGCTGCTGAAAAAGAAATTCAACATGACTGCGCACATACGCACGCGGCGCGTTATCGACATAGGCGGCGGCGTGATGGAATCTGCGCCATCAGGCTGAAATAAAAACTGTTCCGTCTTTTCTTATTTCTCACAGTTGTAAAAATATCTCAGGTGGAAGTAACGTAGAAACCACCTTAGGAAACCGACTAGGTTTCTCGTGCCGAGGTCGTTGTGGCTGCTGCCACATCCCTCTGCTTTCGCCGAGGTCGTTGTGAACTGCGTTCACATCCCTCAGCATTCACATTCGTTCATGCCGAGGTCGCATAACCTGGTAGTGCGCACGCCTGGAATCGCGCTTTTAAAAAAAGCGCCCAAAATTACCAGCAAGCGTGTTCCCTCGTGGATTGGGAGTTCAAATCTCTCCCTCGGCGTTTTTTATTCTAGGTATATGCCCAGAGAACAAGAAGGATACATTTTGTCTCTAATTCAACTGTGGAACTTAGTGGAAAAGAAGGGTTTAAAAAGACATTTACCTATAGATATAAACATGAACAAAACACTCACTAAAAAGGCTATCGATCCAGTTCAAGCTAGATTAAAAGAAATGGAATTAGCAAGTCCATCAAGAACTGCGATTAAGTCAGATAGCTTTTCAACAGTCAGGCTTGCAGCACGAACAGCATTCGGTCTTTGGAAGGATAAGGTTGTAAAAGTCGAACAGGATGCTGGGAAACATGTTGCACCTGTTGGTGAAAATGACTATCATCAGAAAATCCCTAAAGATTCGGATATAAAGTCCTATAAGGTAGAGGAGGACGGGTCAGTAACTACCTATTATCAAGGAGGCAGTGGAAGTACACGGCTTAGCTATAAAGGTGAAGAAGGTTATTTGCGATTATTGGTAAAAGCAAGGGATTTGGCTAGAGACGGTAACCCGGCTTTTGAGCGATATTACCAAGAAGCAGACCGGGCCCACTGGCATACAAGAGGAGGTTTCAGAGGTCGTTTTGAAACTGTAGCTGCCAGTAGATTAGCACGAGAAGCTTATGAGACCTTTAAGGCAGTCATTGGAAAACCATCTGGTCAAGTTAAGGATTTAATGAACGACGTTACTGGTTTAGATCACATTACTGCTTTCACAAAAATAGAACATGAGAAACATGGAGGTCCAGCTACTACAAAACTTTCTTTCGGAATATGTGTTACTCTAACCCCGGGGTTTTTTGGAGACGATGAACTTCATCCTTGGGATCAGGAACATATGGATTCAAGAA
>JAZDDV010000024.1:0-13974 GCA_043809425.1 Microcaldota archaeon | reverse complement strand
TCTTTGCAGATTTCTTTTTGGCTTGACTCCCTGCATTTTATCAGATGGGATTGCAGAAGTTATCAACACAAGTATAATTCTCATCGCACGCCGGATTGTTATAGGCGCAGCCCTCGTTGAGCGTGCAGTTGTTGTCTACGCACGTATGGTTGGAATCGCAGGCCGGATTGTCGTAGAGGCAGCCGGTTTTCAGCACGCACGCATTTTGCACGCAGTCATAATCGAAATCGCATGACGGATTATCAAATGCGCAACCGTCTGACAGCACGCAGTTGTTATCCACGCAGGAATAGCCGGCATCGCAAGCCGGATTATTGTTTTCGCAACCATCATTGGGAACGCAAACGTTCTCCTGACAGGTATGTCTTTCGTCGCAAGTAGGATTATCATAGTCGCAGCCGCGCTTTGGCTTGCACTCATTGCGTATGCAGTCCTGGTTCCAGTCGCACGAAGGATTCTCATAAAGGCAGCCGTCTGATAGCACGCAGAAATTGTCAACGCAGGTATTATTTTCATCGCAGGCCGGATTGTCGTAGAAGCAGCCTTCCTTGAGTGTACAATTATTATCGATGCAGTCATGCGAACCATCGCAAAGCGGATTGTCATAATCGCAGCCAGTCTTCAAAGTGCAGTTGTTTTCCACGCAATCATAATCATATTCGCAAGGTGGATTATCGTAGGTGCAGCCTTCCCTAAATTCGCAGACATTGTCTTTGCAGAAGTAATTCTCATCGCAGGCAGGATTGTTGAAAACGCAGCCGAAACCATCTTCAGTCTGAGGAGATGTATCGTCCGCAGCAGTTTCGCCGGCCTGGTCATCAGTCAAAACAATGGTGTTCTTGCTATTTGCATTAGTTGCGCCGTTTGCCGTTAGATTGTTGGTTTGATTGCCTGCCGCCACGTCTTTGCCGGGTTTTTTCGGCAGAATGCAGCCGCTGGCAAAAGCGAAAACGAGTACTACCAGCATAAGCAGAATGAGGCCCCTCCCCATGGAGTATCCTATAAAACAGCAAACACTTAAACCTAACTGTCATTTTATAACAATTTCGCTGCTTTAATAAACGACACTCTCAGAGTTGTTTATGCTCATTAGAGAGAATGGAGAAGGAACCTTCCTTTTCCTCTTGCTGAGGTCATTGTGGCTGCTGCCACATCCCTCAATTTTTGCTGAGGTCGCATAACCCGGTATTGCGTCGGTCTTGAAAACCGATCCCTCTGGGATTGCAGGTTCAAATCCTGCCCTCGGCATTGAATTTGCCGCTGCCTCCGTAGCTCAGCGGTAGAGCGCTCGCTTCGTAAGCGAGATGTCAGATTGAACTTGCGTTCAATACCATCTCGCCGTGTAAGCGAGATGTCGGGGGTTCAAATCCCTCCGGGGGCTTTTCTATTTTTTTAAAATTCCATCTACCTAAATATTTCATGCACGACGCTCTGCAGTACAAAATGATTAAAAGATACTAAGCTGATTAGTATCTGATGGTTGATAAGAAAAAAATTACGTTGCTTAGTAAGAAGGCAGAAGAGATGCTGCAGAACAACGAAAAGAAATACAGAATGCGTTTCGAGAACGCAAGAGATGCAGCATACCTGTTTCCAGTCAAAAATAACAAACCCCTGCATTTTGTTGAGGCTAACCATAGGGCGTGCAAAATGCTTGGCTACAGCCGTAAAGAGCTGGTGCGTTTGACGCCCCTGGACATCAACACAGAAAAACATCCCAAACATGTTGCTCAGCTGATAAAAAATGTAAGAAAGAATAAGTATGCAACTTTCAAGACAATCCACCTGTCAAAAAAAGGCACTGAAATACCTGTTGAGCTAAGCTCCCATTACTTCAAAATAGGCAAACAGGAATTCATTCTAGCGCTCGCGAGAAAAATAACCGAACGTAAGAAAACAAAAAAGGCGCTGCACAAGCCAGTAGTTTTTAATAGGAAGTGAAAGAATGGAAAAACCAAGAATGAATTATTGGATAGACCTGGGCATGGCAATTGCATTCGTGCTGTACGCCGCAACAGGGATAATGAAATTACCTGCGCTGGCGGTAATGATTAGAGGTCTGCCCTTCAGAGAGATTAGCACCATCCACGATGCAAGCGGAGTTGCCCTGGCATTGTTCGTACTGCTGCACCTGCTGCTGCATTTTGACTGGCTGGTTGCCATGACAAAATCTCTGTTTGAGAAGAAAAAATAGAATTAGCGCTTTTTCTTTTTTGATTTCACTATTGGTTTGGCTGCTTTCTTAGCCGGTTTTTTCTTTTCTGCTTTTTTTACGATTTTCTTCACCGATTTTGGTTTGGATTTAACCGCAGTTTTCTTTTTTGCAGCTTTTGCCGGCTTCTTTGCCGACTTGACGACTTTTGACCGGACCGGAGCAGCCTGCACTACGCGGATTGCGCTGCCTGTTTGTTTAACTGAACGCGGAGACTCGCCGCGCAGCTTTTCAATAAGCTTTCTTATCAGTTCCTTGCCCTTGTCTGAAACCATGAGTATCACCTAATGTAATATAGGGAAGACGGACTTATATAATTTGCTGTTCGACGAATTCACTCCAGTATCAGGTTAGCCAGCCTTATCTCCTTAACCGTAGTATTGCCATTCACTGCGATCTCGTAAAGATCGCTGCCTTCCAGCGGTTTGCGCTCCGAGCCGCCAACCCAGTAATAGGGGTGCCCGTAGGGGTCATGCCGCTCGTCCACTTCCACTGCAAACCGCACCGGCTGCATCTTTTTCGGAAAGACGATTTTAGCGGTTTCCAGATGCTCGAAAGACGGGAAGTTAACCACGAAGAATTTGCCTGGTGCAATCTTCGGCTTAAGCAGCGTATAAATCTCTTCAACTTTTTTCTCCAGCAGCTCAGGCTGCCAGTTGCCTGCTTTCATCCAGCCAAGGCGGTCGCCGCTGGCCCGGTAAAGGGAAAACGCAATGGCAGGAACGCCGTACACTGCTGCTTTCCAGCAAGCTCCTATAGTTCCTGAGCTTACTAATGGCGATACGCCTGCGTTGTCGCCCCAGTTGATTCCTGAAAAAATCAAATCCGGCTTGGGCAGCTTGCCAGAATGAATTGCAAATAAGGAGCAGTCTGCAGGAGTGCCGCTTAAAGTGTAAACATCTTTTTCGCGCTCGATAAGCCTGAGCGGCTTGTGCAATGTAAGCGCAGAGGAAACCGCACTGCGCTGCCTGTCAGGCAATAGCGCGTAAGCTTCCTTGCTGTGCTTTTTAGCAGCGCGCAGCAGAATCATTGCGCCTTCAGTATAACCGTCATCGTTTGTTACTGCGATAGTCATCATTTCACCAAGTCAGATTATGGGTGCAGCCGTACGCGGTCGCGGGGAAACAGCATTGCTTCGCGGATGTTGCTTTGGTTGCACATCTTCATCACTAGCCGCTCCAGGCCAATACTCCAGCCGGCATGCGGCGGCGCGCCCATGCGGAATGCCTTTATGTAGAATTCAAAGTCAGCAGGATTCAAACCACGTTTTTTCAGCTGCGCTTCGATTACTGCAGGCTGATGAATGCGCTGCGCACCGCTGGAGATCTCAAGCCCGCGGTACATCAAATCAAATGCATGGCAAATGTTCTCATCCTCTGCAGACGGCATGGAATAGAATGCCCTAACGGCAGTGGGCCAGTCATAGATGAAGTATAGTTCCTCACCTAGCAGCTCAAACAGCTTTTTCTCCGCTTCCTTGGAGAAATCATCGCCGAATTTCATTTCGAATTTCTCGCTGTTGAGCTTGTCAACAAGCTGCTTGTAAGTATACTGCGGGACTTTCTTTGGCACTGTCAATTCGCCAAACGTTGCCTTCAGCTCTTCGCCATGCACTCTCTGCACTTCGCTAAGCATGTGAAGCGTTACATCTTCCAGCAAAGCCATGACGTCCTTATGGTCTGCAAATCCCATTTCAATGTCCATCTGCGTAATCTCATTCAAGTGCGTAGTCGTATTATGCTTCTCTGCGCGGAATACCGGCATGGTTATCATAACCTTGTCAAAGCCGCCGATTACTGCCAGCTGCTTGTACAACTGTGGCGATTGCACCAGAAACGCCTTATTCTCAAAGTATTCCACCTGGAAAACATCTGCACCGCCTTCGGTGGCAGCGCCGGTAAGGGCAGACGGATGGATTTCTGCAAAGCCGTGATGGCCCACAAGCCGACTGCGAAATGCAGTTGCTGCAGTTGACTTGATGTTAAAGATAAGCGATATGTCTTTCTTGCGCATGTCCAGGTAGCGGTGGTCCAGCCGCACATCCAAATCAGACGGTACGCGCCCAGTCGGGTCAACAGGCAGTTTCAGTTCCACCTTATTCAGTTGTTGGAAACCTACTGCTGCCAGCTCAACGCCGTCTGGTGCAATCTTATTCGCCTGCAGCGTACCTGTGAAAGAGAATACGTCTTCCTTGTTGAATGCCGCTGCCAAAAGCTCGTCCGGCGCAATTCCTTTCTTAATCAGCACCTGCAGCACGCCGCTCTTATCGCGCAGCTGCACGAACTTGAGCTTGCCCAGGTCGCGCGAGTCGTGAACCCAGCCGGCCACGGTAACAGTTCCCTTTTCCTTCTTGGCATCTGCTATACAATGTGTCCTGTACATATGAATCGTAAAACAATATTCATTAGATATGTTTTTATTGATAACATAAGAATATGATTCAGGTAAACATGGTACTTCCGCTACTGCTGATGACCCTCCCCCAGGGCGGGATGCAGATAATGATGTATTCATTCGGCATAGCAGTTGCCATGGCAGCCCTTTTTCAGATACTTGCCGCTTTCTACCAGAATGCCCAATTCAAGGCGATTGCCAACGAAGAACTGGCAGCGCTGCTGTTTTCCGTCTTCATAATCGCCTTCTGGCTCGGCACCAATACGTTCTTTGAAAGCGTCGTCAGCAGCATAATGAGCGCAACATTGCCAGGCGGCGCACCTATTACAAGCACTACGGACGCCCTCATAAACCTGCCTATAGGCCATATCCAGTTCGCAATTCTCCAGACCAAGCTTTTCCAGGCGCAATTAGTCGGCCTTTACCTGCGGCTTGCAGCCGTTGACGTACTGATCAGTTTCATGTCAACGCTTAGCTTCAACGTGGGCGTACTGCCAGGCGGCGCAGGCATATTTTCACTGCACATCGCGCCCTACGTGCCGCTTTCCCTTATCAGCAATGCAATGACGACCATAGTTGACGGCATCGGCCTGCTGGGCCTTACCATGTGGGGCAAGGAAATGCTGCTCATACTTACACAAACCGTAGTACCGCTTATCCTGCTGCCTCTAGGCATTATCATGCGCGCCAATCCGTTTTCGCGCACCACCGGCTCCAGCCTCATCGCCCTTTGTTTTGCGATTTATTTCGTCTACCCGCTTACGGTGATGTTTTCCTACCACGCGCTTTTCGACGTCTACGGCTTTCAGACAGACTACCGCTACACTGACTTCACCACTCCGTTCAAAACCAGAATGGATTCGGGTGCCATAGAAGGGATGCAAAGCGACATACAGAAGGGCGATGCGGCCATACAAGGCGAGACCGAAAAATACCAGGGCCAGAGCAGCGAGCAGGTCTCCAAAAAAGCCTGCGGCGAAGGATTCGTTGCCTCACTGCTTTGCTCGGCAGATAAAATGGTAAAGGCAGTAGACGGCGTGCCGCTAGTCGGCGGTTTTGTAACATTCATCTGGAACCAGAGCAAGGTGATGATTTCCTATTCCGGCGGATTCTGGAGTTTCCTTTTCAGCCCGAACAGCATCCTGCTGCCCTCAGGCGTGATATTCGGCATGTATACCTACCTGACAGATGCAGTAGCCAAGACAGTAGAGCTATTCGTTCTTACAACCGTGGCAACAGTACTGGAAATAATGGTTACCATAACCATGTACCGGAACATTGCCTTACTCATCGGCGGCGACCCGGAGATCGCAGGCATAAGCAAGATAGTTTAGGTGAAACATGAAAAGCTTCAAGTGCATTACGATTTTACTTTTGCTTGTTTGCCTAGCTTTTGCCCAGAACGCGCTGCAGCCGCTTATCAAGGACTGGGCACTTGCATTCGAAAGCCTGCTCATCGGCTTTGCCATGCTGGCAGTAATAATCGCCGCAGCTGCCTATGCCATCGGCCAGATATTCGGCGCGGAAACACGCGCATCAATCCAGGCCTGGGCGCAGAGCCTGCTGGCTGCAGGAGTAATTTCCATCATCGTACTGGCTGTGCTTTATTTCGTACTTCCGGGTTGGCTCAATGGGCAATATCCTAGCGCGGGCGGAGGCTACGACCTTGGGCTGCTGCTCAGGCAGCTGAATGAAATTGCAACGCAAGCACTATCCAATATCATCATACTGCTCATACTGCTGGCTGCATCTGCCTACGCCATCGGCCAGATATTCGGCTCGGAAACACGGGCCAGGGCAAACAACTGGGCGCAGACGCTCATAACCGCTGCAGTCATCGCAGCTTTCCTTTACGTGGTGATTTTCCAGCTGATTACGGCAATCGCATTTAACCTGCCTGTTGCAATAGAAGCCGGATATAAGAGCATCGTAGCCATCACCGTGCTGTTCGTAGGTGTCATCGTTCTGATAACCTATCTTGCTTCCAAGGTACTACGCATTCCAGAATGGGAAGCATACCTCACAATCGAGCTTTCAGACCTGGTAACATCTTTCATGATAGTGCTTGTTGTCGTCGGCATATTCACGGTGGGCGACCAGTTCGCGCTTTCACTTATCAAAAGCGACGCCAAGAGCACTACGGAAGCAGCCATACACGTGATGGGCGGCATCATCCGCAATGTGGAAAACGGCAGAAATGACGCCTACACCATCCAGATGTGCACTTCCATCCTTTCAACATTCCACAAAAGAACCGGCGAATCAGTGCTTAACATCACCTACAAGATATTCCCAGGTGTTGATATCTTCTCCACGCTGGCAGGCATGCTGGCTACGGGTTTTATCATGCTTGAGGCAAGCCTCAAGGCGCAGCTGCTGCTATTGCAGCTCATACAGGCATTGGCCTTACCGCTTTTACTGCCCGCAGGAATCATACTTCGTTTCTTCCCGCCCACAAAAGAGGCAGGCGCATTCATACTCGCGCTGATGATTGGTTTTTACGTCATATTCCCGCTGACTTACCTGATAAACAATGCGGCATTCGAGGACATAGGCATCAAGTACCAGCCGCCAAGCGCGCTCAAGGCCATGATCTGCGGCGCTGATTTGTTTGCGGCAACGCTGCCAGTCATGCTCGTACCAAAGCTAATCGGAGTATTCAGCTCTAAGCTGGCCGTCACCAGTACCCTGTTCCTCGGGCCACTGTTTAACGAGGGAACATTGCTGCTTTTCAAGGTAAGCGAGTTCATGGTCATAGTGGATTCATTCACAGTACTTTCGCTTTTCGGATTTTTCGCGCCAAGTATCTCCATGGTATTTACGGTTGCGTTCATAAACGCGATGACCAAGTTCATAGTGAGCAGGTGGTGACATGGACCCGGCAACATTCGTAACGCAGCTTTTGAGCAATTATATCTGGTTCGCCATCGCCGGCTTCAGCATAGCCACCATACTTACCGCCATCGTATACATGTTCGGCTCGGCACTGATGAACGACAAGATAAAAGTATGGGCCAAGATGGAGCTCACGGAAATCTTCTACTCAGCAGTCATCCTGGTGTTCGCATTCGGTTTCATAGCGTCTGCAAATACTATAGTAACTACGGCACTGGGTGTGGGTGGGGGCGCGCAGGCCTGGCTTAAAATAAATACGCCTGCAGGCATCGTAGAAAAGAACGTTGACATCTGCACGAACGACGCGCTCATGAACAAGCAGCCGGGCTATGAGAACGTAAGCGCGTGCCACATCCGGCTTTCAATCTACTATCTGCGCACCATTTACGATGAATGCAGGAGCTTCGGCCAGGGCATGCTTGCCACCTATTCCTGGACTTCGCTTGGCGCGGAAACTGCAATCACCGTACAAACTCTTTTCGAAAAATCCGGATTCGAAATGTGGTCGCCCTGGAAAGGATTCTTCACCATGCGCAACCAGGTTATCGAAACCATATTCAACTGGAACATCACAGTCATGTTCCTCACGAAATTCCAGGAAATCGTAATCCGCTTCTTTGCCAATGCCGGCTTCCCGCTTTTCTTCGTAGCCGGGGTGCTGCTACGCACATTCAGCTTTACGCGCCGGCTTGGAGGAATGCTTATAGCTATCGCAATAGCGATGTATTTCATCTATCCGGCGCTCTACGCCTTTGGCGGGCTGCTGGTAATGGATTTGAAGCAGCAGGTGCTGCTCACAAAAGGCTGGGCGACTAACACAACAATCAACCCGACTGGAAATCATGACCCGCCGATAATGAATACGATTTACATAGAAGAAGGGAAAAACAAGACCTTGGGCGGCATAACCATACTGGAAGATTACAGCAAGACAAGGGACTTGGAGAATAATCTGTCACGAATGACCGAAGATGAAAAGGAAGAATTCTACCGTAACGAGGCGCTCAAGCCAAGCTTTGATCTGGGCAAACGCGTGGATGATGTGGGCTCGCAAGAGGGCCTGCTGTTGAAGGCGGCCACATGGGCCCTTGAAACTTTCAAGTATTACATGACGCATAATCTTTTCGTGAGTTCAGTGCATGAGTGGCGACCCAACGGCCACATAGAAGTTGCCGCACGGCTTACTTTCTTTTCGCTGTTCTTCGCGCTTTTCGGATTGATCGGGACTATCGCAGCCACAAGAACGCTGGCAGAAACATTCGGTGGAGACGTGGAGCTCGCAGGACTTACGAGGCTGATCTGATGAACGTGAAACTGCTGCTGCTTACGCTGCTGCTTTTCGGAATGCTTTTCGCCGACACGTCAAGCCAAAGAGCCGCTAGCCCGGATGAGTTTTCCAATTTCATTGAAAGTACCAGCAACACGCTGAGCAGAGAAGGCGACTCGTTTATAAAAACCGGCAATATCATGGCAACGGCTGGAAGTTCGGCCGTAGTATCAATGTACGCCGCATTCTCGCCAGGAGACTGCAACCCAGTACTTACAACTTCAAATTCTGGAGCAATAGTCGGTTTCTGGATAATTCCGGCGCTGTTCGCCCTGTTTATAGTATCGATGGGCGTCGCAATTGCGTACATGCTTGGCCAGTTCCTGAATCTGCAGCAGCTCATAATATTCGCAAAAGATGAAGGGCATCAGGTGGCGATGACCCTGCTGCGCGTGTCTTTTCTTATCGTAGTTATCTACTCGGCAAACACCTGGTACGGGCTTGCAACGCACGGCAGCCAGGACCAGGTCTACATGGGCAGGACAGACATGCTGGATGCAGCCATGGCATTCGCGCGCCTCATGATTGTGGAGATAACGAAGAATTACTCGGGCTTGGTATTATTCAACATGGCAGTGCATACGCTCTATACGGCAACGCTCTACGTAGGCACTGACTTCCGTTCCATGTATAATTTTAATCTTGGCCCTGCGCTCAAACCTTTCATTGATTTAGTAGGCATAGGGCTGCAGTTCATTTCCCTGGCACTGGGCGAGTGGGTTGCCCACGTCTTCACGCTATGCTTCATAAGAAAATGGACCTGGGCAGTGTTTGTCCCGGCAGGCATTTTCCTTCGCGTTTTCCCGCAGACAAGGCAATTGGGCGAAGCGATTTTCATGCTGGTGATGGCGCTTGCCATAATCTATCCATTCATGTTCCTTGTGGAATACGAGACGCATAAGCTGCTTTCACCGTACCTGGCAGACCCGCTGGTTTACGTGCAGCAGATGATAGCCAGCACAGGCATATTCAAGATAACCGGCATGGCCGTAGCCATCGCCCTACTGGGCGGCGGAGCAGTAATGCCAATGATAATGGGAGTTGTTGCATTAGGCGCCTATGACCTGATGAAAAACGCAGTATACTACGTAGTGATAATGAGCCTATTGCTACCTTTCCTGAACATATTCGTAACCCTTACGCTGGCCCGGGAATGGGCCAAGAAATTCGACGTGAATGTCAATTACATGGCATTCCTGAAAATCATATGAGGATGTAAAATGCCAATAAAAACTGTGGAGCAAATATTGTCAGCCGGTGCGGCAGGCGTTGCAGATCCATCTATCGGCTATTGGGGGCTGGTAGGGCTGTCAGGCGCAGCGCTGGTAACATCCTCAGTCATAATCGCAGCCATGTACATCTGGTCTTCGCTGCTACGCAACCAGCAGATGACTGCCTCGGTGAAGATGGAAATCTACGAGCTGATTTCTTCAGCCATCCTATTCGTAATGGTGCTTGGGCTCGTGGGCGCGCTGCAGAACATAAGCGTTGACTGGATAGTGCCATCAGCGCTGCTACCGCACGATGTGAACCTGGCAGCCGGCAGCAACATATACTCGGTAACTTCGCAGTATTTCCTAGCTGTGAAAGGCGAGATGCTTGGCTGGATAGAAATGGCCTATGTGCTTAACATTCCTGCAGACCTGCTGGGTACGATAACCCCGTATACCAAACCGCTTAGCATCGGCGTGGTGTCCAGCCCGCTGGCAGGCCTGGGCTCGCCGATAAAGCAGCTGCTTACAAACGCCATAGTCGGCCTGGTCATTGCCTACGTGGTGAACTACGCGCAGTATTTCACCTATTTATTTGCCATAGACGTTTTCCTGAAATACTATCTGCCTGCAGGCATTTTCCTGCGGTGTTTCACGCCAACGCGCAAAATAGGCGGCAGCATGATAGCCATTGCTGTCACGTTCCTGGTGATAATGCCTGCCATATCTCTATTGGCATTCATGATTTTCTACGGCTCTGGCCAGCTTAGTGGCTGGACTGGGTTCCTGGACACTTTGAAAACCCAGGGCAGCACCTTCACTAAAGACCTGCAGAGTTGGATATTTACCCCCAGCGGTGACTTCTCGTTCTGGGATGTCATACTATTGCCGCTTTACATGATTGTCAATGCCATAAAGGGCGTGTTCGGCACGTTCTTTTTCCTGGTGATTGGCTTCGCAGGCACGGTAATAGGCCGGGCGTTACTAATAGGTTATATAATGCCCACGTTCAACATTATGATGCTGGTACAGGCTGCCAGATCTCTGAGCAAATCATTTGGAGAGGAGATTGACGTGAGCTCGCTGACGAGGCTGATCTGATGGCATTCATAATGGAAGACTGGTACGGCATCTCGGTCACGCTGGCCGGCATATCAGTCATCTGCGCAGCCATGCTGATAATACTCTCGCGCATGTTTTCGCTAAAAAACCTGGAGCAGGCAGCCAAGGCCGAATTCATATTTTCCATTTCCACCGTGCTCATAGTCATTTTCTCCGTAAGCCTGGTGGCAGTCGGCGAGCAGATGCTTGTGGGCCCGAGTGGCGTGGCCAAATGCACCTACCTGGCGACGTTCAGCTGCAACTGCACGTCAAACATACCAGACCTTAACCAGCGGCAGACGGTCATAGACTACATGGACCTATACATGAAGCCGCCCAAGGACTGCACTGTACTCGCGCTGGATACGATTTACATAATAAGCATACCTGTTGACGCAGCCGCGTCGATTTTCGCGGAAATATACATGTCTGAACTGGCGACGGGCTTTGGTGTGAAAGCGCTTGCAGAACGAAACAAGAACAGCTCGCAGATGCTCATATTCTATTTGTATTTCTCTTATGTGCTTACCTACATGCTCAAGTTCATCAAGTATTTCGCCGGATTCTTCTTCGGCATAGGCGTAGCCCTACGCGCATTGCCGCCCACGCGCGGTGCCGGCGCGTACTTCATGGCTGCAGCCATCGGATTCTATTTCATTTTCCCCACTGCGTATATACTATTCGCAACCATGTCGCTGCCCCATACCTGGGCAAGCACCTCTGTTTCGCTGGGCAACTACAATAGCGAGCTGGCAACCGGCGTCGCGCCCCAGTGCACAGGTGCAACTATGACAGATCACTTTTCCGAACTTTGCCAGCTGCCGGATTTCTCAGACTTCACTGATTTAGGCTGCGGAGTAGGTGATGCAAGCTGGATGGATACGGCTAAAACCGCCATAAAGGCGAATAAGAAATCCATAGCCGACATGATAAACCCGGAACGTAGCTGGGTCACGGATATAGTAAATAGGATGCTTAACACGGTTTGCGTCATACCGCTTGTTGCCATGGTCATAACAATGACGTTCATACTCAATACCACGAACCTGTTTGGTGGAAACATCCCGGAAATCGGCCGCGGTTTAGTGAAACTGATTTAAGGGCAACAGGTAAGCAGATGGCAACTCTTACAAAGGAAATCTGATTGTTTAATGGTAAAGTATATAAACTATATAATTAAACAATACTATAAGTTGTTTAAAATGGAAAGGTAGGTTTATAAACACAATCAGCCAGAATAATATATATGATAATTCAATTACGACGCGAACCAATAAAACCAGCCAGAGTAGACGGTGTAGAATCTAAAGAACGCGGAAAACTCCAAAAAGTATTCGATGAACACCTCTACAAGCCCTTAAAAGACACAGTGCTCAGCGGAGTCAAACTAAATGCAAAAACGGTTATTTTTGGATTTGATACCTGCGCATATCATTCTATCGAAGTTCGCCTGGAATACCCGGATAACGCCATTAGCCTGATTTCACTGGCAGCAGGCGGATACAGGGACCAACCAGAGGTAAGAACTATCATTTCTTTCGGAAAAACGCCAGACTATGACACCCTGGCAAATCCAAGCTATGGAAAAAATCCGACAATGGTGCTAAAACCAACTGTTGATGAAACCCTGGAAATATTGTTTAAGGCGAAGGAAACAATGGGCTTTATGCAGGGGACCGAAGGGAACTATTTCGAAGCGACCAATCGCGTTCGGGTCGAAACAGAATCTAGGTACACGAACCAAGTGTACAACGGAGTATGGATTGATGCATCCAAGCTGCCGATGACCGTTTCCTTAACCATAGGAAATCTAACCAGAACCTACGAAATAGTAAACTAGATTCTGCTCCTAGTACATAGATAAACCAATTAGGGTATGACTAACGTAAAAGTTATAAAGCATTCAAGAGAAGTAAAAGATGATGGCAACTCTTGAACAGCTGGAAAAAGAAATTGCAATAATCAAGCAGCGGAACGAGCGCGTTGAAGCTGACAAATCCTGGGAAACAAGCTACACGCGGCGCGGATTGCTTATGATATTTACCTATCTGGCAATCGGATTTTATCTTCAGGCAGTGGCAATCCCGCAACCCTGGCTTAATGCGATTGTGCCTTCTGTTGCTTTCATGCTTTCAACGTTGACGATTCCTTTTTTCAAGAAAGTTTGGCTTAATCAGGTTTACAAAAAGATGTGATTCTATGGATTTTAAGAAAATTATCGTGTCTGGTTTGGTTGCGGGGTTGGCTGCTTTCATTGTTGGCAATCTTCTTTACCTGAATCCGCTAACTGCATCATTGTATTCAGCCTCAAGTGCTTCTTACTGTTCCAAGTCAATGGATTTATTTGGCGGCCTGATGCCGTGGCTTGGGCTAATGTGGCTAGGTGGAATGATATCTACTGTGTTTCTCGCAGTTATCTATTCATATACTGAAAAAGGCCTTGGCGGGCCTGCATGGAGAAAAGGCCTGTTTTTCGGTTTCCTGCTCTGGCTTGTTGCAGGGCTTCCGAATGCCTACAATACCTGGCTGCTGCACAGCTACCCGGACGCAATGATTCTCGTGGAAACCATAAACGGTCTTATAGGCGGTTTGGTTGCCGGGCTCGTTTTGGCAATCGTCTACGAAAAAATGAAATAATCAGACCGCACGCCTAACGCAAAAATTATAAACCATCGAGGCGAAGCAAAATCAGATGAGTTTATGGCATATGGCGGATACTCTTATTTGGACATGAAGTACAGGCCAACAGACAATGATTTTGTAGTTCTTTTCTGGGCAAAAGGCAGCTTGCCGATTGAGAAGATTGCTGAAGCAATAGCAGCTGAAAGCAGCGT
>JAZDDV010000023.1:0-7844 GCA_043809425.1 Microcaldota archaeon | reverse complement strand
ACCAACGACGGCGCAACCATTCTTGAAGAGATGAACGTTGATCATCCTGCAGCCAAATTAATGGTGGAGATAGCCAAGACGCAGGACAAGGAAGTGGGCGACGGTACAACCACATCCGTAGTAATCGGCGGAAACCTGCTGAAGAACGCAGGCACTTTATTGGACCAGGGAGTACACCCGACCACGATTATTCACGGCTATGAGATGGCCGAGCACGAAGTGGAGAAAATTCTGCAGAAAATAAGCCGGGAAGTCACCCCGAGCGACGAAGTGATTCTGGAGAAAATTGCCACGGTTTCCATGAGCTCCAAAGGCATTGGCAATGAGGGCGAGAAAAAGAAGATTGCCAAGATGGTTGTTACAGCAGTTAAGCAGGTGGCTGAGAAAAAAGATGCAAAATACGTAATCGACACCGAGCTTGTGAAGATTGAGAAAAAAGCAGGCGGCGAAGTGATGGATACGGAACTTATCCAAGGAGTCGTCGTCGACAAGGAAATGGTGCACGCTTCCATGCCGAAAACGGTGAAGAATGCGAAAATCGCCTTGATTGATTCGGCGCTGGAAATAGAGAAGACCGAAACCGATGCGAAGATTGAAATAACCTCACCTGACCAGATGGACGCGTTTCTGAAGCAGGAGGAAAAGATGCTCAAAGACATGGTTGTTAAGATCAAGGCATCAGGCGCAACAGTTGTGTTTTGCCAGAAGGGCATTGACGACGTTGCCCAGCACTTCCTCGCAAAGGAAAAGATCGTTGCCGTAAGGCGCGTGAAGAAGAGCGACATGGAAAAGCTGGCTCGGGCAACAGGCGCGAAGATTGCTTCAAGCCTGGATGACTTGGCAGCAGAAGACCTGGGCGATGCAGGCGAAGTGCAGGAAAAGAAAGTCGGCGGCGAATCCATGGTGTTCGTGCAGAATTGCAAGGACCCGAAGAGCGTTACCATCTTTGTGCGCGGCGGAACTGACCACGTAGTTAGTGAAGTGGAAAGGGCAATTAAGGATGCGCTGGGCGCAGTAAGCTCTGCCGTCGAGTACGGCAAGTACGTTACCGGCGGCGGAAGCGCAGAAATGGCCATGAGCTCCGGATTGCAGGAGTACGCAATTAAGATAGGCGGACGGGAGCAGCTGGCTATCCAGGCATTTGCCGAGGCGCTGGAAGCGATCCCTAAAGCTCTTGCGGAAAACGCAGGCATGGACGCGATTGATACCATAGTTGCGCTGCGCAACAAGCACAAGGGCGGAAGCGCGACAAACTACGGCGTAGACGTGCTTGCAGGCAAGGTGGATGATGTGGAGAAGATAGGCATTCTTGAGCCGACCAAAGTAAAGAGGCAGGCCATAAGCTCTGCTACGGAAACGGCAAGGCTTATCCTGAGAATCGACGACATCATCAGCTCCAGAGGCAAGTCCGGAGGCATGCCACCCGGCGGAATGCCCGGCGGCATGGACATGGAGTAATTTTCTTTTTATTTTTCTTTATTTTTAAAATAAAAAATTAAACCTTTTTCTTAGCGCCTTCGCGAAGTGCTTTGACCATTTCTTTTATCTTATCCTTGTTCCCGTCTTTTTCAAGATAAGTTCCTACCTGGATAATATCCGCGCCTGCTTCTACGACTTTTTTCGCTTCTTCAGGCTTTCTTATGCCTCCTGCAACGATGTATTTCATATCTATCGTAGAGGAAACTGCTTTTATCATCTCAAGCGGAATGTGCCCTTCAGCAGGATTGCTTCCTGCGTCTGTGATGAAGTATTCAAATCCCATATACTGTGCCGCAAGCCCGTAGGCAGCTGCAATCTTCGGCTTGTTTCTAGGGATTACGCGTGCGTCGCCGACCCAGCCAACTGTGCCGCCTGGTTCAACAACCACGTAGGCAACAGATAGCGGCTCAATGCCGTATTGCTTGACAACTGGTGCAGCAAGCATCTGTGCCTCGCTTATCCAATAGCTATTTCTCGAGTTAAGCATTGACATGAAGTAGACTGCATCAGCGTATTTCGTAACCGTACCTATATTGCCTGGGAACAGTACAACTGGTTTTGAGACAGCCTCCTTTATCGCTTTTGTGGCGTCATCAAGTATCTGGCCCTGCACGCCTGTGCTTCCGCCGATTAGGATTACGTCTGCATCTGCTTCGTCAGCTGCCTTCGCAGTCTTTATCGCATCCTCCGGAGTTTTGTAGTCCAGCGGATCAATAAGCGCAAAGAACAAGGCACCCTTTTTGCCAAGCTCGCTGTTAATGTAATTCTTGATCTTATCCATTACAACCACCTCTTGAAATTCTGAAAATTAAATGCCGCGGGCCGGAGTTGAACCAGCGACCCTTCGGTTTCCAATGCTCAATTGATCTTCAGCTACATCAGCCTCACAGAAAAGTTCTGAAAGACTTCGAATGCTCTCCCAACTGAGCTACCGCGGCGAGTATTATACACTTTTAATAGAAACATTTAAAATGCTTTGAATCTGTCTTCTGGATTGTATCGGGCATGCTATTTTAGCTTAGATATGCTCTGGTTTTTCGCGATACCAATCTTGATAGAATAAAAAGGCGCTCTTTACAGTTTCAGCAGTGCCAAGCACAGTCAGTAGCCATCCTCCCATGTGCACTAACCGACCCAGCTCCGGATTAGGAAATACCTTAGCCACAAGTACGGCTCCCAGCGCCACTAGGGCTACGTCGCTAACTAGCGCGGGTATTGCGCCATCCTTTATCTTATTGAATATTTTACGGAGTGTAGACTGCGGTGATGCTTGCATTACGACTCTGACCTGTTCTTCCATGTTATCTTCTACTTTCGTTGTGGTTACGACTCTTTCATATGCCTCTACTTTCCTTACGGTTTCCTTGTTTCCTACTGTGGAAGCATACTCACGAAGTACGCTCAAGCGTTCAAGCAAAGGCGCCTTTTTGTCTATTCCATTGCCTTTGAACCCGTGCCTTGCACAGATTTCACCCAGAATTTGTTCCCTCTTATTAGGATCAGTAATCTTCAGTTGCAACCGCATAAAAACACCAAATTCATATCCACGCCACTTTTTTTAAATAGATTGCAGCCTAATTATATCAGGTGAGGGGAAGACGGCTTACCGGTTCGTCCGGAGGAAGTTCTGTCCACCTGAGGCTGGCGCTTCCTAAGGAAGCGGAGATGGAACAGAAACGATACCGCTTGCGGATGAAACGGCCATCTCTCAGCCTACGAAGGTGCAAGACCTTAGCGTCGCGTAGTATAATGCCGCCAAAACAGAAGACAGGCTATTCCCTTCACCGAACTATTCCACAATTAGAGCTAAAAAAATTAGTAAAATAAAAAATGACAAAAGGTGAGTATCACTCGTCTTCTTCGTCTTCCCAGTCTTCGTCCTCTTCTTCGTCTTCCCAATCTTCTTCTTCGTCTGCTTTGAAGATTTTCATGATTTTCACCTTGCTTGTGTAATTTAGCGTAATCATTATAAATCTTGGGTTCGGCTTGAGCCGCACTCCAGCAATACATTTTTAAGCGCTTACGGAGTAAGTTTTTAACAAAAACAGAGGTGGACAGATGAATAGCTATGAGAAGGGATTTCTTGTATTGGCAGTGGTGCTGCTGCTGGTTGCAGTGGCAGTGAATGTGCTAGTGCCGCAAACGCCAGTCGTTCCAAAGAACGAAACCAACGCGACATTCGAAGAAGGAAAGCAGCTGGTTTTTTTCGCAGTTAATTTCGGCAGGAATTCGACTGACTATGCCTATGCCTACAGAGAGACTTCCAACGGCTATCTGGAAACCTACCAGCTGGTGAAAAATGGCCAGCGAAGGTATCTGCAGACCGACGACATGCTTTCAGTGAAGAAATTCTATTTCCTTGAGAACAGCACTATTCTCTGCGTGGATTACCAGGGCAGCAGCCAGTGCTCTGCCACGGATAATATCACCGATACCCAGCTGCAGAAATATTACGCTTATCTTAAGGGCAAATATCTTAATCCGGACAACATGGCAAAAGAGCAGTTCATGTTCGAATCGCTTTTCCAGAAAGGATTCGTTAAGATAAACGACGTTACGGATGCCACGGTGGATGGCCATAAATGCCGGATGGTAACCTATGAAATCGATTATTCCTACATGACTGTGGACCAGGCAGGTGAATTCGGCATAACTCCGACTTCGCCCAAGCATTTCTACTGGAAGATTTGCGCAGACAGCAAACTGGTTTACTACAAGTATTTCAACTACACCTACAATGGCCTGCCCAACGATTGGGAATTCAAGTTAGTACAATTCGGACCGCAGGATGACATAAATCCGCCGCAGAATCTGTCTGAAGATAGCTACCAGCTGCTCATCGAAGAAATGCAGAACAAGGGCGCTTTCACCAACTGCTTCAGGCAGCTCGGCGACGACAAGGATCATTGTGTTGCCATATCTGCACTTAACCTGCTGGAACCGCGCGTATGCGCGCTTGCAGGCGGAAGAACAGACCGCTGCTACATGAGCCTCATGCCTCTTCTGCTGAACGAATCGATTTGTACGCTTATTCAGGATGCGAATTTCAAGGATGATTGCTACATAGAGCTTGCAGGCGGCAAAAGAACAGGAGCTACTGCAGCGCGATTGCAAATTCATCCAAGCTCGAGCTGTGCAATAATGTTTCTAGGCAGGATTACGGCAATGAGAATACGACAAATCAAACATCTTTGCCGGCTAATAGCACGACTGGTAGCATGAACAATACGGTAGCCAACAGCACGCTAAATCAGACGCAGATGGACAGTATACGCTATATCATGGATAGTCTGGAGCAGCCGGAAAACGATACGAACTCAACAAACAAAACCTGATAAAATGATGAAAATCGCAGTTGTAACCGACAGCTATCATCCACAGAAGAACGGCGTCGTTGTCTTTCTGGATGATTTCCTGCCCCAAATAGCCAAGCACGCTGACGTGGTGGTGCTTGCGCCTGGCGAGAGTAAGCTGAAGGTGGAGAAGCACGGCCGAATCAAAACCTACTGGGTACCTGCGCTTCCTTTTCCTTTTTACGAAGGCTATAGGATGTCAACGGCCCGCAGCCGGCTTATCACACAGATTTTCAAGGATGAAAAACCAGACGTAGTCCATCTTCATGCGCCGATACTACTCGGGCTTAGGGCGCTGTTTGTAGCGAAAAAAATGCATCTACCAGTGGCAGCTACCTACCATACGCATTTCCCAGAATACGTTTCCCATCTTTCAAAGGGACTAGTTAAGGGCAAGCTGGAAAAATTCGCCCAGACTCCGGTAAAATATCTGGTCGGTACGGTTTTCTCCAGGGCAGACGTTACTACTGCGCCTACTGCCACTCTCACTCGCGAGTTGAAGAGCTATGGCGTTAAGAATGCCGTGTGGGTGCCTAATGGCATACGTTTCTCGAAATTCAGGAAAAGAAGCCTGGATAGCAGGAAAAAATACGGTATTCCTGAGAACGCACCGCTTGTGCTGTACGTTGGCAGGATAAGCTTTGAAAAAAAGATAGAAGTGCTGATGAGCGCTTTCAAGAAAGCGCAGCAGAGCTTCCCTGACGCCTATTTGCTCATTGCCGGTGGCGGACCGTATCTAAAAGACTACAGGAAGCTGGCCCAGGCGATGAACCTGCAGCAGGTAGTTTTCCCTGGTTTTGTGCCTGATACGCAATTGCCTTCGCTCTATGCTGCTGCCAACATATTCGTTTCCGCATCAGATACGGAAACATTCGGCCTTACCTTCGTGGAAGCAATGCATTTCGGTATCCCGGTAATCGGGGCCAACAGGCTTGGCGCAAAAGACGTTATAACGAAACAAGCAGGCTATCTTGTGGAACCAGGCGCAGTGGACCCGCTCGCATCTAAGCTTTGCCTGTTGCTCTCCAATAAAAAACTGAGAAAGAAAATGGGTGCTGCCGGAAAAAAAGAAGCGAAAAAATACCAGATGGCAAATGTCGCAACGCAATTCCTGCAGCTTTACCGGCGCATGCTGCGCTAGATTTTGAAATTCTTCTCGTTTTCATCCAGTGCCTTTAGGCCGGGCAGCTCTTTTCCCGAGATATATTCTATCAGTGCTTTGCCAGACAGGCTTACGTAGCCAAATTGGGTTTTCTTGAAGCCAAATGCCTGCAGTGCGGTAATCGTATGGCCGCCGCCAAGCAAAGTGAATCCGCTGCTGTTTGCCATTGCCTCTATTACTTTTCTAGTGCCCTGGTCAAAGTGCGGCTGCTCGTAAACGCCCATCGGGCCATTCATAACCAAATTCTTTGAGCCGACTATTATTTTCACATACTGTTCTGCGGTTTTTTTGCCAATATCCCATATCTGTCCGCTGCTAACCTGGCTGACATCCACGTCGCTACGTTTGTTGTCATGCATGATGCCGACGTCAATCGGCAGCATTACGCCTTCTGCAGTTGCAATCTTCTTTGCCCTGTCCAGATACTCAAGCAACCCTTCTTCTTCCAGATATTTTTCCGAGTCGCCCACTGCATGGCCCTTTGCCTTAAGCAGTAATATGGACAGCGCACCGCCGATAAGGAATTTGCCCTTTTTCCCTGTCTTCAGCCAGTACTCTATGATGGTGAACGAATCCTTTGCCTTGGAGCCGCCAAGCACGAATGTCACTTCGTCTGCATTCCTGATTTTCGCTATGGCTTTCACTTCTTCGGCGAGTATGGGTCCGTAAAATGCGGGTATTATCTTTGAGAAGCCGACAACGCTTGAATGCGCCCGGTGCGCAACGCTCATTGCGTCCAGCACGTAGTAATCGCCCAGATAGGAGAGTGCAACTATCTCGCCGCTTTCCAAGTTTTCCGATTTAAGGAACCGCACGTTTTCCAGCAGCACAATGTCGCCGTTCTTCATCGATTCTACGGTTGCCTTCACATTATGGCCAAGCACATGCGGCACAAAAGTTATTTCTTTTTTCGTTATATCTGCCAGAGCTTCGGCGTGCTGCTCCAGCATAATGAAGTCCGGGTCGCCTTCGCGCCCCTGGTGCGCCAACGCAATCACTTTGGCACCGCGGTCGCTCAGCTGCTGCAGCGTTTTCGCATGCTCCACCAGTCGTTCGTTCGGCACGATGCGGCCTTGAGCAACAGGTGAGTTCAGGTCAACGCGGATAAGAATTTTTTTACCTTTCACGTCGTAGTCCATGATGTTCCTCATAAAACCCCTCGCTACTCAGTTTTTTCTGCTGTCTTCTTTGCCCATTTCTCCTTGGTCGGGCATTTCGGGTCAACGCACATATCATATTTGCGTTTTCCTTTTATAATCCTCACTCTTGGCTTGCCGCATTCCTTGCAGACGTCATCCAGTGTCTTCACCAGCGTGCCACCGGGCAGCGGATAGGCATTCCTGCAATTCGGATAGCCGCCGCAGCCTATGAACTGCCTGCCATCCTTCATTCTTATGATCTTAAGCTCGTTGCCACACTTGTCGCATTTGCCGACCTGGTTTTCTTTTTTCTGCGTCTCCTTGAATGCCATGGCCAGCTCCTCGCCTATCTTCTTCTCGCTCTTCTTCCACTTGTCAAGAATCTGCACCAGTATTTCCTTGCCCTCGTTGATTACCGTATCCTTGTCCAGCTTGCCTTCCTGTATTTTCTCCATGTCCTCTCTTCTATCTTTTTGGTGAGTTCTTCGTCCAGTATCTCAGGAGCATATTTCTTCAGCACTTCGTCAACCTTAAGTCCGAATTCAGTGACTTCAATGGGTGCACCGTTTGCATAGCCACGCCGAAATAGAGTGTCAACAATGGCGGCGCGCGTTGCCTTGGTGCCCAGATGCCTTTTCTCTAGCTCGGAGACTATAGAAGCTTGGGTGTAGCGCCTTGGCGGAGTTGTTTCCTTTTTCTCCTTTTTCGTTT
>JAZDDV010000022.1:0-24401 GCA_043809425.1 Microcaldota archaeon | reverse complement strand
GCGGCTTAAGATTCGGAACACCTGCACTGACAACGCGCGGCATGAAAGAATCAGAAATGAAAGAAGTAGCCCGCATGATTACGCGCGTAGTGGAGAACCCGGCTGATTCGGAGCTCAAGCTAAAAATCTGCGGCGAAGTTGAGGAGTTGTGCAAACGGTTCCCAATCTACAAAGATTAATAATATTGACTTGCAAAGGATTGCCATGGCAGACTTCCTCGCCGCGCTTATCCCGGCGTTCATTTACATTTTCATCATTGTCGATCCGCTGGCAAGCATACCCATATTCATTTCCATGACAAAAGAGCATACGGCTTCAGAAATGCGCGTGGCAGCTACCAAAGCAGTATTGATTGCAGGTGCAATTGCCTTGCTATTTCTTCTTGCCGGTCCGCAGCTGCTGGACCTGATGCACATTACGCTCAAGGACTTCAAAGTCGCCGGCGGCATAGTGCTCATGCTTCTTGGTCTTGAGGCAGTACTCGGCTTCACGCTGCAGAAAGATGATGGGAAAAAGAAAGATAATCTCGGCACCGTTGCCGTGCTTATCGCAACGCCGCTGCTTACCGGACCAGGTTTGCTTACGGCATTGGTCATTCTCTCCGAAGAGCAGGGAATGCTCATCGCAGTTTCAGCCATCGTTGCAGCGCTGTTCGTTTCCTGGCTGATGCTTTTTAACGCCGTTTCTATCAGAAGAATATTGGGTGAACAAATGATAGAAATCGGCTCGAAAGTTATTGGTCTTCTTATTCTTGCGTTGGGAGTTTCCTACATGAAATCTGGTCTTATTTAAAAAAAAGAAAAGAGGATAAAAAAACAATCCCTCTATCTTTCAAAATACTTTTCCTTTACCTTTTCTTTTTTCCTTTCTTTACTACTTTCTTTCCAGCTTTTTTCTTTGCCATTTGTTCACCTCACTAATGCCATACACTCAACATTTTTAAGCTATGCCTATTTCTAATGATGTAGATCAAATGCTTGAAGACATCCTAATTCCGTTTTTTACAATCGCGCTTGCCGAAATTGGCGATAAGACGCAGCTGGCAGTGTTGACGCTTTCTTCGAGGACAAATGAGCATGGCAAGCTGCTGCTTGGAGTGATGGCCGCGTTTGTACTTTCAACTGCATTAGCAGTAATATTTGGCGATTTGATTTCACTTTATGTACCAATTGTGTATGTGAAAATAATTGCAGGACTCGCATTTATTTATTTCGGCATCACTACTTTTCTGAATCATGAGAAGGAAGCTGCAGTAGAATTGAAAGACCCTTTTACGTCGGCATTTACACTGGTTTTCATTTCCGAAATGGGTGACAAGACGCAGCTCGGTGCTGCGTTGTTTGCAACGCGCTTCAATCCGATTTTTGTTTTCATTGGTTCTGTCGCAGCTTTATTCGTGCTGTCTGCTGCGGCAATTTACGTCGGCAAATTCCTCGCAACAAAAATAAACCGAAAATTAATTTCCCAGGCCGGCGCAATTCTTTTTGTGATTCTCGGTTTAGGTTTTATCTTCTTATAAAAAATATATGCAGGGGGCAGGACTCGAACCTGCGAAGGCACTAAGCCACAAGGTCCTAAGCCTTGCACGTTTGACCGCTTCGTTACCCCTGCGTTTCTTTCTGTATGATTTCTTCCAGATAGGCCGTTGCCGTTTCCTGGTCTTCCACCAGCTTTTCAAAAAGCTCCGATGGCTTGAACAGCTTCAGTTTGCCCTTGAGCCGCCTTTCCAGTTCCATCCTTCCGAATTCCCTTACAGACATATTTGAGTCACGAATTCTTTTTATTTCTTCTATTTTGTCCTTTAGGTCGGCTACGTTCAGTTCATTGGAGGCGAAAACCAGCGGGTCGTCGATATTCAGGCGGATGTCTGATGCTTTGAGCCCCTCGCGCAAACTGCCGGTAAGTTTCAGCGATATGATTGCGGCAGGCTGGTCTTTTCTTATGCCGCCTATTTTTGCATCTATTGCATCCAGCACTTCCTTTTCCGTTGCATTGGTGAACTTCAGCTCTTCGTAGAAGAATTTTCTCGTTGCAACTTCGAAAAATTCGCATTTGCCCGTAGCCGTGTCAAGCAGGTAATAACCTTTCGGTTCCATCTCCTCTTTTTTCAGCTGCGTTATTACGGTGCTGCCCGGTATGAGCAGCTTGCCGTCAAGTTTTACATATCTTTTGTGGATGTGCCCGTTTATTATGAAATCAAAAGGCAATTTATTAAGGAAATCAAGAGTCATGCCGTTCTGGTTGACCAGCTCATTGATATTCTGGTGTAGCACCAGGATTTTGAAAGCGCCATCCGGCGCTTTATAGCCGTCAATCGCCTTTTTTATTTCCTCTTCGGCGTATTCCTCAGGAACGCTGCCTACGCCGAATATGGCTACTTTCTCGCCGTCTTTTTCCAGCAGCCTCTCCGAGCAGTTCAGGTAGTCTATCACTTCGGCAGACGCAAGTATGTTTATGGGATTGTCAAAGCCCTTGGTGCGCCTCTCATGGTTCCCATGGATGGCTATGACAGGTATTTTTGATTTCTTGAATATCTCCACTGCGTGCCTTATGCTCTCAATCTTTGGCACGCGCGAATCAAACAAATCTCCGGCCACTATTAGCGCGTCTGCTTTCTGCATAGCCTCTTCTATCATCCGCTCTGGCTGGGCGTAGGAATCCTCTTCGAAACGGGAATAGCCAAGATGAAGGTCAGAAATTACAGCGATTTTCATCAGTTGAAATCGGGAAAACATGTTTAAAAACAGTTTGGTCAGTTTAATCTTCATGCTTGAGGAGATTATTCTGTACGCTATGCTAATTGCGACAGTTTTGGTTGTTACCTATCTTCTCACGAGAAACGTATAATTTCGGGCCCGTAGCTCAGCTCGGCTAGAGCGTTCGACTGATAGAGCCCTTTTCGGGGTGCCTAAAAGGGCTTCACCCCAAAAGGTTCTGGAAATCGAAAGGTCTGGAGTTCAAATCTCCACGGGCCCATTTCTTCTTTCCGGTTTAGTGTTTCGAGTTCTGAGTTTGGGTTTTTAACGTCTGAGAATTTGCAAACGACCAGGCTAGAAAATGCACCAGATTTTGCCATGTCCGGCTATCCGGATATATGGGCCCTAATCAAAGAAGACATGAAGCCAGAGAGAAAACATGTCAAGCTGTTATGGGCCCCGGCAAAACACGCTTTGGAGTATTTTGCCCGCCATCTGCCTAAGAAGAAGCTTGTGACTGCAATAAATGTGCTGTCCGAGGCCCGCAAACGGCGTTTCCTCAGGAGGCGGCAGCCCAAGTATGGCAGCATGAACAAGGGTTTCACAGAAGAGGAGCTTGTGAAGTTCTTCAATGCCCTTGAGGATCCAAAGGCAATTCTGCTGTTCAGCTACCAGGCTGTTTTAGGCCTGAGGATAGGCGAAGTTGTCAGGATCCATATCAAGGACCTGAACCTAAGGACAAAAGAGCTGAGAATAGACACTGAGAAGGGCAAGACGACAGACTACCTGCCGATTCCCCAGCAGCTCTTTGAGCAGACCATGAAGTACATAAACGACTATGAGGATGAGATAGTGAAGAGGAAGGGTTATGTCTTCTGGGCTGACTTTTATCCTGAGCGCAATGATTGCCCTTATATCTCTACAGACTACGCAAGGATTTTGTTCATGAAGGCGATAGTCAAGGCAAAGCTTGACGAAACTTATGCCATAGCGGATGCCAGAACTCCACGGCTCCTGCACCGGCTGACAACACACAGCTTGCGGCACTATGCCATTACGAGGCATTCGCAGAAGAACAACGGCAACATCGTCTTAACCAGCAAATTCGCAAGACATCACAACCTTGAAACCACGATGATTTACGTGCATACTGGCAAGGAGGAGTTCTACAACAGCGTTCTGCACGCCCAGGAGGACGGAATCCTCTCCAAGGTGAGAAAACTCCAGGAGGAAATATAAGCAACCTGTCGCAAACTGGATAAAAAATAATTTAAATTCTATTGGCAATAGGTTTAAAAAACCTTCGTGCATATTTATCTACATGGTAAAACAAAATGTCAAAAATGAGGGGCCGCGAGATCGGTTTAAGCGGCTTGCTGTAAAACGCGCAAATAAGGTGCTCGAAGCTCTACGGGTATTTGGACACTGCTCGAACCGTCAGATATACGAGTACGATGGCGATGATGTTAAGAAATTATTTTCCGTTATTGATAAAGAACTTCGGAGGGTAAAAAACCAATTCGAGAAACCAGCTGCACTTTCGATTGAACTCAAATAGGGATACATATGACAACGAACGAAGAGAGCCTCGTGGCGCGATTACTAAGCATCAAGTCCGAGAAGGAGATAGTCGAATTTTTGAAGGAGATTGATGTTGCGGATCCATCTGAAGATCCTCGGAATAAAAAATATATATGGAAGCCAGTCGGAGATAGTTTCAGCAACGCCGCCAATATTCACACGACAAATGTCACCATAGCTCCTATTATCGAAAGAATCACGAACGGTATTGACGCTTCCCTTGAGCTCAAGGAGTATCTTTCAAATAATGGAAAGCCGCTACCTTTGGAGATGCTTCCTTTCTCACCAAGGAAAGCTGCTGAAAAATGGTATGGCATATCTGGAGGGGATACTGCAATCTACTCGAGAACACTTTCTAACAAAGCCAAGAACGATTTAGCAAAAGAAGTAACAGCAGTACAACTTCATGATTCGGAAGACCCACGAAATCCTACTATAGTTATCCGGGACAACGGCATCGGCCAAGCTCCTGATGACTTCGAAACCACATTCCTTTCACTTGGAAAAAGCAACAAATTAAGCAAGCCACACCTACTTGGCACATACGGACATGGGGGGTCGTCAACTTTCAGATTTTCCAACTACTCTATTATAATCTCCCGAAGACATCCGAACACTACTAGGAATGAAGACAGTATTGGGTGGACTGTTGTTAGACAGACCAATGCCTTTCAGATATGGGATCATAAAGCCGGCAAGGCAACTTACATAACTCAACCGCCAGTTTACCTTTACTTATGCCTTCGGGACGGTGCAATACCCCGCGAAAAGCCAGAAAAAAGCAGCAACGCCATTAGGCATGGAACGTATATCGCTCATATAAAATACCGCGCAAAAGAATGGGAAAACCTTTCTCGTGGATTGGGGTTCAGATTATTCAGAAATTACCTTTTCGACCCCATTCTGCCATTCAGGTTAGAAGATATGCGCAAGGGTAATCCCGAATTTAATAGAAATATGTTTGGAGACCGAGCTATCCTTCAGGATGCCCCATATGTCGTCTACAAGAACAATGATGAAGAACAGTGGGATGAAACTGGGGGGAAACTTACTATAAGATATTGGCTCCTGCACGACACCGAAGATCCTGCGAAAAGACCATTAACCGGTCATCTGGAGAGAGAAAACTCAGCGAATACAATCATTGTGACTCTAAATGGTCAAAGGCACGGGACACTTGAAAAAAGCCTTATTACAAAAAAAGCCCGCCTTCCAAGAGTATCCGAATCTCTTCTAGTACAAATTGTATTAGATGACCTTCCGAGAGAAGTTAAGGGAAGATTATTCACATCTGGGAGGATGGAGCTGGTCAGAGAAGGAGACGACATCGAGCATATTGAAAATAGACTAATCCAATGCTTGGGAGAAGAAGATCGCGAACTGAGGAATTGGGAGAACAAGTTAAACGAGATACGGGCAGAGGACGAAGAAAGCATCAAAGAGGTTAAAGGTATTCTCGATAATCTGCTTACTATAGGGATAAACTTAGGAGCCGGAAAAATCGAAGAAGAGCAAGGGATAACCGAGGCGGGTAGAACAACGAAATATATCCCACAAGACCCTCCAACAACGTTCGAGATGAAGACAAAAGAAGATCCTATAGAGTTAAGAAAGGGCGAGAGCAGGACATTGCGTATCTCATTAAACGGTTCAGATGATCTCTTTTCCCGCAGAAAAAATAAGGGTAAACTCACCGTGAGCGGAAGCGAGGGTAGTGGGATCGATGTAGTAGTTGGCATTTCAAAATTCAAGAACGGCGTGCTACCCGTGACATTTTATGCTAATGAGCAAGCTGAAGAGTTTGTAACCAAGAGCATCAAATTCCGCTTTGAGTGCGATAATCTTCCCGAATCGAAAAATATCGAACGTTATTTTACAGTAATCCCGCCTCCACAATATGTGCCCCTAGAACCGCCGACGAAACTGTTCTTCTTGCAAAGGGACGATCTGAAATTGAAAAAGGGCCAAAATAACCCTATATCCATAGGTTTCGATGGAGCGAATGATATACTAACCAGGAGTGAGAACTGTGGAGACTTCACAGTTACTTTTTCATGTAAGGGGGTGACCCTAATACGTAGAATAGGTCCGTATAATGGTAAGATAACTGTAACTCTCATGGTCGACAAAGATGCCAAGGTGAATAGTGAGTTCGATCTTACATTATCCCTCAAGCTTGCCGATGGCGTGAAGTTAACGGATACGAGAAAATGTATCATTACAGCAGTAAAAGAGAAGGAAGAGGAGGAAATTAAAGGACAAAAACAAGAAGGTGTAAAGCCCAACTATAGTCTTGAACGGATAACGCGAGATCGTTGGGCTGAACTGGGCTGGAATGAAGAGAAAGTCGGGCAATTCCAAGTAACTCGTGATGTCGAGACTGGTACTGACCGACTCCTTTTGAGGGTGAATGTGGATTCTACATACCTAGAAGACGAAAGAAAAAGGATGCAGCGATTTAGTCGCAGCGAAAAGTATGTCCAGAGGGTAGAAAATAAATACGTTGCTTATATCGCCTACCACCTTTTCCAGCAGTATTACCAAAAGAAGGAAAAGTATACCCCTGAAGTTCAAGGGTCTTCAGAACCAGCTACGGAAGCAACAGGAATTATGACCGAGGAACAAAAAGATGAAGAGATGCAGCGAGTCGCAAAGACGCTTATCCTATCCTTTAGGTCCTTGCAACAAGTCGAAGATTAATTACGTCGTGGTTTTCGGATTACGAGCACCCTATCGATTTTAGTTGCATCTCCGCGTCTCTTGCCCCATATTTTCGATACCTTCGTAGAATCTTCAATAGCGTCCGCGTGAATAGGCTCTGCTAAATCATACCCCAATGGCTTGGCGCATTCATCCCACACGAATTGCGCGAGATTGATAACCTTCCCGGACTCTAGCTTTCTAACATCACCAATGACGTATACTGCAACGCCTCCGTCAACCAACACCCGATAATTCTCCTTCAGAACCGTCAGCATGAAGTCTCGATATAACGGAAGCGATTGCGTGCAGAGGAGGCCCCGATCTACTTTCTTCGCATCTTGGTTCAAGAACCAAAGCCGGATCCAATTAAAAGCGCCATATTTGATCACCGAGGCGTATGGCGGTGAAGTCAGCACCAGTTTCACAGAAGAGGATTTTATCTTGTCAAGTTTTCGCGCATCCATCAGATATGCCTTTCCTTTGGACGGAACTTTTTGATAGCACCTATCAAGCTTCTTGTGAAGGAGAACGAAGACATCTCGTTTATTTTTTTTGAGCCCGTTATCTTTGATGAATTTTTTTACATACCCAGGTGACATTGAGAAGGTATTAGGCATCTGGATGGAGAGATAGCCTTCTGAACCTCCATGTAATATCCCGAGAATCATGGCCGTTATGAAAGCATCAACATTATTCGTTTTCCACCTGAGCCTTTTTTTAAGAAAGAGTAACTGCTTGAGAGTATAATTGCTGAACAACATTTTTACTTTCCAATGTTCCTTTGCACTTGCCACATTATCCTTTTTTTTGTAATCAGTCCAGAGCTTATTTATTCTTGCAATAAGCCGCTCTCTTGAAGGAACATCCACTTTGGCGTACGTTAGGACAAATGCAAGTGGATTTTTGTCTGATCCGATGGCAACCCGATTTAGCATCGATGCTTCCAAAGATGTGGTCCCCCTTCCAGAAAACGGGTCAAGAACGACGTCCCCCTCTTCAGAATACTTTTTTATGAAATAATGAGGTATGGGTGGAGGAAACATCGCCATATAGCTACAAATAGTGTGAAGACGATTACCCATATTACCTGGGCTTTGTTTCCAAGGTAGTGGGTCAGAACGCATGGTATCACTCTAATTTTTTAGCCATAACAATATGGCTTCTTCAATTGCTTCTTTAATAGAACCTTTTTTTAATCCGAACTTTTTGGCTGCCCTTTTCCTTAATTTTTCGTTTATATCATCGCGGATACTGATTGTTAGCTTAGCCATATATACGTATATACGTACATACGTTTATATTTTTATCGAAATCGTGTTAAGTCGCTCGTTCTCTCCCTTCGGTCGCGCTCGTTTATCGTTTAGGTTTCTATTTCCTGTAAGCGAGAGATACCGCGCTTCAAGGAACGAAGCTGCGGTGCCGTATAGTTTCAAGTATGTCATTCGAGGACAGCAGGAAAGCGACAAAACGCTCAAAGCCGATTCCGAATCCGCCGCGCGAGACTGGTTCCTCTTCTTCAAACAACTTTAGATATTCATGAAAAATCATTTCCGGTTTCCACTTTCGTTTCCTGCAAAACTTGGCTATCCTTGATTCCAAGAGCTGCTGCCTTACTTTAGCGCCGTCTTCCTCCCTGAGTGCCCCGCCGACTGTTTCACCCAGTTTTGGCAGCAATAGGTCTACGCTATGACAGGTTTTCTGTGCGGCTCCTTTTGCATTGAAGAATTTAATGCTGGCTGGATGATGCGTGACGAACAACGGCCTCTTTGAAAAGTGTTCAAGCAGCATCTGTTCCTCTGCTATGCCAAGGTCAGCTCCAAATTCAAGAGTTTTTCCCATTCTTCGCAATATCCCTAATGCTTCAACGTAGGAAATCACCTTGAACTCTGTTTGAGCTGCCGCTTTTAAGTATGTTAAATCCCCTCCAAGCATTTCTATCTGCCCTGGGACATTGGAAAGGCATTCGCTCACTGAAGATCGGACTACCCTTTCGATAGTTCCCATGAGCCGATGTAAGGCAGTTGAAGGGGAAATGGACGCTGGAAAAGGTCCTTCTGGTTCTATGAGGGTGAATTCCGAGAGTCTTCGCCCACTGGCTTTCGGATCTATGTAATCCTCTTCCCTGAAACTGCTGTTTACAGTGAATACCTTTTTCCCTAATCTTAGTACTATTGTCTCCAATTGCAATTGGGCACTTTGGGACAGGAATGCCTTTCTTCCATAGAAATCCAGGCCGAAACTGAAATACGGATTCTCACATGAACCTGCGATGTTCACAAGTGAGGATGTAGTAACTTCCCTATACCCTTCCTTGTTAAGAGCGCCCCTTAGGGATTCCAGTGCGCCGATTCGCACCTCTACGAGAGCGCCATGCTTCCGTTTGCTAAACTCTGGCGTCTTTATTTTGTCAGCTTCCGTTTTATGTTCTCTGTGTCGTAACATAGTAATATATGTATGATTTAGTTTATTTAAATTTTTCTCCAATATTTTTTACAAAAAGCTAGTATTTTTTAAATATAACCTAGTAAATGTAAATTATGAAGCTAGACACGAAGGATATGGGAATACTCCACGAGCTTTCCAAAAATTGTCGATCACCGGTCGCCAAGATAGGGAAAAAGCTTTCTCTCCCTCGTGAAGTTGTCGACTACCGGATAAAAAGACTTGTGAAAGCAGGAGTGATAAAAGATTTCATCGCAGAAATCGACCTGGACCGTTTGGGTTTTACAAAGAGCGTAGTTTATCTTGAACTGAAGGGCCTTACAAAAGAAAGGGAAAACGAAATAATCAATAAGCTGGTAGCCCATCCTTTCACGTCGTGGGTTGTTTCTTCCACGGGAAAGTGGAGTGTAATTTTTGATGTCCATTCCAAAAGCACTGGCCAGCTGGCAGAAATCGTCGAACAGATAAAGGATCTAACAGGCAAGAATCTGGGGGAATGTCGCGTTGTCACTTTAAGGGACTATAAGTACTTCCATTCGAAATTCTTTGGAGAGGAACTACCTGAAAGAGATGAAGGCGCAAAGATTGAACTGGATAAAAAAGATAAGACCATTCTGCGTGCGCTTAGTAAAAATGGAAGAAAAGACTTCGTTACTATTGCCAAAGAGATGGGCCTCACTCCTGAAGCAGTGAGCATGAGAACTAAACGATTGATTAAAAACGGCGCCATAAAAAGATTCCACATCTTCGTTGATTTGAGGAAACTAGCCTATGAGCAATATAACATCCAGGTGAATTTTGAGAATATTGATAAAAAAACAGAGCAGGCCATTCTCAAATTCCTGTCCAGTCATCCTAATGTATCATTCTATTACCGACCAGTTGGCCACTGGGATGTGGAATTCGGGGTTTTTGTCCGCAATCCAGGCGAACTGAGAGAATTCGTCAGACTATTGAGAAGTAATTTCCCCGAGAATATTCGGATTTACGATACTTCTCTTTTCTACGAAGAACTCAAGGGAAATTATGCACCGGAAGCTTTGTTTGTTTAATCCTGATATCACGTTTTTTATCGATTTCCCATTTTACTTCAAATATTCGGTCGCTCGTTCTCTCTAGCCCGTGTTTTCGTTGCCACTCAATTTTGCGAGCTGCCGGATAACTCCAAGTTCACGCAACTTTGTAACTCCTAAACGGATTGAATCAGCGACAGCGTAGCAAAAATTACTGATTTGAGGGACTAAAAGTAACGTAAAGGATAAGCCAAAGCCCACGACCCTCGCAGCAAAGAGGTCTAAAAAAGAGTCCACCCCTTTTGGCCCCCATTTAGCAATAGCATATTCTGTATCTTCGGCAGCAGTTAGTCTATAATCATCGAAAATACGCACCTTGCCCCGCAGGTCAAACAGTAAGACCTCCCCGGAAATCCGTAACTCTCTTTTGAGTTCTGATTTTTTCTGCCCTAAATCTTCCAAACGCTGATTAAGTTGCTGTGGCGACATACTCCGCATTTCTTTGGTTATCAAAACCCGGTCAGCAAAAGTACGTAAACTACTCCTTAGACTTCGCTTCTCAGAAACAGCTAAACTTCTACAAGATTGGAACGCTAAAGTTTGAGACATATTATCACGTAAATACGTTATACATCGATATATTTAAAAATCCGTATTTTAACACAAAAGGTCGCTCGTTCTCTCCCTTCGGTCGTGCTCGTTTTATTTCTTTCCCCATAGCTCAGGCAGAAAAGCACTTAATGCTCAAGCTGCCGTTTAGCGGCAGTTCGGCCTGACGGCCGAAAGCAATAATGTGCGTTTTCGCCTTCGCTTTATGGGTCGGCTGATGCCTAAAGAGAATAATAACTCGCACCGAACTCGCTCCCACGGCTGCCTTTCTTCTACCTCCTTCCTTTGCTCCCACTAACTCAAAAAGGAGTGGGGCATCGTCAGGAGGTGTTCTGTATGGAACTGAAACAAACAAGAATCTGGGAATATGAAGGAATAAACGAAGATGGAGAAGGTAGAGCAGAATGGGAAGAAGACGGTAGATGGTGTTTCGGAGGTGGGGAAGATGCAGAATTTTAAGAATTTGAAAGTCTACGATGATGCTTTCAGGCTTTCGAAGGATCTCTATGTTTTCTTTGAGGATAAGAAGGTGCCGATGAGAGCAAAAGAGCAGCTGCTTGCTTCTGCCTCTTCAATCTGTGCAAATCTAGCAGAGATGGGGGCATTTGATTCCAAGCCTCAGCAAAGGCAGAAGGTAACTACTTGCATAGGCGAAGCCAATGAAACGGAATTTTGGATGGACATGATGGCAGAGCTGAAAGTGCTGCCGCAAAGAGAACACGTTGATTTCATAGGCAGACTGATAAAAATCAGAAGCATGCTGTTCAACCTGAAAAAGAGCATGGAAAATACTGAAACAGCAGGTGAGAAGATGTAATTTAATTGTTTTTGGTCTAACAATATTCAAAAGAGGGAGTGTAAATGGGATTGTATAGAAGTTTGTTCAGAGTTCTCGGAAGAGCTCCTAGAAGAAGTAAACCGCGCCGTCCTTCGAGATCTGCGCGTAGTCGTCCTAGAAGGAGGAGAAGGTAATGAATCGGAATGAAAAGCCGATAGGCGTCTATATCGATTCGAATGTATTCATTGCATATAAGCGACCTGTCGAAAACCATCAACATAAATTTTCGAAAAAACTCTTAGATGCTCTTATAAGAAATCGCGATAAATTTATCATATGTACTTCTATGTTCTCGCTTTTAGAAATCGGACAAAATCTGGCTAAAAAATCAAATCGGGCCGTAGCACGGTCATTTCTGCATATGATTGAACATAATTGGAAGCCAATTTTATTGGCTCCTGTTCCTCCACTTAAAATTAGGACATCTGCCAGTTACCCGGTAGACTTATATTACATGCTTGACGAGCTTGGTGAAACGGCTATGAAATACAAAATTCGGGGGGCGTTAGATACAATACACGCCCACACAATTTTACTCAACGATATCGAATACCTTATTACATGGAACGAAGATGATTTCAAAAAACTAGATGAAAAATTCCATATCGTTAAAGTAAGAACACCACGAAATTTTATCTCGGAATTTAAACCATATTTGAAATGCAGATTATAGGTTTAGAGGTGAAACGTATGGGATCGGTTGAAAAGAAGTTCGGAAAGCAGCAGCCGAAAACTGCTGAACTCGGAACGGAAAACCGCAAAACTCACGACGTTAAACCCACGACTCTAGACACGCAACTGGAAACTAGCCGGCTCCACGGGCCCATCCCTTTCTTTTAGGTGTTCTGTGGCGGGGTTCCTGTCGTCAGTAAACCGAGCGGTTTCCACACTTTTTTTCTTAAATTGTGCTTTCCACATAAACTGGGCCCTAATGTTTTCAAAATTTGCGTTATCCATACATCCCACCCCCATTTTTGTTGTGCCGCATTGGATTCTGCACCAACAACAATTATATAAACTTATATATTATATAACTATATATAACCAGATGAAATCTATGGCAAGAACCACAATCCAAGAAGTTTTGCATTACCCCAGACTCGATACGGTCATAATGGTGGAAGAACAGATAAAGAAGGCAAAAGAATACCCGACCAAGGCAGCACTGCTCAAAAAACTGCCTAAGAAGATGATGTATCAAACCTTTTTGCTAATATTAAACTACCTTGAAGAATCAAATAAAATACATGTAGGCAAAGACGGTAAAGTCGTTTGGATATGGAATCCGCAGGGAGTTGAAAATATCCTAAGAAGGAACCTGGCGGTCAAATGGACACGCTCTCCAAAAAAGTAAAAGCCGCGGTATGGAAAAGGCATGGGGAAGCAGGTAAGTTTACCAATAGTCAAACTTTAAGAAATCTTAAAGTAGAATGTTTGGTGAAATAAGATATAAATATAATCCTAGTCGAGACTTCAAGGTGCCACCTCCCATAATACAGAAACCTTTAATAATTTTACCAATGCATATCTTTTAAGAAATATTAAATTTGAAGTGTTGGTGAAACATATGGACAGCGCTCTTGTATCTGAGGTGTTGATTAAAACTGGAAAGAGAGTATGCTCATCCAGGGATATAGCCGGAATTTCAAAAACAGAATATCTCAAAGCAATTACAAAATTAATAAATACCAAGTGGATCTACCCGTTAGAAGGATTTAAGGGGATCTATTATGTACTAGATTCCGAAGAACGGGAAGGGCAGTTTTTGAAATTGGATAGTTTCACCGTTCTTATTAGAGCTTTGAACATTTATTTGGGCAATCAATGGTACTTTGGTCGTATCACTGCCCTGAGCCTTTCTGGTCTAATAAACCAACCGGTGTCAACGTACTATATTCTCAACAAAAAACATAGTAAGGAAATCGTCTCAAGCATTTTCGGTAAAGTTGTTTTTGTTAAAACGACGGCAGATATAATCCATTCCTGCGGATTAACAAAGGTCAAATACCAAGGAATTGAATATCAACTGTGTGGTACCGAGAGAAATATGGCGGATTACCTTTATTCTTATGTCCATGGTCATGCAAACAAAGAGCAGCTAATTGAGCTTTATAGACGTTATAAGATATCAAAAGAGAAACTAATAGAGATATCACTTCGTTGCTATCCTAAACGGTCGGCAATAAAAATGCTGGCATTCGCCAAGGCGGTGGATCAATGAACGACAAAATAAACTTCCATGATTTACATGAACTTGCATTAAAATTAGCTAAAGAGCCTCCTTTCACAGCAGATAACATCTACGTCGATCTTCTTCTGACAGATACCATCGATGAAATTCAGTCTAGATTTGATTTCGTTCTTAAAGGCGGTACTGCTCTGATAAAAACCCAATCTTCGCCTTATCGTTTCAGTTATGATTTGGATTTCTCCAATTTTTCCAAGGAGAATCCTAGAAAGCAATACAAAAGGTATCAAAAACCGTTGGAAGAACTAATCACGGCGCTGGGTTTCGATGTTGAGAACAGCGATACGGATAAGCACAGGGAAGGCGGCAGAATATTCATCGTCAATCTGATGGATAAGGCCGGCTATCTTAAAAGATCGGTTAAATTATCTATTAGTTCCATCGATAAGACTCCATGTTTTCCGCCAGTTACAACGGCGTTTAAGCCGGTTGTTAAGATAGATGAGGGCAGATTTGGTTTGTTATATCCGCAACTAATCCCTAGACTAAATAATATCAATGCAAGAATGTTGACAATCGATGAATTATGCGCAGAGAAAATAAGGGCACTTGCAACGCGCGGGCCAGCTGAGGGTTGGACATTCCTATTGAGAGATGTTTTCGATCTTTATGTGTTGGACGAAAAAGGTGTACTGGACAAGGTACTTTCCCAAGAAGAATATCAGGATTGCGTCAGACATAAGTTTGAATCAATCAAAGGCACGGGTTATTGGAATAAATTCAAGGACTTTATGACTAGGGAACTATCTGTAAAGATCAGAGAAGAGGATCTTTCCATATTTTTTAAACCAGAGCTGATTAATGAAAAGAAAGCGACGTATACAATCAACAAAGTTCAGAAAGCCCTAAAAGAGCTTTTGCATGATATTAAAGAATGAGGTGAAACGCATGGAACGCAAAAAGATTCTGTATAACGTACCGTTAGAAAAGGAACTTGGCTATTCAAGGGCGGTAAGGGTTGGGAATATCATTGCAGTTACTGGTACTGCCGCAACGAAAGACGGCAAAACCGTATGCCCCGGGGATGTTTATGGCCAGGCTAAACGATCCTTGGAAATCATAAAAGATGTCGTTGAAAAAGCAGGTGGCCGAATGGAAGACGTGATTAGAACCAGAGTCTTTCTCAAGGATATAACAACCTATAAAGAAGCGTTCAAGGCACACGGCGAAGTCTTTTCTGAGATACAGCCAGCTTGTACCTTCGCGGGCGTTACAGGTTTTCCTAATCCAGAATGGCTGATTGAGATAGAAGCTGATGTAATCGTACGCGATTGAACATTATATCGGGTAAGAATGCGGCGGTCGCTTGTTCTCTCGCAGACTGATCTCGTTTTCCTATACCTTCTCAATAATATCGTAGCAGATCATCGTCTTTGTCTCGCCGACTGTCTTCTGTCGCCTGAGGCCCTGCACCACTATCTTGTTCAGCTCTTCCATTGAGGCAACGCGCGCCTTGAACAACAAATCAAATTCACCGGTTATCATCGCTACTTCGTAGACTCCTGGTATCTTGGAGATATAGTCCAGCAGCTGCTTCTGATCTGCCTCATGAATAGCTTTCAGCAGCACAAATGCAGTAAGCGGCTTGCCCAGCTTTGCATAATTAAGCCGTATGGTGTAGGCCTCGACAATCCCTGCCTCCCTGAGCTTCTTTATGCGATTGTGCACGGTCGTCATCGCTATGCCGGTTTTCTTTGCCAGCTTCTGCTCTGAGAGCCGCGAATTCTTTTTCAGCTCATCCATTATCGCAAAATCCTTCTCATCAGGTATTTCATTCATAAAAATCACCAACAATGGAGTATTTACTCCGAAATATTTAAAAATAGTGCTTATTTTTGAGCGAATAAACAGATTTTTCTGAGCAAGATTTAAATAATCGCCTCGATGAAGCCTGAGTTGCTGATCCAAGGAGGGTGTTGATTATGAAACAAACGAAGGAGAAAAATCCAGCGGTGGCTGCGGTCCGGAAAATAAACGTTATTGGCGGTGACGGAAGGATAGATATCCGGGAACTTGAGAAATTCAAGGAACGGTTTCCCGATGCCGGGAAGATGCCTTTTGTTCTGATCGCACGCCAGTGCGCTGAAAAAGGACAGCATGCAGAGGCTGCAGTTGTATGCGAGGTTGTAGCGGCAGCAAAAAAAGAAGCTGAAGGATATGCGGCAGTGGGCGAATGCGAAAAAGCTGCCGAGGTTTATGCGCAGCTTGGGATGAAACAGCAGGCGGTGACCGCATACTTTACGCGGGTTGAGGGTGAGTTCAATAAACTTAATGATAATGGAAGATGGGACGAAGAGAAGTTCGTGCAGGCATTGCTGAAGGCCGCAACTCTTTATCACGTCCTGGTGGCCAAAAAGAAAGATGGCGCTGAGTTCGGTGGTAGGTTAATCGCCAGGGAGCTTACGGAAATACTTGGGGTTATCCCCGAAGGAAATTTAAGAATCGCCGCGGAAAAACTGGGATTGGCATATCAGCATATCGCGAAAAATCTGAAGGTGCGTCCGCTGGCGCGTCCTACCGAAGATGGCATGGAACGTTTCAGACAATTCCATGGCGGCCACTGGCACGAGGAGCATGGCAGAAGATGCAAGGAAGAAGAAAGGGAAAATGAGCGGCAATATCTAGATATATACAAAAGAATAATGACAACTGCCGGCGATTATTTCCTGAAGGTCGGGCTGGAACAAGATGCACTAGCCGTCTACCAAAAAGTTAATGCCTATCAAAAAGTTAATGATGCACTGCAGCAAATTCCTCCGGAAGCCTACGAACGCATTGGGATGCTGACAAAGGCCGCAAAAACTTACGAAGTAAGAGGCATGCCAGGCGATTTTAACAAGGCTGAAGATATATACGCGGCCCTTGGATTGAACGACGAGCTTGTACGCTTGGCAGAGTATTACATCGGACAAGAAAAGTATGCAGACGCCAGCAGGATTTATGCGAAGGTGGCTGGGATGTAAACAACCGCAGCTACTTCTTGTAGGCGACGTAGATGTCTGCCTCAATCATCGTGTCGTTCTTGTAGTAGTGATGCACAAAATACAGGTTCCCTGCGTTATCAAGGGTGGCTTCTCCGGCAAGCGAAGATACGATTTCTTCAGGCTCTGTCCAACTGTTGTTTACTTTTTTCGACCGCCAGATGCCGTAATCCCGGGTAATCCACAATTCGTTGCCATCCTGCGAAACATACGGCCATCCATCCATCCTTTCCGTATTGACTGCAGCCACGTTGACCGGCTCCTGCCACTGGCCATTGACCTTCTGGCTCATCCAAAGGTCATAGTCGCCTTTTCCGCCTGGTCTGTCAGAATGATAATACAGCTCGTTGCCATCAGCAGTGATGTGCAGTTCGCCTACCTTGTAATCAGGATTGAAATCTGCAAGTTTCCAGTTCTGCCATTTGCCATTCTTGTACTCTGCTGTAAACCAGTTAATGCCCGTATAGCCCTCACGCACTGAGCAGAACCACATTGTGCTGCTCTGCACGAATTCACAGCCGTCACTTCCTGCCTTGCCCTGTTCCTGCAGCAGCACCCGTTCAGGTGCGCCCCAGTTGCCATTGCTATCTTTCTTGGAAACATAGATGCCCGTTACGCCGTCTATTACCTGTTTCTCAACAGGGATGCGTACATCAGGAGTAAAAAAGAAATAAAGCGTATTGCCATCGGGAGTTACAAACGGCGAATCTTCTGCGCCTGCGGTGTTTATTGCGCCAGGCACTGGAACCGGTTGCTGCCACTCATCTGAAAGCATCTTAGGCGGTGAAACATCTGTTGCCGGTGTCACCTTAACTGCGTCCGCAGGTATTTTGCTTTGCCTTGTTGGCAAAGGCGGCGGCGTATTGACCGAATTGTTTACAGTATTTGTCTTTTTGTTCTCATTTACGCAGCCAAAGAACAGCAGAAAAATGCACAATAAAACCAATATTCTTTTCATAGTGATACCCTACAGTTGCTGCTGTTCGCTTTGCTCAGCAGGTGCAGCCGGTGCAGTGGCTTCAGCCCGCGTGAAATAGCGTTTGAATTTCTCGGTAAGCATCAGCTGCGAGCTGCGGCCTGCTTTTTTCTGCTTCACAAAACCGGTTTCGACCAGCTCATGAACGTCATCGTAGATCTGCGGCCCTATTTTCTTCACCAATTCTGATTTCAGCATGCCGTCATGCTTTGAAATGAATGCCAAGGTGCGTAAGGCAGCCTTGCTTATCTCTGCATCCTGCGCGAATTCCTTCACCCTTTCCACATAAGCCGAGCCGACGCGCATTTCATACTTGCCTTCCACTTCGTTTATTTCAACAGCGCTTCCCCTGCTCTCGTATTCCTGCTTCAATTCAATAAGCATTTTCTGGATGTAGCCCATGGCGCCTATGCCCGTAAGCTTTTTCAGGTCGTCCAGCGAAACCGGCCTGGAAGAAATGAATAATGCAGCCTCAATGTACCTTTTTTCGTTTTCCATAGTCATCCCTTCAGACCAAGTTTCTTTTTCAGTTCCGGCGAGTAATTAACCGTATCAACAAACCGCTTCTTATATTTTATCGCCAGCTTTATCTTTTCCGCCGCGTCAAACGGCGTGCCCTTTGTAGTATCTATCTCAATGGGCCTCCAGTCATACAGCTGCTCCACCCGCTGCACGCAGTAGTCCAGCAGCTCTGCCTCCAGGTTCTCGTCCAGCTTTTTCTTGGAGTACTTGCGCTCTGCCAGCCGCTTTTTGAGCACATCCGGGTGCGTGCGCAGTACGAAGATATAATTAGTAGGGACAACGACTTCGCAGGCCAGATGCCCTTCCACCACGTAGTTGTCCTTTTCCATGAAATAGTTTTCCACCAGCTTCTGCAGCTTTTTCAAATCCACTGCCTTTTCGCCGTCTTCGATTTCTGTCGCCATATGCTTGTCTATGAGCGCAGCAAGCGAGATGTACTGCAGTCCCATGATGTTGGCAAGCACTTTGGCCACTTCTGTTTTTCCGGTTCCCGGAACGCCTGTTATCGCTATTTTCATCTATCCACCTATATTATATCGGAAAGCTTCTTCAGGTACGCCTTTGCCTGTTTTGCCGCGGCTATCCCTTTATTCGTAATCTTATAATATTTTCGCCTTCCTTCGGTTGCCGAGTTTATCAGGCCCTCTGCTTCCAGCTTATACAGCACCACATAGACCATTATCCGGTTCGGCCTGAAGCCAAACTGTTTTTCTATGGCCTCGTCAAGCGAGTACGCATGGTAGCGCTTTTTCTTCAGCAGCGCCAGCACGTACAGCCAGATATTGCCTCCAGTAAGGTGCTTTCTCATCCTTCTAACCGGGCTGGTGTCGTTATCCATGCTCCAGCTACTGCAAAAACTAATAAAAGACCTCCGTTGCACAATCCCGTCATGGACAAAAACGCGATACTGCTTGCAAAGGAGGATTTGTCCAACTTCTACCGCGCGACAACTGAAAAGACCAGTTTGTTCAAACTAAACATGCAGATGGATGACGCATTCATGAGCATGATGGCGGCCTATCCGCGCATGCTGAAAAGCGAGATGCCTAATGCAACTGTAATTCCGAAATACTCAAAGTACGTGACCAACCAGCTCATTATGGCCATAATAAACAAGGAAGTGCGCTGGGATGGAAGAGCAGAGCGCTCGGTAGTCGCATTCAACAAGGACCTGGAAGCCGGCAGTAAGCTTATGGCAATTGCCTCCAGAGACCAGTTCTACAGCATGGGCCCGTTCCAGTTCAAAAAAGAAACATTTGAAAGCCTGAGGGCAAAGTACGATTATCTGCTGCCTGGGTTTGAGAAGAGTACGATGCACGACCATCTCATTGCATTCGCGCTCCTCAGCTATCATAATCTTGGCATTTTCGAAATTGCATTCATGGCAAAAAGCAAGAAGCTGGAAGCGGCATTTGACAAGGCAAGTGAAAAAGACAAAGAGCAGTTTGTTGCCGCAGTAATAAGCGTTGCCCACAACACCGGCTTTCACAAGCTGCTGAAGTTTCTGGGCAATGGCCTGGGCGACGTGCCTAGATATAGGGCAGGGGAAAGCAAATGGGCCGGCGAACTGAGAAAAAGCAGCAGCCAGCTGGCTCTTATAACAAAAAAGCTGCGCGGAGAATTTCCCTATGCGAACGACGTGCTGGCATTGCAGAAAGTTTATGCAGACCTGCTGCCCAAAAATTCGGTTTCCGAAGTGAAGCACGGCGCAGCCAGCATAGTGCCGGTGCAGGTTTCGCCGCGGGAGCTGTCGCTTAAGCAAATCCCGGGAAAACGGATTGAACTGCGGTAGGCATGGATTTTTTAAACTCTTAGTTATAATTTTTCATTGAAGTGTAAATTAGCGAATTTACACTGCGGACAAAATTTTGCAATTTTGTCCTGTAAGCGCAGGGGAAAGCAATGGAAGAAGCATACGCGAAAAAAGTCGACACAAAGGAGACGAAGAAGGAAGAGGCTAAAGAGGTAGAAGTAAAAAAGCCCAAGTTCGTCCGCCTTTTTGATGAAGACCAGCTGGAAATCAAGCAGCTTAGCTCCGAAGACGTGGAGGACTGCGTCAAGATCATGAAAAAATGCTCATTTGATGTAACCGCAGAAGAGCTAGTTAAGATAATCAACTACGGTATGAGTGTCGGCTGCTACGTGGACCGTATGCTTATCGGCGTCGGCCTTGGCTGGCCGACAAGCTATGATCCGGAGAGGAAGATGCTCGTGGACGCTGCGCCCAATGCGCTTTACCTGGAAGACCCGGCAGTGCTGCTCATGTACGAAGGCAGGGGCATACGGCAAATTCTGGTGCGAGAGCGGCAGAACGCGGCAGTGGAACGTAAATTCAGATATGCCATGGCCTATCTTTCAGAGGACATGCCGCACTCAAGCATAGAAGATTACATCAAGGAGACCGGTTCCCAGCTGGAAAAAATTTATCTGGCAGAGGGCTACGAATTCATTCCTACGCAAAAAGGCGTGCTTGCGCTCAAGAGGCTTGGGTAATGCTGCTCAAAAGAATATTTATTTTACTGATTGTGCTGTCGCTGGCGTTTGCCTGCGGAAGCAGCATCACTTTTCCCGTTGCTGCCGTCTCAGATGACGGTCGCGGAGAAGTAATGCACGTAACCATAGCGGCAACAGAAGGCAACGGCACTGTTTTCCTGGGAGTGCCGCCCTATTCGGGCGTTGACCTGCAGCGTTCGGTTGTTGAGGCAATAGGCTATGCAGGCGACAGCAACTGCAGTTTCCAGGTGAGCTTTGGCGGAGATTCGGATTTTAATTATATGGAAGGCCCGAGTGCAGGCGCTGCCATGGCATCCATGACGTATCTGCTTGCGCACAATATTTCAGCAGTGAATTATCCGGTCATCACCGGAGCAGTTGATGCGGAAGGCCATGTGCTGCCCGTAGGCGGCGTTTACGAGAAAGCTATGGCAACAGGCGCCTATGGCATAGGGAATTTCATATCGCCAAGAACCAATATCTATGATTACGTGATGCTCAAGCGCCTGGAGGAAAAAGGCCTGCACATCATTGTCGCGGATAACATAACCGACGTGGTTAATTTTGTCGCCTACAACATCACCCCGGCTGCTCCGGAATATCCGGTATTCAAGCCGGAGCCGGTAAATCTTTCTGCCTATGAAAACAATGCGCTTGAAGTCTTCAGGCCGATTTCGCAGAAGATGATAGAGCGGCAAAGCTATGCGCTGCAGCAGCTGCCGCAGACCGGCGATGAGAAATGGATTAGCGATTATTTCAACGCATCTGTGAATGAGAGTGGCAGGCTGCTTTCGCTTGGCTATGTTTATACGGCAGCCAATAACGCTTTTCTAGGCTACATTGACATCGCAACGCTGGCGTTTGTGCACGGCAGCGGCAGTTCCCAGGATAAGGCAGCAGAAATAAACAACTGCATTAAAGATATCGGCAGGCCGCCGATGACTACTGCCAATTTCGAATGGATTGTCGGTGCAGACCTGCGCAAGGCCTGGGCAGAAGACCAGATGAATTCAACGCAGCTTAAGCCGGCGCATTTGACCGAAGAAGAATATGTTTATTTTCATGAGATAACTTTTGCCGATGCCTGGTGCCTGGCGGCAAAGGATTTTGCAGCTGCGGCGGGGAATGGCAAAGAGGGCAAGCCAATAGACGAGCAGCGGCTGCAGCAGGCAGCTGCGGATTATCTTGCCGCGGCAAACCGCACCGTGCATGACGAAGACACCAAACAGCGGTTCAAGATCGCGCAGCAGCTCTATGACCAGGGCCGCTACGGCGCGTCCATGTTTGATTCGTCCTATGTGATGGCCATGGATTTGGCTGCTGCAAATTTCAGCAGCATGAGTAAGGAAGAGCAGAATGCAACGGTGCAGCTTTTGCAGAAAAAGCGCACTTCGCTATGGGCGAATGTTTACGCCAGTCAAGCTATCTTCATGGCAAAGAAAAGCGAGCCGGATTATAAGACGGCCTATTCGCTGCTGCTGCTGGCAGATAATCTTGATCAGGCAGCGGCAACCATAAAACAGGCTGCAGAAGTTCCGGAAGCGCCGGTCCAGCCGCAGAATGATCTCTTCGAGCTGTTCTCGTCGTTTTCAACAGCAATCTATTTAGCAATCTTTATATTGTTTGTCTTCCTTCTTATAGTGACCCTCCCAAGGTTCATACAAAGGCGATCCCATGAAAGACAAAGTAATCAGGTTGATAGAGCTGACCGCAGAGCGGGAGTCCCTCGCCCTAAAGGCCGAGTACCTAAAAGGAAAAAATGACAGCGGCGCAGATGAAATGCTGAAAAAGCTGAAAGTGATGGATGATGAAATCCACGTGCTTTCCAATCTGCTCAAGACCAACAACATCGAATTCTACCTGCTTAATTTTGACGGGCTGATGGCAACTGAGAAACTGAATGAATTTCCGGTAGAGCAGCGTCGAATAGCCATCGAGCAGAAAGCAGGCAACGTCTACGAGCTCATTAAAACCAGGCTGACAATCCTAAAGCAAAACGTGGAACTGAAAAACGAGCTTGCCAATGCGCTTGTGCAGATATCTGCCATGGAAGACAAGGAGCTTAAGGCAGATTTGCTGGATTCCATCAGGACAAAACGGCCTGTGGGCCCGACGCCGAATGACCCAAAGTTCAACGAGCTGCTGAAGTTATTTGCGCGCATGGGGATATACAGCGGTCTGGAGCAGAGAAAGTTCGTGATAATGCGCGATACGGTTTGGTTGGACGGCCAGGAAGCGAAGAAGATGGACACGGTGCTGGCAGGGCTCACTTCACTGGAGCCTGCTTTGCAGTGGAAAAACGCCCAGCGGCAGATAAAGGTGTTTGACGAAAACGAGGAAAACGAATTCCTGGAAATCCAGAAAAAATACCTGGAACTGCTCATGCAAAGAGACACGCTGGTTGACGAGTTCAAGAAAAACGAGACGGTTACCGTAAAATAACTATAATTTTTTCGCCATGTACGGGCCTTCGGATTTGTAGCCCGCTGCCCGGTAGTACTCTCTTGCGCCCACACCGCTTATTATTATCATTTTCTTTGCGTTGAATTCTTTTTTTGCCAGCTGTTCTGCTTCGTGCAGCAATCTTTTTCCTATGCCCGTGTGCTGGATTTTTCCTGCTGCGCCCAGCCGCTCTTCACGGCCGTAAACATGCAGTTCACGGATCAGCGCTGCCTTTACTATTTCAGGCCTGAAGACATTGCTGCCTGGGATCCGCAACCTTAGGAAGCCTGCGATGACTTCATCATTTTCATAGGAAATGAATATTTCTTTTCCATTGCTTGCGTTATACTGGCATTTGCGTAGCTCCAGGTTTTTTCTGCTTTTTTTGCTCAGGCCTATCTCCCTTGCCCTGATTTCCGCTGCTGTAATTCCTTTTTCTTTCATTCTTTCCGCTACCAGCTCGCGCAGATTGCTTTTTTTCACTCCTGAAGAGATTAAATTTGCAGGTATGTCCCGCTGGATGCGCATGACGCGTACGTATTTTGGTATGTAGCGGAACATTTCAGCGATTATATCAGCTGCTTTCTCCGAATCGTACGGCTCGTACTCGCCGCGCTCCATCATTTCATAGAGTTTGGTGCCTTTCATGCAAAGCGTTGGATAAATCTTAAGCATGTCTGGCTGGAACCTGCTGTCGCTGAACAGTTTTTTCACCAGCGCAATGTCCTTCGCAGGGGAAGAGCCTGGCAGGCCTGGCATTATATGATAAAGCACCTTGAATGCCGAGTCTTTTAGCAGCGCAGTCGCATTCTCCACATCTGCTACGCTATGACCTCGGTTAATCAGCTGATAAATCC
>JAZDDV010000021.1:0-57391 GCA_043809425.1 Microcaldota archaeon | reverse complement strand
TCTTGCATCTGTAACCGTTTTGTGTTTTCCAAGAGAAGGTTTTTGTGGCTGCACGTTTCTCTGCTCAATCAGCCGGTTACGAACTTGGTCGCTTCCCGATAAAACATTTACGGCAGCCATACTATTATAGTGTATGTAAGTGTTTTTAAATGTATGTTTATGGACTTGCCGTCATATTAGTTGCTTGTCCAGGCCTGCAGCTGCAATCAGTTTATCCTTGCTTACATCCCGCCCGTATCCCAATGAAATCATTTGAAGCGCATCAATAAGCTTGAAAAGTGCGTTATTCAGATTCGCCCTGGTTATGCTTTCCGTCACGGCATCTGTTATTTCGCCGTTTTCTTTTAGTTCCTTAACGATTTTCTCTGCTTTTTCCCTGGTTTCAAGAAGTACGGCATCCATTTTGCCATTTGTTCTGAATGCTAGGCCTCTGATGTAAGCGGTCTCGAATGACATATCCACTTTAGTCGGGGCCGTGGTATACGGAAACGGAGATGGTATGCTGCCCGGATCGGTCTTTTCTTCCGCCCACTCTTTTTTACCCTTAGCTATGTTGTTAAGTTTGCCGCAAAGTCCTCTTGAATCTACCATCACCGTATACGTGGTGAAAAATTTTCCTGATGCATAAACATTCAAGGCTACTCCGCCAATCTCTGTGCTGGCCTTGAGTTTTTTCCCGAATAATAGTCCTTTATGGACGCCAAGTTGAATCCTATTTTCAGTCCTTAGGTCATGATAATTTATTGCCTTCATCCTAACCACCTGATTTATACTATGGTAAAATGAGTTTTTAAATGTGTTGAAATAAGAAAAAATAAGAAAAAGAAAAAACTAGATGTTGTAATACCGCCTGTGGTCGTCCATGCTGACCGCAGTTTTGTCTTCCTTGTGCTGCCTGAGCTTCATCTCCAGGTAGCTCTCCAGATATTCAGGAGGCGCAATGCCCTTGATGAATTTTATGTCGCTTTCCAGCGATTCTATTGCTTCGTAGAGGTTCTCAGGCAGTGCGATTTCCTTTTTCTTCTTGCCTTCTTCCTCGCTCGGGTCGCCCGGGTCTATCTTGCTTTTTATGCCGTCAAGGCCTGCTGCGAGCACTGCCGCATAGGCAAGATGCGCGTTGACAGATGAGTCTGAGCCGCGGTAAACCACGCGCTTAAGCTCCTTGGCATTCTTCCTCGAGAACGGAACGAATACGAGTGCGTTGCTTTTGGTTGCGCTCCAGCCGACAGTAAAGTTTGCAGCTGCAAGCCTTCTGTAGGAATTCGGCAATGGCGAAGTGAATAGGGCAAGAGATCTTGCATGCTCCAGCAATCCGCCGATGAAGTACCTGCCGTTCTGGCTTATTTGCGCGTACTTGTCTTCTGCATCGTAGAACAAATTGTTTTCAGAAGTTTTCCAAAGGCTGAGCGACATCTCCAGGTCATTGCCTTTTTCGCCTTCCACCGGGTAGGGCATGAACGTGGCTGATACGTTGACTGCGCTGGCCAGGTTCCTTACTACGAATTTCAATGTGTTGAAGGCATCTGCTGCCGACTTCACACCGCGTTCGCCCAGCTGGAATGTCTGTTGCCCAGTAGAGCCAGTGCCGTGCCAGTGGCCGTCAACCATTACGCCGAAGTTGTCTTCCAGCGTTTCTGCAATCTGGCCGCGTGCCGCATAAAGCGAATCATAGGGCTGGCTTACGTAAGCGCCATTGTCGAATGTCAATGGAGATGGGCCCCACTTGGCTTCCCTTGAATCGAGCAAAGCGCCGGCGCCTCTTCCGATGCTTATCTTTTCCATGGTGACTGTATCGAAAACGTAGCAGTCTGCATCAACGCCGATTTTCGCTTCATTGATGCCTGCAGCCTGCAGGTTTGTTTCAATGCGGTCTGAAATAGTCCTTGAATCCTTTGCGTATTTTTCTGCGCTCGGCATTGCTATTACGTCGCAGAGCAGTCTTACGGTAGACGGCTCCCACGGCAGCCTTGCCAGCGTATCCGGATCCGGCAGCAGTACTAGCTCGCCTTGTGCCGTTTCACCGAATACTTCGCGCAGGTCAGCTGTCCGAATGCCCTTGCCAAAGCTGCTTTCATCAAGCTTCCTGTTGGAAACAGTAGTCCTGTGCAGCGCGCCGTCCATGCCAAGGAACTGGAAGTCAATCCATCTGATTTCGTTTGTGGCTATATACTTCAAAACATCGTCTATAGAACTCAAATTACCACCCTCTTCATCTCTATAACCATAAATAAGAATAAATAGGTTTCGTTCTGCCCTATTCCTGCTCATTCTTCTGGGGATTTCCTTCTATCAGTTTTTTGACAGCATTCAGGAAACCAGCTGCAAGTTCTATGGCACTTTTGGTTTCAGCTTCCTGAACTTCCCTGATGTTAACGTCTTCATCGCCGTATATTATTTTATGCCGTATTGTTCTGAGAGTATTCAATTCGTTTATGTATCTCATTTCAAGCAGGCCATGGTATTTTTCCCGTATGTACATGCAAAGGCCATAATGATTTTTTTCCTTGTAGCCGTCCCTGAAGAGCAGAGCCCTAGCCGAATGAAACATGGAAGTGTAGGCGTTGATCAGCGAGTCTTCATAGCAGTTATTGCCCAAGTCTGCTTTTGCCCTCTCAAGCTTGTGCTCTGCCATTTTAAGTGAGTTAAGGGCCCTTTTCCTGTCCGAAGGTATTTTTCTGACATTTTCATTCAGGTCTGTCATAGCGCCACCGGCTTTTCACCATAAAGCGGTATGGAATTTATTATTACATTTTCATAGAAAATTTTATCAATGGCTGCTTTTTTTCTCCATTCCTCAGGGGTGTAAACAGAGATGTTTACTTCCTTCACGGTTCCCCTCGCCTGGGAAGCTATTGCCTTTTTCCCTTCTGCCGTAGTATCAGCTATCACAAGCATGTCAATATCACTGTCCCCGTCATCCCTTCCTATGGCAGCGCTTCCATAGAGCACTATGCTCAATATGCCTTTGTTTGTTTTCAGAATTCTCTCTACTATCATTGATTTGTCCAACTCTTCTAAGGAGAATATGACCTTCCATTGCCTTGTCAAGAAATTTTCAAGGACAGCTCTATATTGGTAGGTTTTCCCTATTTTTTTAAGTGTTATCATCTTTTTCTGCAGAAGATAATCCAATGTTTGCTTGCTGGCAAAAACGCTAAGGCCGGTTGCTCTGGCAAGCTCACGCACCGAATAATCCTTTTGCGGATTTTGCAACACCTCTCTCATTGCCAGAAGAAGGGCGTATTTTTCAATCATATTTTTATATATAACATATGTCATTTATAAATCTTTTTGTTTAGATTTGTTATTTTAAAATAACACATGTTATTTAAATATTCTGATGCCGTCTGTTGCTACCCCGATCGTAGAGTTCTTTTTATACACCAAGCAAAGCAACCATTATGGCATTCTGCGCATGAAGCCTGTTCTCAGCCTGGTCGAAGATTACTGATTGTTTAGAATCGGCTACTGCGTCAAGCACTTCCTGGCCGCGGTGTGCAGGCAGGCAGTGCATGAATACCGCATCAGGCTTCGCATGCTTCATAAGCTCAGGATTAACCTGGTAAGGCATAAGCTCTTTGATTCGCTTATCCTCGTCTTTCTGGCCCATGGAAACCCAGGTATCAGTCATTACGACATCTGCATCCTTTATCGCTTCAATTGCATCTGCTGTGAGTACTATTTTTCCACTGCCTTGCTTTCTTGCTTTTTCCAGCAGTTCCGGTTTCATCCTGTATTCCGGCTTGTCTGGGCAGCCGCCATAGACGTCTGCGCCAAGCTTGCTGAAGCCGATTGCCGTTGAATTAAACATATTGAAGCCGCAGTCGCCAAGGAATACTACTTTCAAGCCTGCAATCTTGCCCTTGTGCTCAAGTACAGTCAGCAAATCAGCCATTATCTGGCACGGATGGTACATGTCTGTCAGCGCGTTAATTACAGGCACTTTCGAATATTTCGCTATTTCTTCCAGGTCTTTTTGGGAGTTCAGCCTTGCCATTACTATATCAGCATACCTTGCCATGACGCGGGCCGTATCAGCAATCGTTTCGCCGCGTCCAAGCTGCGTTGTGCCCAAATCAAGGAATACTGCATGGCCGCCAAGCCGCGTCATTCCTATTTCAAAAGAAAGTCGCGTGCGCGTGGACGGCTTCTGGAACATCATTATCAATGACTTGCCTGGCAGCTGTTTTTTCACTTCGCCTTTTTTCATCTTCAATGCCAGCTGCAGCAGCTCTTCATACTGCTCTTTCGTAAAATCAAAATCCGTCAGCAAATGTTTTCCTTTTAAGTTTAGTGCCATCTAACCCAACCTCTTGTAGTCTATCTGTCAAAAAGTTTTATAATGCTGACGCTCACTTGAAATTAAAAATATAAAAATCAGAAAAGAATTACTGTTCTTTAGTTTCCGAATCTCTCAATCTTTTTTCTGCCTCTTCGATTCTACTCAGTCTGTGGCCAGTTACTATTGACATGATAAAGCCACCTACGACTATTGTTGTGCCTACAGCTGCGACGACCATTCCAAACGTGAAACTGCCAGTAGCTTGAATAATGCGTTCAGCAGAAGCCACTACAGTTGCGCCAATTAGCGCCGTGGCTGTTGCAATCCAAAATTTCTTATTCTCTTTTCTCTCTTCTATAACCTTTGTTGCAACAACGTTTCCGCCCGCATCTTTAGCTTCAAGAACTAGCTTTTTTCCGGCCTTGGAATCAAGCGCAGGTGCAAGATGTTCTGAAATAGTGGTACCAAAATGGTCTTTCCATCTAGTATATCTAGCAACCTTTTCACCCTGACCAGCACCTGCGAATATTTTTCCATACTGCTTTCTCATCAATATCACCAATAATATATATGCATCAAAGGGTTTTTAAATAGTGCTTTTTAGTGGAAATATGTGTTTTAATGGCTGCCGAAAATGATTCGTGCGGCTTTGCCGTCCACTGTCTGCAGCCTGTCGTCATTCAGATGGGCGTCTATGAGCTGTCTCATGGTTTCAGGTTTCACCAGGATGAGCCTTATTTTCTCAAATGCTTTTCCCAGCGGTCCGTAGAATAGTTCGTAGTTGTTCTTCACTGCGTTACGGGTAAGTTCTACGAGAGCTTCTGCAACTCTTTGTTCTCCCAGCTGCTCCATGCATTCAATAAGCCGAATTTGCTTTGCCGTGTCTCTGCCGAGTAGGACTGCCTCGATTCTGCATATGTCGCTTTCGTTGAGCTTTATCTCCGTTGCGACTTTCACTGCTGCATTTCGCACTTCCGGCTTATAGTCCATCATGCAGTTGACGACATTCCATCGTACTGCCGGAAGTTCAGGGAACCTCGTCAGGTATCTAAGCGCCTTTATGCGCTCTTTCGCATCGCCGCCTTCAATGCTTTCAAAAGCAAGCAGCTTTTTCACTTCCGAGTACGGCAATTCACCAAGCGGTTTAGGCGTGGCAAAAGGCATGTTCCTAAAACCAGTTGGCATTACGCTTATTCTCATCGATTCCTTGTGCTGTGTTGAATGTAGTTGTTTCATATTATCTCTTTAGGTGGTAATAGTTTAAAAACATTCCTTAACGCTTTTTGCCGTTGCACACACTGTCACAAGCCGCAGTTCCAACGAATCCATTTTTATACTTTTCTCTACACATAAATAACCATGCAGAGATTGCGCTATTGGGACAAAGCACGAGCCGAAAGGCCGAGCATCTTCGTTCCTGAGAAAAAACCGCTTATACGCAGCTATCTGGATAATAAGCACCAGTTCGACAAGGCCAGATTAAGGCAGTTCGCTGCAAAGCTCTTGGAAACCGCAAAACCAAGAGATCCACTTGATATCCCAGAGATCAACCGCTGCATTGCCAAATCATTTGAAAGCTGTTCTATTAACGATTCTTTTCTAGAGGTTAGCATAGCTTCAAGGCATCAGTTTATGGCCAGGTCTGCATATGCCAATGTTCTTGTCGCTAGTCTTCTCATCGCCTACGATGTTTTCAGCCACTGTGGTCTTGATGAAAACAAGGTTCTGGATGCGGCAGTTGAAACCGTAAGCAGCCTCATAAAAGACGACGACCTTCCTTTTCAAAGGGTACGTGGCAAGAGAACATTTACCAGTGGCAATTGGCTGAACGCGCTGTATAACTCAAAAGATTGCCACGAAGCGTTGTCTGGCCATTCAAATCCAAGAGAACTTTTTGCCAAGTTGTACAATAGATATTGCGAAGTTTCCCAGCGCTTTGATTTCCAATCAGATGTGGGCTTCTCCGAGGCAGCAGTTCTGCACCTGCAGCAGCACGTGCGTGAAATGTTTTCATTTGAATCTCCGATAATGTATCCCTATTTCAGGCTGCGGTTGATTGCTGCCATGACTGAGAACAGCTTTGTCAGCGGCAAAGATTTTGATGATGACCGGAAGTACCGTGAAAGTTCATTGACAATCCGAGAAGGCAGCATGGCCCTGATTGCCATGTTTCCCTGGGAGGCAGACCATCTGGAAAAGGCAAAGGAGATGGCTGCCCGCGGCATTCCTGTTGCCAAGCCAGTTGGTCGGATGTTCGTAGATGATTTTGAGATCGCACTGTTCAAGTGGGTGGAAGGTAAATCGCTTATGCATCTGCTTGACCGGGGACTTTACGAGCGCTATGGCGCACTTGTTAGGGAATGCCATGATAAGGGAATAATGCTTATGGATCCGGCACCGCGGAATGTAAACTGGACCGGAAGGCGGCTGGTGCTGTTTGACTTTGAGCATGTGTTTTTCACAGAACAGGCAAGGCCGCTTACAAAAGAGCAGCGGGAAAAATCACTGGAAAGCATGGAATGGGAGCTTACGGACGGACTTCACGATGCATTTCTTCGCGGCTACAAGTCCGGCTCAGGAAAGAATTAGCTTGCCTTACAGCTGCATTCAAAATCAAAGAAGCGTACTAGGTCATTGCCATTCTGCTTCAGCTTGCTGCCCAGATAGCGTAGTGCCGGCTTGGCAAGGCCTGATTTTTGCAGCTCCTTCTTGATATGCTGCTCCATGTCACAGCCGTCTATACCAGGCGGCAGCCGCACTTCTATGAGCTTGCCGCTGTTGACTAAAGCTCTAACGCGGATATCCTCTATGCCATCGCGCCTTGCTATGGTAAGCATGAACCTGTATTTTCTTGCATCTATGCTGGTTTTCATGATTAGTATTGACACATACTTATTTAAATATCTTGTGTTTATTACTTTAAGATTGGTTGAAATCTGTATTAAATATACATTTTAATGTAGTTTATAGGGTTAAAATAACAAAAAAGTTGGCAGAAAAGCCGGTTTAATGTGTAATATCCACAAAATATGCCTTCTACCACATAACGAAACATTTAAAAATGCGGAAACGGAAAACAGCTTATGATCGACATTTCTGATATCGAAAAAAAGTTCATGAAGAAAGAAGAGGCTACGGATAAGATAACTGCAGAGAACCGCACCATTGTCCGCGCCTGCTCCAACGCCATAAAGGCGATTCATGCAAAAGACATGAAGGCAGCTGCCAAGAGCCTGCAGGAAGCAGAAGACGGCCTAAAGAAGTTTGAGAAATACCGCACTGAATTTCCAAACCAGATAAATCACATACTGCAGGAATACGCCGAAGCAAGAATAGTGCTGGAGGCAGTGGAGAAGAAGCGCATACTGGGCTATAGCGAATTGCCAGTAGGTGAAGTCTCCTATCTCAATGGCTTGCTAGACGCCACAGGCGAGTTAAAGAGAGAAATGTACGAGTGTCTGCGGCAAGGCAAAAAGAAAGATGCGGAAAAATATTTTGCTCTCATGGAAGAGGTTTACGATTCATTGTTACCAATTCGATTTTCCAATTCAGTACTGCCTGACTTCCGCAGGAAGCAGGACGTGGCAAGAATGCAGATTGAGCAGGCAAGAGGAGAGCTGCTGTAGGTTTTTGCATGATGCCAGGCACGCACATAATCAATTCGGGAGTTAAAGCCAGAGATATGGTAAGAAAAGCCTGCATTCGCGCAGGCAAAATTGAAGGCCTGCAGAAAAAAATCCAGAAAAAACTATTTATCTTCAGGCATGGCGCTTACGATCGTAGCAACGGCAGGCTGTTGCCAGAATCAAACGTACCGGTTATTGCTGCCGCAAGGCAGATAGCAAAAGGGATACGCGGCAAGCGTGTTGCGCTCATCACTTCGCCTGTGCCAAGAACCAAGCAGACTGCAGCCATAATCGCCGTATCTCTAGGACTGGCAAAAATAAACGAGCGGAAGCAGCTGCTTGAAACCACCGAGCTGCCCGAGTTAAAGAAACTGCTCGCCAGCATAAAACGCTCAAAAGAAGAAGTCATTATCGTGGTAACGCATGCGCCGCAGATAAAATTGCTCAGCCAAATGCTTGGCCATAAGAAAGTGCTGCTGGACTACGGCAGTTTTTTAGAAATTAAGCTGTAGCTACTCGAAGCTGGTCCGGTCTTTCTTGATGCTTGTTTTCGTTCTTGCGTCAGAATACCGTCGGCCAAGCTTTATCTTGCCTATTTTTGCAGTAACCTGCTCCAGTTCACCGATTTCCATTTCCTCGTTGAACGCATCCCGCGCCTCTTCGGACATGGAGACCAGAGTGCCGGTAATCGTTTCCTCATCCATGGTCAGAACCACTGCGTAGGCAAGTGCGGCCACCTTCAGCGTGGTGTCAACCGGAAGCCGGAAGGTCAGTTCGCCGTTTTTTGCGCTCTTCGCAGCTATGGAAATGCAGCGCTGCGAGTCTTCGATATCGCTGTCGCTGAAACCCTTTTGCCTTAGCCAGTTGAGAGAATCTTCATTGAAAACAAGGTTCATGATGCCCGTTTGCATAAAAGGGATTTAAAATCAATCCTTTCCTAACCAGAAACATGGAACAAAAACCGGATATAAGAAAGATTACAGACAAGGTAGTGAAAGAAGGCGGAGTGTTAGCGCTGCTTTATTTCGACATTCATGCGGCTACTAAAGAGGACGTGCAGAATCTGGGCGCTGGTTTCATAGGCCATCTGATCAAAATGCCCGGCGTAGTCTATGCGCTGGGAGAGATAGAAGAGCCTATTGGCGGAGAAGATGGCAAGAACTTTTCCTCGTCCATCGTGGTTAAGATTCTCACGCGCAATTTCCTGGTGCTGGCAAACATCAGCCTGGCGAACTCGCCATTTACCGCAGAGATACTGCGGCCCGACGAAATTAAGCTTTCGCTGCATGCGGCGCACGAGCTGCTCGGGCAGCTGGCTGCAACGACTTCGGAATACAAGAAAACGGTGCTCACAAAACTTGCGACACCGGAAGAGCTTGCCAATTTCCATAGGCAGCTTTCCGCGAGAGCTGAATTGGGTAAGCGGGTGCTGGAGCGCAAGGACAAAAAGGAGTGATTTTTATGCGAGAAAGGAAATTTGTCAAAAGCGGCATAGCAGGCCTGGACAAAGTCAGCGGCGGCGGTTTGCTTGAAGGCAGCGTGGTCACCATCGGCGGGCCCACGGGCGCAGGCAAGAGCACGTTTGGCATGCAGTTCCTGTACGAAGGCGCCAAGCAGTACGGCGAAGCAGGCATGTACGTTGCCATCGAAGAAAGCAAGGATTCCATGCTGTTCAACATGAGCGGCTACAACTGGCAGCTGGAGGACATCGAGAAAAAACAGAAGCTGGTGTTCCTGGATTATCCAGTCTACGAAGTGGACCAGTTCCTGCAGCAGTCCGGCGCGGTAAAGGAAATAATCAATACGTTCAATGTCAAGCGCGTTGTAATAGACTCCATCATGCCTATTGCCTTGTTTTTCAAGAACGACGAGGAACGCAAGAAGGGTTTCATGAAATTCATAGACAACGTGCGCAGCTGGGGCGCGACAACGATGATCATCTCCGAAGACACTTCAGTTTCAACGGCAGATGCGCTGCCTTCAACAGCATCAGGCATCGAAAGCTTCACAGACGGCTGGATAAACATCGGCTTCAAGTACAACAGCAAGAAAAGCGAGCGTGTCCGCGTGCTGGAAGTGCTTAAGATGAAGGGAGTCCATCATTCCATGCGGACCTATCCGGTCAAGATGGACGAGAGCGGGTTCACTATCCTCACAAAATAAGCGCCCATACTTTTGTTTTTTTATCCCACTCTTTTTCGTGCAGCATTATTCTCTTTCCCTGTTTTTCATATAATGCGATTTTTGCAATAGACGGATTTTCCAGCAGCACATCGCCAACTGCAGACGCGTCTTCGGTGCCTGAGGCAATGCCAACCAGCAGCTTTTTATTGTATTTTTCCAGCGGCAGCTTGCTTGGCAGCTGCACCACTACGCGCGCTTTCAGCGCAAGCAACCGTTCTACTGCTATCCGATCTTCGCATTCCACCTGGATGTGGGTGAAGTAAGTAAGCTTATCGTAAGTATCAAAATTCGCCATGCTGCCTTTTTGCAGTTCCAGGTCTATCAGGTGCACCAGCTCATGCTTTTTGCCAAGCTTTTTCACCACTTCCACTGCGCTGCCCAATAGCCGCATCGCACCTGTCCGCTTCTCAAACGCCTGCTTGTCTTTCAGATAAACAACAGGCACCTTAAGCATTATTTCTCCCCCAAATCTGCAATCAGCTGCTCTTCGCCCATTTCGCTTTCCTCGCCTGTTTCCATATTCTTTATTTTGTACAGGCCTGTTTCCACTTCCCGCTGGCCGATTACTATTACGAATGGGATTTTCCTTACGGATGCATAATCCAGCTGCTTGCGTAAATTACGTTTATTCAGGTCTGTTTCGCAGCGGATTTTCGCAGCTCTTAAACTACTGGCAAGCCGTGTTGCAGCTTCGTAGAATTCATCTTTTACATTCGCAATGAATACGTCTGTTGTGGCTGTTGGCTTTTCTTTTTTCTTTTCCGCCGCCAGCGTAATAAGCCGTTCTATGCCTATTGAAATGCCTGTTGCGAAATCGCTTCTGCCATAGGTTGAAAGCAGGTTGTCATATCTGCCGCCTGCCATTATGGTGCCCATATCATCGCTTAATTTTACCTCGTAAACCGGGCCGGTGTAGTAGCCAAGGCCGCGGACCATGGTAAGGTCAATCTGTAGTTCAAAGTCGCAGAGCGCAAGCAGCTCGCGTAGTTCTGTTGCGCCTTCTGGTGATATTTTTTCTATTGCTTCCAGCTTGTCATCATTTGTTTTTCCAGCTGCAATAATAGCCAGCAGTTCCTCGCCTCTCTGGCCAAGAAGCTTGATCAGTTCCTCTTCCACTGGCTTGCGGCCCACCCGGTCTATCTTATCCAGCAACCGCAGAGTTTCGTTTTTCTTATCTTCGAATCCGATACGCTTTGCCATGCCGTCAAGTATTTTCCTGTTGTTAATCAGCATCTTCGGCTTCTTGAATCCGAAATCGCTGCAAATTTCCTTTGCCATAGTTAGCAATTCTGCTTCAGCGCGCATTCCCGGGCAGCCGATGATATCTGCATCAGCCTGCCAGAATTCTCTGAAGCGGCCTTTTTGCGGCTCTTCTTTTCGCCACACAGGTCCGATTACATAGCGCTTGAAAGGCCGCGGGGCTTCCAACGACGCTGCTATGCGCGCCAAAGGCACAGTCATGTCAAAGCGCAACGCTAATCGCTCGTCGTTAAGCACGAAAATCTGCTTGTCAATTTCGTCGCCTGCTTTTGCCTGCAGAGTTTCAAGATATTCCAGCGCAGGCGTTTCCATCGGCAGGAATCCGTAGCGTTTGTAAACTGTTGCCAGGCGATCCCGCACTTCCTCACGTACCGCAGCCTCTTCCGGAAGAAAATCCCGCATTCCTTTTGGTGTAAGCTTCATAAGTATCATCTCGCTAGTTTCTTATGAAAAAGAAAAAATAAAAAGGGCATCACCCGCAGGCAACGCAGCCTGCCCGGCCATTCTGCCCGCTAGTCGCATTCACCTGGCCTGAAACTCGCCCTTCCATAGCATCATTGCAGAATATTTGCTGAATGAATAGACCTCCACAAGCCCATTTGCCCTCAGAGTTTCGCCGCTCGCCACAAGATCTATTATCGCATCTGCCATACCCATTGCAACGGCAGTTTCAATTGCGCCGTTAAGTGAACTGATCCTGAGTGGCGGCATTTCTCCTCCCCAGCCAAAACTTGGATCAAATGCATTCATGTAGAGCTCGGCAAGTTTCGGGTACCTCGTTGCTATTCGCAGCGGATTATCCGCTCGCCACTCGGCCCGCCCATTCGGAGCTATAACCCGCGTTATCCTGGGTACAGTTTCAGGAGATGCTGCAAGAACAAGGCGGCATTCACCAAAATTGTATTTCTGTGTGATTATATCTCTAGCGGGGAATGTGGGCCGTTTTGCCAATTCCTCAGCAAATACGTCTCCGCCGGTTAATCCTGCGCCTACATAGCGGTCTGCCACGGCCATGGGAATGTCAAAGACGTTCATGAGAAATACATCGACGTTTCTGACCGTTGTCCGAAGCTTTCGCGATGCCTTTAAGTCTCGCAAATCAACTCCTAAATCAAGGAACAGTTCTGCGGTTGGTTCGAACAGCTCACCTTTATTCGGCACTGCAAGTTTTTTGACCGCAGGTCCGAACTTTTCAAACCATTTCCTGAATTGTTTCCTGTCCTCTTCATCCGGCCTTTTTTTGCCGGTGAAGTAAACCCCTTCCTTTCATCTTATTCATTTTTTCCACCTCGTTTTTGTTTTTCATTGCAATCTCATAAAAAAGAAAAAAGAAGAGTTATAGCCCCCTCCAGGCTGCGAACAAGCATTCGGTCCTATCAGTCTCTACAGGAGATCTGTAACCTATGTAGAATAGATAGTCCCTTTGCCAGTAGGCGCCTATTTCGAATGCTCTTCGGAGATCACCCGCTTGTTCAAGACTATCGATGGCCGTATTTATGATACGGTCTGCGCCTGGCAAACGATTGAGTTCTATTCCTGTACCGTTCCAAGTCAGCAGACGAATCAGTTCTTCAGCAGCATTTGCGCCCTGCGCCTCAAACACACGTTGAACTAACTCGCCCATAGAACGGTCAGCAAGCTTCTCGCACCTTTCTGTCCCCCCCGCGTTGGCAGGCTTAAAACTGCCAACATCCCTGAGAAGTGCCCCGGCACTAAGAAAGTCTCCTTTTTCTGCAAGAGCCATCGCTTCGCCAAAGGCATAGTCAAATGGCCTATTGCCGGGATCTTGGTTGGCACACATCAGAGCTACGCTAAGTTTGCTTGCACTATCCTTAACTGGTTCGATCTTAGCTTCGCATTCCTCTACATAGAGCTTCTTCGTTTCTTCGTAGATTTTTCTTCTAGCTCCGCCTTGTGCTCTAGACAAGGATTCAGAATACTCCATCGAGTACTCTTTCACGATGCCTTCGAGCTTTTTTATTGTACCTTTTATCTCTTTATACTTGGCAAAGCTAAGCTGCCTTCTACTGCTGCCTTCGGCAGTGAAGTAAACCCCTTTCCGGTCCCTCCGTGCCTCTAACACCTCGGCTTTCGCCTACAACCCCCTTTCCTTCTATTTTCATTTTATTCATTTTTTCCACCTCGTTTTTTTTCTACATAGCCCGCATTTCGCGAGCATGCGCGTGATTTGATTTCAGCCGGAGCTTTCGCTAGCCGTAGAATAACCTCTCCGTCTTTCGCAACGCTTACGCTAATGAGGATTTTTCCATTTGTTTTGATGTCGAGTGCGTCGCGTATTTCTAATGGTAGAACTAACCGCGCCTTGGAATCAAGGCAAATGAAGTAAATCCCTTCCTGTGAAGGAAACCCCTTTCCGTTTTCACCATCATTAACACCTTTATTACACATCTATTGGAAGTTTCCCACTATTTAAAGCTTTCTACTGAGGCGTTTCCCACTATAAATAGTTTTCGGTTTTTGCAGCATGGCTTTTGGTTCAACTGGTTCAAAATAGTCCTAGGATGCAGCCTGTTTAAGTTCAGTCTTTTGGCCCGTGCCTCATCTTTCTTGCAGCCTCGTTCATCGCCGCTTGTTTCCTTGCCCTTTCTTCTGCATGCGTCCTCTTGATTTCCTCATCCTGCTCCTTGGCAGCTTCCCTTTCTCCTTTGACTTGTTCCCTTTCATTCAGCATTCTGTAGGAATCTTTTAGGGCTTCATCTACCATCTTTGCCTGTTTCCCGCCTTCAGCAGCATATTGCGCCAAAAGGCTTGTTTGCATGAGGTTTGAGTGGATCTTCTGATACTCCGCAGGGTCTCCTGTTTCGTTCATTCTCTGCAGCTCACGTTCGTAAATCATTGCGGCAAAATAACTCGGTCCTCCTGTTTTTGGTGCAGCGAAATCTGCTCCGTCGCGATTTGCATGATTCAGAATTGCCATTCCTTGGCCAACTGAGTCTTCCTTGGCAAGTATTACCGCGTTATCAATTCTACTGGCATTGCCATAAAGTTCCTTTGCCGTTGTTGTGGTTTGGTAGGCCTCTGAAACTGCCACCACTGTAGGAGCATTGGTCTTCACAAAATGCTCATGCATCTGCGCCAGGTATTCTTGTTGCACGTGCGGCGGCACCCTGCTTGCATTTTCTTCGATCCTTTTCGTGTCCCTTTGCATCCTAGTCAGATCATCTTCAGTTTTATTCATTCTCTCTGTCTCGTGCCTGTAACCATCCAGATCTAATTTTCCTTCTTTGAATCTTTTATCAAGGTCTTCCCTGGCTGCCTGGACTCTCTGCTGGGCTTCTTCTAAAAATCCTGTCGTTTGCTCGTAAGCTTTTTCATGGACTGCGGTGGAAACAATACCAGTGCGTGCAGCTGCACTAGTGTCTACTCCAGCTTCCTTAGCAATCCCCTCAACATTTCTATAGATTGCAACTATGGTGCCCGTATTCTCTAGATTAGCTTGTACTGCTTCCTGTGATTGTCTCAGTTTTTCCATGCGATTCTCCAGGTTAGCCATCTCATCCTCATGGGTCATTTTACTTATAGCTCCAGCAGCCAGTTGTAGGTCAAGCTGGCCCATCTGCTGCTGTGTTCTAACTGCCACAGCATCTATTGTCTGTAAAGTTATCGAATCGCCATGTGTCTGAAGTACTCGGTCACCATACATCTGCATGTGCTTGGCAGACTCATCCAAGTGTTTCTGTGCTTCAGCAATGTTTTCCTTGTAAACCTTTATGTATGCAGCAGCCGTATCGGCATCGCCCGCTGCCCTTGCCTGGTCTGCAGCTGCCTTAGCCTTATTCGCTTCCTTTATGTGCTCCTGCGCTTCTCCTTCTTCTTTTAAACTGACCCAGAGTTTTTGTTCTGGGGTATTCTGAAGCAAATCCTTTTCCAGCTGTTGCTTCTGTTTTCCAATTTCATCCTTTCTCTCTTCCACTGCTTGTGTCTCAAGAGCCTGTTTAACTAAATATATTGCTTCGTTGTATTGTAGTTTTGCAGCTCCCATATCGCTGCCATTCTTAAGCGCATCATTTAGGGCTGCTTCTCCCCCCTTAAAAAGACCAAGCACATCTCCCTTGGTGCCTACCTCTCCTGGTTTTCCAATCTGCAGAGTAGTGCCAGTTAACGTTAGGCCTACGATATCTCCCTCAGTGATTTTTGCCTTCTGGATTATTTCCTGTTTTTGCATTGGGTCATAAATGAGTTTTCCATCGACCTTTACAATGTCGTCCATCATCGCTTGTTTTATGATTTTTCCTCCTATAATTGCATCATACTCTCCGACTTTAGCACGAGCTATTTCTACACCATGACCGTCTATGGTTCCTTTACCCCTTTCATATACTGTTTCAATGTTACTTATTTTGCCCTGTGAGTCTACCAGCATGAATCTTGGTTCCATGCCTCTTTCTGTTTGCCTGAATTCACAGTAAATATTTACGTTTTTTCCGTCTGCACCTTTGACCACGTATTGGAGTGCTATACCATCTGGCTGGCCAGGTTGTTTGAAAGTAACAATAGTTGCTCCGGTTTTGGTTGCCAGCTCCTGTAATTTTTGATTCTGGTAAGCCGCCTGCGCACGATTCATGTTGCCCTTGTTTTCAAAATCGCTTCTTTTTACTCCGAAGATACTAAAAAGATCATAACCCAGGCGTTGTCCCATCTGTTCCTGTTGCTGCCCTTCTCCTTTTTGTTTTTCAACTTCCTTGCTATCGCGTGCAATCTGCTTTGCGCCTGCAACATCCATTGTCGGAACGCTCATGTAAGCCCTTCCGAAAATGCTTGATTCGAAAATTCCTGCCAGGACAACTCCTGCAGGAGACCAGAATCCGGTTTTTACGCCTGCTTCAGATCCTGTTCGGCCCATCTCCTGCTTCTCCGCAAGCTCCTTTCTTTTATCAGAGATGCTGATGCCTTTCCAATAGTCGCTTTCTGCTGCCCCGCGTGCACCCCAGAAGCCTATCTTTTCAGCTTGTTTACTCCATAATCCATGCTTTGGTGCCTTGTTTGCCTCTGCTTGCATCTGTGCCTGCTTTCCTTTTACCCTGCCATAATCCATAACGAGCCTTGAAATTCCAGGGCCAAGAACAGCAAGACCTGCCCTTTTTCCCATGTCTGCTGCACCACCCCTGTAGTCCCTAACGTCTTTAGCAAACTCAGCCTTTCCTCCAGCCGCAGCTACGCCTGCCACTGCAGTTGCCGCAGCATACATCCCGACCTGCATTCCTGCAGCCATAAGGTGCTGTGAAAAATCAAAGCCGGCGCCTCTTCCGCGGGCCTCGTATTTTATGTGTCTGCCGCTGCGCAGGCCAGACATGTCAAATCCCTGAAACGGGTTTCTTCCGCTTGCATACATTGCCCCGCTTAGCATTGCAAAGAGTATTGCAAGAGGGATGCAGAAAGTCGGAACCCCCAACCCTGTTTCGGGCGGCGGACAGTAGGCCTGGATGTCAAAAGACGGCAGGTTTGCCGGGTGCGCTATCGCTGCAGGTGCTGGCACAGGAGATTTGCCCTCTTTTATGCTGTTTATGTCTGTAGGCAAAGTTCCAACAGTTACTCCTGTTGCGTTTAGGCAGTGGCTCAGCAGGCATCCTGTTCCTGTCGGGCAGTAGCAATAGATAAACTTGTACTGCCTGCAGTCTTTCATATGGTCTGAAAAATCATAAAAGGCAGTTCCATTGTTATCACTGTAGATTTTTTCAAAATCGCCAAAGCTTTCATTATAGATATATACTATCAGGGTTGCATTTGCCAGCCTTTCCCTATTTATAGTATCATTAATCAGAAATACCCTTATCAGATGTTGTTGCTCATCCATCACGCTGACAAGCTTGGATTTTGGGAATGTGGCAACCTGCTTGCATTCAGGGCATTCCTGTGCAAGCAACACACCAATTAGAAGCAATGCGAACAATAGCCTTTTCATGTATGAATTTGGACTGCTTCAAATTTAAATCATTATGCCTGCCGCCGCTTCAGATCAACAGAAAGATTATATACATTCTGGCCGTATCTTTTGCTATGCGCCTGTCGCTTATCCCACTGTTCTTGCTGCTACTTGCGCCTTTAGTTTTTTCAATATCTGCTGATGATTTTCTGCAGTCTGATTATTTCAAGGCATTCCCCGTTGTCGTTATGCTTGTTGTAATAATGCTTGCGGCTACAAAGATGGCGGCGGTTTCCTTTTCCATGCCCCAGCTTGATGCCTGGGTAAAGATTGAGACGCGCGAGCTCATAGCAGCCATACTGCTGCTGGCAATCGTAATCTCGGTGGTAGGGGCATCGGGTTATATTGTGGAAATCATAACGTCTGCGCTTGCAGAGAAACAGGTCGTTTCGCAGAGCGCTGATTATTTTGACTATGCTGCTTCAACCGTCGCAGAGCAGCAGGCAGCCGCGGTGACTGCCTACGAATACGTCATCAAGGGGATGAGCCGTCTTCGTGCGGTATCAACCTATGGCGTTTCCTACTCATTTGGTTTCCTACTTATGTTCGGCTATGGCTTTACGCGCTATGGCGGCCTCTACCCGCTTAGCTCGGCGCTTCAGGCAGGCGCCAGCGGCCTGATAAACGTGATTCTTATCTATGAATCAATAGGCGTGCTGCTTGCCTTTTTCAAGGCCTATGGGCTTTCGGTGCTGTTGCCCCTGGGTTTCATACTAAGGGTCATTCCATTTTCAAGGCAGGTCGGCACCACGCTCATCGCCATTTCCCTTGGCGTCTACCTGTTCTTTCCCCTTTCGATTATCATCATAAGCATATTCCACGGCCAGATGGGAGGCATCGAGGTTCCAACCCTGGACCTTGACGCGGTTTCTCCGCCAAAGTACAATGCCAATACAATAATAGAGTCCATCTGCGAATATCCTGTAATCCGCGTCCTGCTTTCCATGGGCGAAATCATCTATGCCACCATCCAGTCAATCCCCTGCGGCCCGTTTTTCGAAGTTTGTTTCTTCCTCAGCATTTGGATTTACCAGCTTATGGTCGCCTTCTTTGGCACCGTAACAAGCATCGGGCTTCTTGCCCTTGACCAAATTCTTGCCTCTGCCGGTGCAGGCTTTAGTGTTGATGCCGCCTATGAGGCAGTGTTTGATTTCCTCTACCAGGTCAATTCGCTTGTGGTCATATCCTACATTGACGTCTTGCTCATAGGGCTGATGACTGTGACAGCAACCAGGTCTGTGGCCGTTGCACTTGGCGGCGAAGCCTATATCTCAGGAATGGAGAGGTTGATATGAGAAAAATACTATTGGCACTTTTACTGTTTTCATTCATTGCCTTTGCCCAGTCCTGCCTGGTCACCACTGCAGACATTCTTGGAGACCAGGCCACCCTTCTCTATGTTCTCATAGCGATCTCGGTTCTTGGAATCACCATTGCCTATGTTTTTGGAACCGGTTTTCACAATGCACAGCTCAGCATGCTTGCAAAAGACGAGGCCTATCATCTTGCGATTTCAATTGCGCTGCTGGTGACTTTTGCAAGCCTTGTCGGTTTTTCCTGTCTGCTTTCCACCGAACTGATAGATCTTTCCCGCAGCAATTTCCCTGTCACCGGCACGTGTTATTCTTCAGCCTTTGGCCCAGTCGACAACGCGATCTCCTGCACAAAAACGCTTCAGGCAAAAACAGCCTCCATGATTTCCTTCTATGTCGATGGCCAGATAAAAATGACAATGGATTCTGGCTGGGCCTACACCGCCGGAGCGATACTTGAAGGCACCTTCACGACAATGATGGAGGCCTACAAAAAGGTCTATGCAATGCAGCTCGAGACCCTTTCCAATACCTATGCCATCCCCGCGCTGGTGAGCATTTCAATCCAAAGCCTGATGCTCCAGTTTACAAAGGAATTCGTAATAAAATTTATCCTTCCTGCTGCGTTCCTGCTCCGTTTTTTTCCGCCCACAAGAAACAGCGGCAACCTGCTGATTGCGCTCTGCATTGCTTTCTATGCTCTGCTGCCGTTCTTCGTAAACTTCAGCTTTTTGATGTATGATTCAATCTCGCTGGCAGACTGCACCTCCTACCAGGGCATTCTTGAGGATAAGCCAATCAACACAGAACTTGGCGCTCCTGTTTGCGATTCAACGGGTTTTGGGGTTTCGCTCTGGGATGTCGGAAAAATCCTGCCCATGGCGTTTTTCCTGCCCAATCTTTCCATAGCGCTGATAGTGACATTCATGTCTGCCATTAACAAGGCTCTGAGGGCGTTCGCATGAGAAAACTTGCATTACTGCTGCTGCTCATTTTCTTCGTTTCCTCGGTCTACGCGGTGAGCTGCACCACGAACCCGGGAGATTCGTCAGAACCAAAATTCATCCAGGAATCAAAACGTTTGATAGGCAACTGGCAGTCAGCCATCCTGCTCGTCATTGGTTTCTCCATTGTTTTAATCGCCCTTGTCTATGCCCTTTCCATCGGCTTTGACATGCCTGACTTGAAGAGCTGGGCAACAACAGAGCTCTCGCAGGTCATCGCAACAGCCATAATCGTTGTTGTTGCCGTTAGCGTCCTAACCGCAACAAATGTCGCCCTTGTGGAAATAGCAAAGAGCAGCCGCATAGATGCGCTCGCAAACTGCGGCGATGACTGCATGCAGACTGTTACGACTGTTTACCTGCAGAACATGATTGACGTTTCCAAACAAGGTGCCAAGGAGTCGCTTAACACAATGGTTGACAGCCTGGAGGACGCCAGCCGGCGTTTCACAACCTCCTGCTCCGCGATGATCCTGCCATGGCCCTGTCTCCAGGCATCGCTTTCATTCACAACCGGTGCCGAGTCTCTTCTGGATGCAGAGCGCCACGGTGTTGTGTTTGAGCAGTACCAGAACCTTCTCGCATCCATGAACGCGCAGAAATTTTTCATGGAAAAATTCGCCTTCAACGTCGGTCCGCTCATTCTCGTTTTCGGAATATTCCTGCGCTCATTTTTCTTTTCGCGCAAGCTTGGCGGCCTGCTGATTGCCATTGCCTTTGGCATAATGTTTGCCATGCCAATGATGTACGTGTTTGACATGGCTTCGCTGAAGCTTACGCTCTATGGCGATAAGCTTTTCGCCGCCGGTGGTGCGGACTGCCCTGAAGAATGCGCGCTTAAAGCGCCCTATGCCTATAAGGGCACAATCGTCCCAAAGATTGAACCTGTCGCCGGAGCCGGCAACAGGGGGTTCATAGACCCGTCTTCCGGTGAGCAGTACTTTTTGCAAAACGACCTTGTTAACGCCCTTTCGGCTTCAGGCTGCAGCCAGTATGCAACAGGGTGGGCCGACGACCTTGCAAGCGGCCGGGTTCCTGAAGTTACAGCTCCGAACGGAGACGTTTTCCAGTCCTGTCAATGGCTTGCCATGACTCCTTCGCTCACAGGGGGAGATGCAAGCCCTTACAGCTATGATAAGGACGGCAATCTCAAAATCGATTTTACAAAGCCAGTTGTCTGTCCGGCAGAATGCCGCGAACTTCCCTACCCCTATGGTTCGCCTCTTTGCGGAAGCAAGGATGTGCAAAGGGCGTGCAGCTGGCTTCGCCAGGATTGCAAACTTTACAGGTTTGTTCCCATAGATTCGTCCAAACCCGCCGAATACCAGATAAAAACTACCGAAATGGCAAACTGCCCGACAGCATGCAAGATAAAACCAGCGCTTAAGAGCAATTGCGATTATATCGGTTCATGGAATTTCTATCATCCTCTGGCGGGTTATTGGGTAAGCGACGAGGTCACTTCCCAGGCACCAGGTCATTACACATCCTGCAAGGGCGATGCCAATTTCCTCGGCGTATGCAGTAGTGATCTGGAGGCAACTGATCCTGATTCCTATTCCGAGTTCCTGAGTCACCAGTATAGGGAAGCGGTCACTGGCTATAATTGCCTTTATTCCCGTTTTGATTGCAGAGTTGTGTTGCCAGGCCTGCGCGGCTTGGAAAAGGTAGACATCGTTGAGGCGGCATCAGACCTTGCCCATGAAAAATGCGACAATGCCTATTCCTGTCCGGTTAACATAGCCGATCCCCTTGAGTCTTGCGTCTATTACTACCCGAGTGACCCCGAGGGTTGTGTTAGGTGCGCGGTGGCTGAAGAGGCCTACCTTTACGACCCGCCCCTAAGGGTTGATTGCCCAACGGTTTGTTCCAAGTCGCCTCAGCCGAAGGGGGGTGAGGCTGGTTTCTCAACAATAATTGAAGGAAATGTTGGAAAACCAGAGGTGATAAACGTTGCGAAACTCATGGTTCCTGCCTACCTTCTCCCAATCTTCAACACACTTGTGGTGGTGATGTTCATCAGATCTTTCTCAAAGATGCTCGGCGGCGATATAGAGATACCTGGCCTGGCAAAGGTGTTATGATGAGAATCCAAATAATCCTGCTGGCAGTGATTTTGCTTTCCTCGCTATCATTTGCGGCAGGCAGCTGGATGACCACTGCCGCCATAGCCATAGTTGCAGCAGTTGTATTCATTGCCATTCTCTATGCAGTGGGCATGGGTTTCGGTATCCAGGAGCTTCAGATAACTGCAAAAGACGAGGTCTACCAGATTGCGTTTCTCATAGTGATGCTGAGCGTATTCGCAGGCCTGACAGTTACGGTTGGAGATACTTTGCAAAGCGATGCCAAGGCCAAGATAAGCACAGACATTACGATGCTGCAGGCATACTTTACCAAACTTACCGAACTTGAGAAGGTATCGATTGAAGGTTCCAAAACCCTTTCCTGCAACATAATGATGATCACGGTTACAATGTCTGGCTGCGGCGGCTATTCAGCGCTTTCGCCTGCCGTGACGACGACCGAGACAGTGGTCAGCATCGGCATCGTGGAATTAAACACGCTCAAAACCCTGCTTAGCATCTCGGATGTTGCGCTTACGATAATAATGCCCATAGGCATAATTCTCAGGACATTCAAGATCACCCGGGCAGCAGGCGGCCTTTTGCTTGCCATCGGTGCAGCGCTTTACCTTATCCTGCCCCTGTCAATTGTTTTCATAGACCCCACGGCAGACGCGTTTGCGGAAAAGAATAGCGACTACAATTACCTAGACGAGTTCAATTCTAAAACTGGTTTCCTCTCACCCTCATTTAGTATCGGAGAACCCCAATCTAAATTCGCCGGATGCAGCCCAGGTGACACTCCGAATTCCCTTGGCAGCATGACCGGGCTTAGCAGCAATGATGATGCCGCGCTTGGTCTTCTGAATGATATGGCTGCCCATATCAAAAAACCACTATTCCTTGTTCTTGTGAAAGGCACGCTTTTCAGCATCATCTACCTGTTCATATTTTCTACAAGCATAAAGTACCTGTCAATGGCAGCAGGTGCTGAAATCGATGCCAGTGCACTGGGGAGGCTGATGTGATGATCGTGGACGTCTGCCAGGCCAGCTTCCTGAACGGCTTTCTCTACGGTCCGGTTCTCCAGATCACCGGTACCGCGACATTTTTTGCAGTCATAGTTTTTGTGCTGGTATATTACTTTGCAACCGTGACCAACAACCCAAAAATGCTTGCCTGGGTGAAGACAGAAGTTGTTCAGGTCGTCATCTCCATAATGTCCATCGCGCTTCTCTTTACCTGCATTAATTTCTTCTGCGGTATTAATGTGGACAGCGTGCGCGAGCTGGTTGACCAGCCGCCTACCGGGGCGGCAAACATTTTCGAGGAAGGCCATAACTATCTTATAAATGCGGTTTCCTATTCGCATAATACGGTAAGGGTGGTGCGCTATTTTGCCTCTGCCTATACGATACTGTCGCACAGAAACCAATTTCACTGCGACCTCTGGTGCGTATTCGGTTTCAGCGGGACCATTTCCTCCTCGCTTGCAAACTATGGCGGTCGCATGGGAACGATGAACATGCTTTTCGGCACAACCATATTCTATCTCATGTCTGCGCTTAACTCGCTTTTCATTTTCCTTTTTGCAGTACGCGGTTTTATAATTTTCTTCCTTCCTGCCGCAATCATCGTTCGTTCGCTTCCCTACCTGAGGCCGCTTGGCTCGCTGCTCATTGCCGTCTGCCTTTCTTTCTTCATCGTCTATCCGCTGCTGCTTTCCATGTTTTCCATAGTTTCCAGCGGTGCAGACATTTTCCATGACCCGGGTATCCACAAGCCCGGGGATGCCGGGCTTTTCGTGGAGTATGCCGCAAAGGAAAAGGACAAATTCCAGGAAGTTTCAGGCATGAGCGAGTTTGGCTATGGCTCTGTTTTCGGAGCGCTTGGCACTTCTGTCTACACAGATGATACTCGGCTCGTGAATGATTTCTTTGATAATGAGCCAAGGGATTTTTTCGATGTTCTTGAGCTTACTGCCCGCAGCTTTGTAGGGGCATTCCTGCTTCCGAGCCTGGCCCTGGCAGGGGCCATTGCTTCGGTGAGATTCTTTGCAAGGATGTATGGTGAGGAGATAGATTTAAGCAAACTATCGCAAATGGTGTAACTATGAATACAAGACGTTTGGTACTGGTGCTGTTGCTTCTGGCACTGTTCCTGCCGGCAGCGCAGGCAGAGGAAAGCACCCAGCAGCAGATCAGCACGTTTGTTGCGGACGTCTTTGGTGTGATGACCTGGCTTCCGTTTGTTGCCCTTGCGCTTTTCGTGGCATTGATATTCAACGGCACGCTCTATAGCATCGGGAAGGCATTCAATCTCAGGGAGCTTGAGACTTCTGCAAAAACCGAGATGTACCAGTCCATGGCAACAGTCGTGTTCATAGTGTTTTTCGTTATCATAGTCGGCGGCGCCACAGTAATGATGAATCAAATGATCAGCGGTACGGTTTCCTGCGGCAAGATTGTGATACCCACATCTGATTTCCATTCTGCCATTTCAGTTGCAAAATGCAAGCTCATGGACAAGGCAAACAGCATCGCGGAGCTTCAGGCTGACATGGTTAACAATGCCAACTGGTACTTCAATCTGCTGAACCTCAACTTCAACCTTCTTGGTTTCCCGGTATTCTCCGGTTCCTATGTCAGCGATCTTTACAAGGCCATGGAATCAGCCAGGTTCATAAACACCTTTGCCACAAACGCACTGATTGCTCTCAATGCCCAGATATTCTTCCTCTCCTACATTGATGCAAACATGCTTTCGCTTTTCCTTCCCGTTGGCATTGTGCTGCGTGCCATCCAGCCAACGCGCGCCATAGGTTCGCTTTTCATCTCCATTGCAATTGGCTTTTACCTTGTGTTTCCCTATGTGTTTATTGTAACCGACCCGGGTTTTGTGAAGCTTCCGCCAGCGCAGCCCAGGCCTGCGATTACAGGAGGAAACTTCTGCTACCCGACCTATTCATCTGCAGTTGCCTATGTCAACTATGTTGTCGAAGAGGAGGGCGGCGCCCCCGGTTCGACTTCAAGCGGAGGACTCGGGCAGCAGCTTGGCAGAACCTATACCTCCCTGCTCATCCATCCGCTGGTCGCGCTTTTTGTTACCATTGTCTCCATAAGATATTTCATGTATCTTTTCGGCGAAGAGGCCTATGACATACTGCGCATGGTTTCCAAGGTGGTCTAATGAAAAAAACAACGATTATTTTCCTAGCTGCCTTCATTTCCCTGCTGCTTCTGGCAGGCTGTCTGAATGAGGCGGAGAAAACAACCTGCTGCGAGCGCGATGCGGCGTTTCCGGCAAGCGGAACAGGAAAATGCGTTCTGAGCAAAAGCCCCACTTACTCCTACACCACCGAATCCTGTGACAAGACAAACTGGACATGCACCATTGCCATTGATAAAGGAACAATGAAAGTACCGCGTGTTCTGCCTGACGGAACAGTAAAGACCTTCGACGTACCGGTAACAGAGTACATGGTCGTTCCTGTCTGCGGTGAGAAAAAAGACCTGGAGTGCGTGCGTCCTGACTGCGTTGCCATGGTCTGCGGAGATTTCCTCTACCGGCCAAGGTTCCCTCCGCCAATGCCTACAAAGGAAGAGCTGGAAGAGGGTTCTGGTGGCGGACCAACAATACAGACGCAGGAAATCAGCATAAACCTCTACCATGCTGATTGTCGGATGCGTGCGATGGATGAGGAGCTGAAGAAAATCATGAAACGCTCTGGCGTTGCCATAAACAACATTCGCTTCGGTGCAGGCTCATCTTTTAACGAGTATAACACCTACGAGTATTATTTCCCCATCAGCGACAAGTTCTGCGGTCTGAACAGTGGCGGTTCCATTGACAGGTATATGAATTATTATCTGCCCTGCGCTGCCAATTCCGAGCACTGCAATGCTGACATGCTATATAATGATGTGAATTACAAACCTCTGGATGTTATTCCTCCAAGCGATTGCCTGGACAATGCCACGGCCGGCACCGTCGACCGCAATACTTATCCTTTCCTCTATGGTCTTGATGATGACTGGCACGAAGAATTCACAAGCTATAGGCTGTTTCCCTGGGGTGGCGCTTCCACCGGCTATTATGCCAATGCACTCTCAGCTTCCTATTTTGATACCATGTTCAAGGAAGACAAGGCAGCGCCATTTGAATGCGGAGGCGCGGAATGCCTCTCGGCCTATTGCAGCCGGGATTCCTACAAACGCGGCTTTGCAATCAAAAACGATAGCAATGCAGAGGTGCCTTCCTACTGCTATGTTGAGTTCCAGCAGGGACACAAGGTCGTGATCTGTCTGCCGGTTACAAAAGTATCGCATGACGGTGATAGCCTTAAGCTCACCTATGATTCTGTGGATGTCTACCCAACACGCTACGTTCTTGACTCAGATGCCTATGATACGGAAGAATTGTCTCGAGATTGCGGCGAGGGCTCAGGCGAAGATAATTTGGGCGTACTGGCGATTGAGGCCTGGCAATTCAGAAGAGGTTTATTCTGTAACGATAACCCAGCGCATCAGGCAACACAACCCGAAACACTGGCTTCTGGTTGTGAACCAACTGGCTGGTGCAGTAAAGAGGAAAGCTCGGTGATGCTTGGCCCAACTGATTGGACTCCGGATGAAAGAGCGTACCCTGAAGACAACATAAAGGATTACCTCATACCCAGCGACTCATGGTATCCCATAGAGATGATTCCAACAAGCTTTGATGCCAACAGGGTAGCATCAAATGATGGCAAATGCCCCGGAGGATTTACCCAAGGTGGCGGTGGCATGTGTTATGCTACAAATCTCGCCGGCGGAGGCGACCAGAATCCCTATCCTCCTGCAGCCTACATGTATTTCTTTGGCCGTGACGTTTCTGATGGCAGCAGGCGTGTAATCGGCTATGCTGTTGCAGATAAGAGCATAAGCGATTGGGAGTTTGTGAAAAACTGCAACATGCAGGAAGATGTTGACTATGTAAAGCGCGACGTCAGAAACTACAATGATGGCTTTGCGCTGCGCGTATTTGACTTCTTTGTCCTTGATGCAGCAAAGGAAGCGCTTACGCATATTCAAACAGATTCAGACGGCGACGAGCGGGAGGTTGGCGATCTTGACATAATAATGGCAGGAAGCCCCTGGGTTCTGGCCTACATCAAAAACAAGGAGGACATCAATATCGAAGATGAACGTTCCACCTATGGAAACATACCCCTTGTGCTTGGCGCGCCCTATCGCCTTCTTGAAAATCGGAATGTCTATGGCCAGCAGGACACAGAAGACATTAAAATAGTGCAGCCCGAGGACTGGTATAAAATCTCTTCTGCAGGCGACAATGCGTATAATACTGTTTACGCACTGCGCACCCGCTATTTCTATGAAATTTACAGCGTCGGGGACTGCAAGCTTGACAATGAAGGCAAACTTCCTGAGATAAAAGAATACGGCTGGTGTGAGCCCTGCACCTACCAGACGCTTGCCTATGAAAACGGCTCGACATTTGACAAGAACATAGAAGACCAGAAGAAATATTGCGAAGAAAATCCTGGCATGGGTGTTTATGGTAGTTACTGTAAGGAGGAATATATGCCTTCCCAGTCAAGAATAACCTTGGATGTAAGCATGATAAATTATCTTGAGAATGGTGTAATCCCAGTAGTTGACTATGAAAACCGGATGGACATGCTTAATTACCAGGAGAATGAATATGGACCTGGCTATGCGACCAACAGCCGCGGCTTTCCAAATAACCTTGGTCCGGTGATAACAATCGTCCCTGCTGACAAGCTAGGTGATGTACGGGTTGAATGCGACAAGTGTCTTCCCGCAGTGACCATAGGCTCAACAGGCTGGAATGAGCCGATGCTCGCTTACAACGCTAAAGTTCTAGTTCTTCGCTATGATTTGGGCAATAACAGCGTAGTCGGCCCTAATGTTGCAAGTCTTCAATGGGCCAGAATGACAAGCATCGAGCGTGCAGCAACCATTGCCAGCGATATTGCAAACGAATCCAAAAAGGCAATACTGGAAATACAGAAAGTTCAGGGCGCCGGCACCCTGCCAGTGCTTGTGCTCCTGAACGTCAGACAGGGCGGCAATTGGCCAGACCCAGAAAACGATAGAGCATTTTATCAGGACTTTTTCACTGAATTCTACAAGAACAAGGATGCTCTCAGGCAGGCTGGCGTGATGGGCATTCAGTATGTCGGCGTAGAGGGCACAGGTAGTACGGTTGGTAGTAATTTGATGCAAAATCAGTTTTCCTTTGGGCCCAAATTCTGTGCATTTGAGCTTGGCAGCCGTACAGCTGTCCAGGGCGAGCCGATAAAAATGACAATAAGGGTAGCCGCGGTTAATGAGACAAATCCTGCCATTGACCAGGCAACTGGCAAGATTCGCTGTGTCCAGTGCCAGAAAGAACTTGGCTGTGTTGCCCAGGACATGATTTGCGATGATGGTTCCATCTGTATTGCAGGAACAACTGGCCAGCAATGCCCGAAGGATGTGATATCTTCTGCCTGCTATCTTTGTTCCCAGCTTAGTGGCATGACAAATGCCACCTACAGGAATGCCAGTTCAGGAGAAACCTATGAAAGACTGTATCCAACTGCAAATCTTAGCGATGCTGATGCAGATATAATCGCAGCGTTGCCTGTAAAATGCTGCCTTAATGAGAGCAGCGGAAACAGGTATACCTATAGTGCCAAGCAGATCCAGCTTTCAAATAATCTTCCCGTCATCTTCTCGTCAACCATGAACCCGCAGCAGGACTGCGGAATCCTTAATCCGTTTATTGCAACCGGCGCGCCATTCTGCGGGATTGTGATTGCCAAGGACCTTGTTGAAAAGGCAGAACTTGATTATGATTTTACAGCGGTGACTGAAAAGTGCAATGACTATGACCCTGGCCCGGATTACATGTTCTACCAATCCTATGTTGTCTATAATGTCTATGGGGCAGACCCATTGCAGATTCTTCTTCAAAAAGTCTATACGGATAACTGCTCCTCTTCTACGATGCTTAAGGAGTATGCTTGCCGCGATGTTCCGCCATTTGGCTCCCAGCCTTTCATCAGGCCCTATGATTGCACCAAGTCCACTTGCCGTGTGGGCCCCACAGATGCCTATGAATCCTGCGTTTGTGCCAACGGCTCCTGTGATTTGAAGCCTGTTGCCATTGGCTGCAATGACCGCGATGCTGAGCTCATGAAAAGCGGCAAGGATATCTTTATGGCGTCGACTGTGCTGATGAAGGACCAAATAAGCAGTAGCATAACTGTCTACAAAGACTTCTGCGTGGACGGGGCAGGCGGAACCGAGCAGGAAAAGAGTAAGATGCTGAAGGAATGGAGATGCGACGAAAACGGCCAACCCAAGCCAGTCTACGTTCCCTGCGATTGCAACAACAGCGCCTGCAATGAAAGCGCTGCCTATGCCTATTGTTTTGATGCAGATGTGACCCAGCCTTCCAGAGGGATTTTCAATTCGACCTTTGCAGGTTTCCCAAGCTACATGGAATATGATTCTTGCGATAGTGTCACGGAGCTTTCAGAAGCTGCCTGCAAGGATAATTTCGAGATTGAGAAGCTAAAGGTCGACTGCGGTGCCCAGTCCTGCACGGACGCGACCACTGGCTCAACAGGGCCGTGCGTCTGTTTTTCCGGAGGTGGTACCGGAGGTGCCTGCGCCTATAAGAACTTCAATTGCGTTGAGAGCGATTACGGCCAACCAAATAACGGGGTGTTCGTAAAGGGCTCCATAACCTTTGATGACGAGAATGGCAACAAGGTGACCAGAAGCGACCAGTGCCTGGATATTGTTAAGCTGGATGAGATGACCTGCATACTCAACGGCCAGGCCTATGGCCATGAGATCGTTGACTGCAGCACCTATGAGTGCGTGAACCCAGTTACTGCTGATTACGAGCCATGCGGCTGTCTTGATGGAAAATGCGACAACATTCCTTCAGGCAACTGCACAGATACAGATGCCAACCTGCAGGGGGGCAGCTGGCTCTACAGCAGGCAGCCAGTCATTGTCGGGCCAGCAGGGCATCAGGTCAAATATTATGACAAATGCAAGGATGAAAACATCCTGATTGAGGCAACCTGCAGCAGCCCAGACGGCACTGTGAAGTATGAAGAAATAGACTGCAGACAGTACGGCCTGGTGTGTGACATACATGACACCAGGGATCGTTGCGTAACGAAAAGATAATTTTTTTCTTTTTTATTTCCACGATCAGCGTGACATTTTCAGCTGGAGTGAGCCCCTTTTTATCCTTCAGTTCCTCAGGGTGTTTCAGGTTAGCCAAGACCTGCTCCAGTTCACCATTGACCTTGCCAAGCTGTACAGTAAACTTTTTCAGCAACGCCAATTCATCCTCCTTAACTGCTTTCAACGATAGTCCGGCCATCCCATCACCATGGTAATTTTGCATCTAAATCCTTAGATGGGTATAATACGGTGTTCAAAGATGTATTTTCGTTAGTTTTATATATTTAACTATTCCTAGTATATTATGCGGTTTGCACCCAAAAATGCGAAACTGGCAGAGGCAGCAGCAGCCCCTCAGAAAAAGTTTTCTACGTCCTCCGGAACTCTTCTTGAATATATTCATCTGGACAGAGGGAAGCCCAGGACAATTGTTTTCTTCAATGGCTGGATGACCAAAAACGGCATCTGGAAATTGCAGGAGAAAAGCCTCTGGGATTTCAACTTGCTTTTCACCAATAACCGCGGCTATGGCCAGTCAACTCTGGACGGTGACAAGCCTTCCACCTATCTTTACAGCTGTGCCAGGGATAACGCGGAATTGCTGGCGCATCTTCGCATAACAAACCCAGATACCGTTGCATTCAGCATGGGCGGTCTGATAGCAACGGCGTTTCATCATGAGATGCAAGCAGCCGTACGTTCCATGTCATTTGTAAGCCCGGCAGTTTCCAGCCCGCTGGAAACATTCCGCTTTGCACATCTTGTGCAGCCGTTGATGATTGTTCTTGAGAGAACACAGGGTGTCACCAGTCTTTTTGGCGGTCTGCGCATAATTGCCAAGCTTGCAAAAACTGACCCGGCAGTCGCGCCACTTTATCTTTACCTGAAGCATCTTCGCAAGGACATGAAATTCGCGGAATTCGCCAAGTATCTCAACGAGTCGCTTGACCTTAACGCACAGGCGTCGCTTCTTTCTCTGCGCGCGATGTTCGAGACAGGCAATGACATCGGAGCATTGCTGAGTGAGGTGAAGGTGCCTGTGTTTGTTGTCCGCGGCGGCAGCGATTCGCTGGTAAATGAAAAATCAGTTGAGCTGATAAGAGAACGGGTTCCCAGCGCAATGATAAATATCTACGAAGGGCTTTCCCACTATCCGCAGATAGAGCAACCAAAACGATTCAATCAGGACCTTTACGAGTTCCTAATCAAACATTGAGCTGATGGCATGAAAAAATCTAAACAGGCAGGCTGTTTGCTATGAATACGCTAGCACAGCGTTTCATAAAAGGGCATCTGCCTCCCAGGCCGCCTTTGTCCGAGCGGCGTTCTGTGCTTCAAATCCCAGGCAGAATGAACAACGTATTCTTTGAAAGATTTTATGTTGACACCGTGGGCAAGGCAGAAGTGCGCTTCCCTCCAACAGAAGGTTCGCTGGTTAAGCTCGGTGCAGTGGCTCATAATATATTCCGCAGCACTGCTTCTGTTGAGATTGAAACCTTTGACGAGCGTAATACGAAGACGATGGTGCCGCTGCCTGTTTGGAATGTTTTACTCAACAGGCTCTGGGCCGATGACCTTTGCTTTTTCTGGCGGATGGGCGAGCCGCACGATGTCATGAAAAATTACATAGGAAGGGGCGGCAACCTCACAAGGCGCGGTTGCGTTGATCCGGTCTGCACCTTGAATTTCCTTGAAAGACCTGATGTTGCCCGCGAGCATATCAGCAGTTTCAAGCAATTCCTGAATTCGGTTCCGCATGATAGCGAAACAGCTGAGCAGCTTGCGTTTCCGATCTACCGGGACTTTGATTTCTCAGGCCCGCGGATGCTCATAAGAAGGTATCTTTCTGAATTGAAGACGCACAGCGCATTCAGGTTCCAGTCCCATATAACCGGAGTTCCGGTGCTTGAGCCAAGATACGTGGGGAAGACCACCATAAAGAAATATGCGGAGACGCTGGCAGTGGTAATCAGTCGTCTCTTTCCATGGGATTCCAACTTCATCGAGAAGCTTTACTATGCAAATCTGCGTCGGGTGCCAGTTGCCAAGCCAATTGCCGTGCTTACCATAGATTCCATTGATTTCCTAGTGATGACTGATGAGGGCAAGGATCTCTTTTCGGTTACGCGGGATAATGCTGATAAGCCAGCTATTCTTCCATTGTACCAGCAATATGGAAAGCTAATCTACATCATGCATTGGAGAGGAGTCGGCCATGATGACCCAGCGCCGCGGAATGTGGTGGTGAAAATCCTTGGCAACCAGTATCCGGAACTCAGGCTCATTGACTATGAAGACCTGTGGCTGCAGCCCACGCTGGATCCGATTCCCCACAGTGAAAGAAAGCTCGGCATGATGCGAATCATGCAGGAAATCCATAATGGTCATCTTCCCAATGAATGCCTGGATGCGTTCATAGACGGCTATGGAAAAGACGAATTCAAGAAAGTAATGGGTTAGCTATTTTGTCTTTGCCTCGGCAACTGCGTTTATTGCATCTGCCGCGGTCGCATAGGCATCAGGCGGTTGCGTGTTGGAAACTGAAACGCTTTTCGTGACATTGTTCTTCGTTACAGAAATGTATTCGCAGCTGCCATCCATGATAAGCGTATCGCTATAGCTGTCCTGCAGCGAATAGAATCCGCTTTTTTCTATGGTGTTAAGCAGGCTCAGCAGTTCTGTCTCATTCATCCTGAATGTCTTGTAGAATTTTTCTTCTGCCATTCGGTTGTTCGGCAGTAGCATACCGCGTCCGCTTTCATAAATCCCATTGCCGGTTGCGTCTATGCGAATGTTAGTCCGGCCCCATTCTGCGTGGCAGGCGCCATAGCTGTAGGTAATCTCCAGGTCCTTGGGCACAGCATCGCTCATGGGCGGCGGAAGGATGCAGCCGGAAATAAGCAGTGCTGCGATAACTACGAAACTGAAAATTACAAACGTATTTTTCATGAAGCTGCTGCTCGCTTGAGATTTTTATTCCTTTCTGAAACGGCAGGCAAAGAGCTAAACTCTTTTCAGCCCTTTTATTCCTTCGAAGTCGCTTGGTTTGCGAGTGAAGAGAAATGCATCATTGGACATGCATACTGCGGCAGTTATCATCGTTTCCTGCGGCAGCTCAAGCATCTTTTCATCTAGCTCCCGTTTTATCTTCGATGCGATGATGCCCACTTTTTTGTCAATAGGCAGCACAGTAACGTTGTTTGCAAATGAAAGTATGGCCTCGCTTTTTTTGATGGTGAAAAGCAGATGCATAAGCGTCAGCGAAGAGATGCAAATCTCCTCGACATTAGCATAGTAATTGAGTTTTTCCACTATCTGCGGGTCGCCCCGGAGAAAATCCAATGCAGTCTGATAGTCAAGGAATATTTTTTCCATTACAGCACCCGCCTTATCTTGGCAACAGAACGCCGGTCTATATCCTCTTCTGATATGCTGCCTGCAAAGGAGATTATGGACTGTTCATTTGTCGTACGCTCGTTCAACAAATGACGTATGGCGCCGGTGAAGCTCAGGCCTTTGGCCTTCTTGAGTTTGTACAACTCCGAATATACGTCATCCATTATCGTGATGACTTTTACCATGGGATCAATAAATGTATTTAGTCAATGTATTTAAATTTATCGAGGCGTCCTAATTTTTAGTGGTAGAAACTTCTCTACAGCGTATAACACTCTTCGAGGTAAAAGAAAACCTTTTTAAATGGCCGAACGCCCGTCTATATTACCCCTTTGGGTAAATGCCCGACGGAGGTAATGCGACCAGGTGAAAAATATGGAAGATTTGGTAAAATCAGTAATGGGAGAATCCTCCTCCCCGGCTAAGGAAGAGAATGAGAGCTTAAGCTCTGAGACGATTAAGATCGTCACTATCGGTGTGGGTGGTGCTGGTAACAACACTATCAACAGGCTGATTAAGTCTGGTGTCAAGGGCACTGAACTTGTGGCTATAAACACTGATAAACAGCACTTGGGCATCGTTCATGAACGCGCAAAGAAGATTCTGATTGGTAAGAGCGTTACCAAGGGTCTCGGCGCAGGCGGCTACCCGGAAATCGGTGCCAAGTCAGCGGAAGTTGACAGGCCATTGATTGAAAAGGAGCTCGAGAACGCACACCTTGTTTTCATATGCGGTGGTATGGGCGGTGGTACAGGCGGCGGCGCAGCACCAATCGTTGCACAGATTGCAAAGGAGCAGGGCGCAATCGTTGTGGCCATGGTAACCTACCCGTTCGCTCTGGAAAGGGCGAGAAAGAAAAAGGCAGACGAGGGCATTAAGCTCCTGAAAAAGAGCTGCGACTCGGTTATTATATTAGATAACAACAGGTTGGTTCAGTTGGTTCCAAACCTGCCGATGACAGAGGCATTCTCTGTGGCAGACGAAATTCTCTCCAGAGCCATTTCAGGCCTGGTGTGGACAATTACCCAGCCATCGTTGATTAACATCGACTTTGCAGACGTGCGCGCAATCATGGAAGGCGGCGGCGTAGGCTTCATCGCAGTCGGCGAAGGCAAGGGCAACGACAAAGTCCGCGCAGCATCCGAAGGCGTGATAAAGAACAGGCTGCTCGATGTTGACTTCGAAGGGGCAAAGGGCGCACTTATCCACATTAGCGGCGGCAGCGACTTGACACTCGGCGATGCCATTAAGGCAGGCGAAATGATTACCGAGAAGATGGACGCAGAGGCCAACGTTAAATGGGGCGCAAGAATCATGCAGAACTACGAGGGCAAGCTCGAAATCGTTGCCATCGTAACCGGCGTGAAGGGTGCATCCGTAGCAGGGAACCAGTTCTCCACTGAGGACGAATCCCACAGCATCCCAACCTACAGCGACGACTTGGAAGTCCTCGGCTGATTTCTTTTTTTTCTTTTTATTTTCTTTCTGTGCACCCAACTCCATTCCATTTGCCAGCGCAGCGGGTGCGAAAATTAGTAGCCAACACAAGCTTTATATGCATTATCTGTACATATAATCTACAGTGATTGTATGAACATAAATCTAAAGCTTTCCGGCTTCGCCGAGCACGTAATCAATGAGATGATTAGAAAAGGCTATGCTGCCAACAAAACAGAGGCAATCCGCATCACCGTATTGGATTACAAGCACCACCATCTTGACCGGGAGGATGACAAAATGACAAACGAGGACATCAAAGACCTCAAGAAGGCGATTAAGGAATATAAAGCAGGAAAAGTAGTCTCCCTAAGGGATGGCCCATGATAAAAAAATCAGAGGAAGAATGGAAAAAGCAGCTTTCCCCTGAGCAGTTTTTCGTCCTGAGAAAAAAAGGTACTGAATTGCCGTTTAGCGGCCGCCTGCTTTTGAATAAGGAAAAGGGAATGTACGCCTGCGCAGCCTGCGGTTTAGAGCTATTTACTTCTGACACGAAATTCGATTCGTCCTGCGGCTGGCCAAGTTTCTATGCTCCGCTTAAGTCTGCTAATGTAGTGCAGCATGAGGATATCACCTTTGGCATGAAGCGCATTGAAGTGACTTGTGCCCGTTGCGGCAGCCACCTGGGTCACATTTTTCCAGACGGGCCTAAACCAACCGGCCTGCGCTACTGCATTAATTCGCTTGCATTGGATTTCAAAAACCAGAAGAAAAAATAATCAAATTCCGCAGAATTTTTTCTCTTTCATTTTCTCCAAATATTTTTGATGGTACTCTTCTGCTTCGCGCCAGAAATTCATCAACTCTCTTAATCTTTAAGCCCGCGGCTGCGCCTTCTCCAGAAAATGAAAAAAAGAATTATGCCGCCTATGACAATTGATCCGGCTATTGCAAGCAAAAGCAGAAGAAGCCCCAGGTCAGGCCCTTTTTGCTGTCCTGCAGATGGGGTTACAGGCTGGGTTGCATTTGCAGCCGCCTTTGAATTTAATGCCAGGATTTTTGCTTGCTCTGCAAGCTGCTTCGCAAGTTCATAGTTTCCTGCCTCATAGGCTGCCTGCGCTTCTGCAAAATCAGCTTCTGCAGCAGATGTGTCCTTGCCAGCTGCCTTTGCAGCTGCGATCGCATCCTGTGCTGCGCTTAACGAATTTCCAGCATCCTGGTTTGTTGTGTTCTGCTGAGGTGGAGCTGGAGGCGTCTGATTTTGCTGCGCCTGCAGGCATTTATGCTCCTGGCAGTAGCCTGCGCAGTCGCTGTCAGCGCAGCATTCGTAGCTTACCCATTTGTGCGCATCAGCATAACCGCAGCTGCCAAGTACGATCGTGCAGTTTCCATTGCTGCAGTACTGGTCTGCAGCACATGCAGCATCTGAATTACACTCAGGCTTTGCCTCGCACAAAGCGTAGGAAAAATAAATCGTGTCTACCGGCTCATAACCAAGACTACTGACGTCTATCTCATAATCTCCTGCATTATCCAGCGTGAAGTAAGCGTTTCCGTTGTCATCAGTTTCCTGTTCAGCGATCAGCTGAAGCGGCAGACCGCTTTTGAACAGCTTAACAGCAGCACCAGGTACAGTACTCTCTGCCGTAGTGACTGTGACAACGAGTTTGTTATCAGGGCATCTTGTCTGGTAGGAAGCCCTCAACGGTCTTTGATTCGATCCTCCGCTTGACGGAGTGAACACCCTCACGACGATTATCCCTGACTTTATCTGGCCAAGCGTATCATTAACAGTTATATTAAGCGAATAGGTGCCTGGCCTCAGCTTCGTAGCATTCGTAAGATTGCCTGAGCAGCTGATGCTGAAATTAGAATCGTTCACAGTGAAGCAGCTGATTGCAGCTGGCGTTGTTGCATTGGTATAGAAAGGAGTGAGGGGCGCGTAGTCAGCAATAGTTCCGGAAAGCTTGCCTGCTGAATTTGCGGTGTTGTAAGGATAGCCTGAACCTGCTGAGCCGATGTAAAATGCAGGGCTGTAAAGAGAGACTGCCGATCCATTTATCTGCACGTTGCCGTTAAGCACATTATACCAGAGATTTCCCTCTGACCTTGTCGGCGTTGCATTAATCACGTAGGACAGCGGTGCGCCCTCCCTTATGCTTATGTTTGCCAGGTTTGTGAAAGCTAACGGATTAGTATTATTGTAATAATTGTTCCCGTTCAGGTCCCGCGCGTAGAAGCCGGTTGCATTTGTAAAGTTGTTCCAGTAAAACAGGTTGTTGTAGGATGTTGCAGTGATGTCAACCAGCGGAAGAGCAGAATTTGAAGAGAAGGTGTTATTCACGAATGTGTTGTTCCTTGCGCCTACCATGTATAGCGGGCTGGACGTGCCTGAATAGAATGAATTGCCTGAGGCTGGGATTCCAAAGCCAACAAGATAAAGCCCGTATGAGGTTGAGCTGATGAACCTGTTGCCAGTGAGATTTATTCCCCCGGAGTTAGGGTAGGGTGAGTAGAATGCTATTCCTGTTGCGTTGAACGTGTTGTTTATGTAGGTTATGTTGGGCGCGGTTGTAGTGCTGCCTCCTGCAACGTCGCCCCACCAGTAGGCCATGCCTGCTGTTGCTATCACAGTGTTATTGATATAGACGTGGTTCCTGGAGCCGCACCAGGTCTCCAGCACCCTGTCGCGTGCGATGAAATAGTTGTCCCTTATTAGATAGTTGTTGCCGCAGGGTATCATCCCGCCATACACTATGTTGCCTAGCACGGAGGCGTTCCTGGCGATGCCCGTCTGTAGGTCTATGACGTCAAGACCCAGGCTCCGGTTCCCTCCTATGATATTGTAGGAAAGGTCGAAGTCCTGCATGAAGCCGGCCACGTATATTGCGGAATAGTTGGAGGAGTTTATCAGGTTGTGCTCCACACTGTTCGAGAAGCCTTCCAGCAGCAAAAGGGAAATGCCGTTGTCTGAGAGGATGGTATTGTTGATTATGCTTATGCCATGGCTGCCCCCGGAATAAACCCCGTAGCCAAGCGAAGTGTTGGTGTGCAGGCTATTATTCCTCAGCTGCGCATTAGTGGAACCCTGGTCCAGATATATGGCCTTGTCAAATCCCTCCACCACGCAGTTCCTGATGATGGTGCCGGACTTGTTGGCATAGACGCCTGAGGTGCCTGCCGTGCCGTTGCCTATTATCTTGTGGCCGGCACAATCCAGGGTGACGTCAGATGCCAGAATGTCCATGCAGCTGGAGCCGTTGACATAGACATCCGAGGTCATGTCATATTCGGTGTTGGGCGTGGTGAAGGCCATGCAGGCCGTAACGGTGACGTTGTTGGAGGCCATCCAGCCGGATGAGTTTGTTGGCGTGAACTGCGCCAGGATTTTGCAGTACCAGACATCGCCTGCTGAAAGATAAGCGGATGTGACTGATGTGATGGAGGTGAGAACGTCCGGGCGCAGGTTCGCATAGGTGCCAGCCAGCGGGCTCTGATTGACGCCGTTCTTGTACCATTCGAACAGGACATCTGAGTTGTTCCCGTCATTTGAAACGCGTAGCGTGCAGTTTAACACCTCGTTCTTTCTCACGGTGTTCTCCGGAAGGAGATAGAACTCATCTATGCCGAACGGCGGGCCAGGAACAAGCGTGTAGGGGTGCCAGTCCGAGCCGGAGCCAGCCCACCTGCTGCCGAGCGTGGTGGCGCTGAAGGGCCTGGAGCGTCCGCCATCAGCCCAGTTATTGGCGTTTGAGTCTGTGATGTTGTAAACAGTCCATGCGCCGCTTTCATTGGAGAAATAATAGATATTGCCCATTGTGGAATCGTTGAACGTGTTGGCAGAGCCAAGATTGTTCATCCAGTAGTTAGCAGTGAGATTGTTCAGCAGGAAAACATTCGGGCTGGAGGATGAATCCATGTATACCAGGGAGATGTTGGAAGTGTTTGCGGAGCGGAAACTGTTGTTGGTGATGTAGGAGTTTTTGGAGGAGAGGAGCCTTACCCCGTAGGAATCTGCGCTCACGTTGTTGCGGGTGATGTTGAAGGAGGAGATAGAATTTGAGTAGAGCGCGCCTATCTGCGATTCGGAGAATGCGTAGTTATATACGTACACCTGGTCCAGTGAACCGTTTAGGAAACCGTCGCCTACTGGGCAGGCAACTGCGTTGAGGCCCTTTGAGAGCACGAAGGTGGCGTCACCCGGCAGTGCCGGACCTGAGGAGAATTTGCTTGCGATAAGCATGCCGTTTTGATATGTCTTCTGGGCGCCGGTGGCAGCGTTATAAGTGAAGGCGAGATGCGTCCAGGTTTTTACCTGGATGCTTTTCCCCCAGGAGAAGAGCCTGCTGGGCGAGTTTGTTCCCACATCCCAGGTTATGGAGCGGTCTTCCTCAAGGATGATGTCATAGCCGTTCGGGGTGCCCCAAGTCGCCGTGCCGGTCCGCAGTATGGAGCGCCAGTTGTTCTGCGCGTCGCAGTCAGAGTCAACATTAGGGTATATCCACATGGATATGGTAATGCTCGGCTGATTAAGGCTGCTGCTGTTTCCAAAGTCTATGTAATCGTTTATGCCGTCAAAAGTGTAGGCGCCGTTGACTATTCCGATTCCCCATATAGGCATCCTGCTTGAGTTCCCTCCGCCAAGCGTGCCGTTGTTATTGTTTCCAGAATCATCAGGCACAGCCCCGGTTGCATTAGTAGAAACGTTACTGTCAAAGCTCCAGAAAGCAGCACGGCCAGATGTTGGCGTACTGACAAAAGGATTCCCAATGAATATTCCCTGCCCTCCTTTCATTAATGAAGTTATATTATTGTCAAATGCATTGCTGTTGCTGCCTGCAAACCACACCCCAGTGTAGTAATCAGCTATCTGGCAGTTGCGCACCGTAGTCTTTGTTGCATTTGAGTAGACTGCCGAAGTACTTGTAACGTTTGCGCCGTTTATCGAATAGCCTGCGCAGTCCAGCGTTATGTTAGTGTTCTGGATGTCAATGCACATGCTCCTGCCTGCCTGGATTCCTGAAATAGACTGGTTAAGTACATATTCTGTGTTTGCTGAAGTGAGATTTGCGCATTCTGATATGTTCTGCGCAGCAGAAGCCAAAGAAGCGCTGCACAACAACACAAGAAGTAGGATGAAGAACCTTGTAGTGGAAGCTTTCAAAATAAAGCTTTCATTTTGCATGTAATAATATTAATGGCAAAATTTATAACATTTGACGGCTGCATAACTCAGTCAAAGACCGCAGATCCCTATGCCAAGCTTGTGCTTCTGGTTGTACTTCTGATGGTACTTTTCAGCTGGATAAAATCTGTCAGCAGCAACTAGTTCCGTAGCTATCTTTCTGCCGCCGTATTTTGATTTTTTCAGCTGCTTTTTTCATCCAGTCACCTCAGCACGAAGGTTCCGTCTTTTTCGATTGTATTATTGGCGGCAAGCCAGGCCTGGGTAAAGCCCGGGTAGACTGCTGCCTCAGGCGAAATAAGAATTGCAGGAAGTTTTGCAATGTTATACGTCGTCATAGCCTGCTGCGCTTCTATGCTCGACGCATTGAGTTCTAATTTCGTATAAACCAGATTGTAGCTCGCAGCCATTGCATCTGCTGTTGCCGATGCAGCTGAATTGCTGCCGTTTACCAGCAGCATGATATGCACCATTCCCTGCACCTGTCCTGTTTTTACGTCGTAGTAAGGCAGCTGTACTTTCCGCAGCACCAGCGTGTTATCTGCTTCCATGGTGCCGCTGCCGTTCAACCAGTTGCTAAACGTTATGTAGTCCCAGGCGTCGTTTCTCATGAGCAACAGGGTCGGCAGTTTTTCTATCCGGTAGCGTTGGATAAGTTCTTTTCCCTGGTCGCTGCCCGGATCAATTCGACGTTTATCCAGTTTTTCAGAGCCGGCGATTTCCTGCTCATAGTTAGCCAGCACCAGGTCTGCTCCGACGCATTTTTCGCAATTCGGCGCAGTAATCACTAGCGCAGTTACATTGTCTCTTGCTTGAGGCGCCTGGGCAATCCATTTTCCGCTGTTTTTTACTTCCGGTGCATTTAGAATCCATCTGCTGCTTACGTTGCTGTTGGCCGGGGTTTGAATCTGCTGCATCACGCAGCCGGCGATGAAGCTGAGCACTAGCAAAAATGCAAATAGCCCGGCTCTATTCATAACAGTATTTTCCAGCTGCGTTTTAAATCCCTTTTTATTTTGCAGCACTCAGGTAACTGCCTGGCCATTGTTGTTTCTGTGCCGTCTCACAGTCTCATCACTCACGCTTACGACCTGAGCCACCAGAACATTTGTCCATTTCGGGTGGACACTTATCAATTCGTTTATTTTCGCATGCAACAGCTGCCGCATATCAATACCTGCTTTTTTCAGCGCCCGGGAGATTGCGTTATAGTCGTAGCCGACTTCCTGGCCTATTCTTGCCCTGGTCCACTCCGGATGCGCCAGCGCAAGTTTCACTATTCGTTCTGCTATGAGCTGCCGCTTGTTTACTCCTGCCTTTACCAGTATCTTGCTTACTGTTTTTCTGTTCAGGCCTGCTGCCATGGCCAAGTCCTCATTTTTGATTGTCGGGTCTGCTCTGACGGCAGAAACCAGGAATTCGGCGTGTTCTTTGCCAGAAGCAGGCCCGTAAGCCGGCCGTTCCGGCGTTAGCACGTTTTTATACTGCCGTATGCGTTCCCTGCTGATTTCGAGCTGCCCTGCTATAGCGCATTCATTAAGCGGCTCAGCCAAGAGCTTCGTTACCAACGCTCTTTTCCTGACAGTTTGCACTGCCCTTTCCTTTTGTTTAGGACTAAGCAGTTTCCAGTATTCGCTAAGGCTGACGCTTTGTTCGCTCCAATTCTTGCCAGTCCGTTCATACACCAGAAACGGCGAGAAGCGTTGCTCAAGCGGCACTGCTATCTTTTTGAAGCGCGGATGAAGAAGCACTCTCGTTTGCATACTACTATATCTAAGCAGAAATAAATAAAAAACCCGCCTCTTTTTTAAATAACGTATTTCCACTATCTCCAACCAAATATTTTTATACCTTCGCTGCGTAATATATTAATGATTCTAAGGGTGGAAAAGCTCCCAAGGCTGGGTGCAAGAGACCGGGGAGCGCTGATAAGCGCTGCCAAGGCGGCCAGGATCCAGCTCGGCTCTGATTTCTACGCCCTCAAGCTGCGCATGGATAACATCACGGCGAACGTCGACAACCGAGACAAGATCCAGCGAATTGAGGCGCAGAATGATGTGGCTGTATGCAAGTGTGTGTTCGAGCACATGCGAATCAGGATGCCTGACCCGATTGAAGAGGCAGCTGCATTCAGCATTTTCTGTGAGGCGCTTCACCAGGGCGTAAAATTCCACTATCCGAAGGACAATACTGCCGAGCTAACGCCACAAAAGTTCGCTGAGAAGTGCATTCCTGATCTTTTATTTTTCGTAAGGAAAAACCTGTGGAAGGCACATCGTGCTGAGACGCGGGAAGTTATCGAAGCAATGGCCTGGGCAGAAGCCTTCTTTAAAAGCGGCCGCCAGTTCGTCAATTCGCTGGTGGCAACAGGTCGCATAACTGCTGATCCTGAGCCTGTGCCGTTCTGGTCGCATCTGCGTGTTTAAAAACACATTCTTACATTATTCCTACTGGTACGATGGCGGATTCATTCAATGGCCTTTACGTGGGCATAAGCACAGACAAATTAACCAGCAACACGTTTCTGCAACTTATAAACGAGGCAGCTGCCAGAGGGGATTTCGGGGCGCTTGCCGTGGCATTTACAACCTGCCCAAATGAAAAAGACAAGAAGACCATAGAGGATAGGCTGCTCATCGCATTTGATGTCTGCAGGGACGAAGGCAGGCTGGAAGAAATCAGGCCCTATCTTAGCCGCAAAGGGATGAGCTTCAGGGCATTGGCCAGGGCGCATAAGGAATTCCAATCAAATGGGGAAAAGAAGCTCCTGGAGCAAAACATGGTCGGTTCCATCGACAGTTGCAGCGAATCATTTCTTGATGGCGTTTCTGCAGCGCTGAAACCACTTTCTCATGTCAGCAACAAGGTAATCATGGCTGCTGGCAGGGCATTTGAAAGAACCAACAGGAGCTTTGCGCTGGAAGAGCTTCTTGCTCGGATGGACCTGGAGAATGCAACAAGGGAAAATCTGGAAAACATGCTTCTTAATTCCATAGACAGCCATGTGCAGAAAGGCGAAAAAACATTTGTCGGCCAGGTGGTGGACCGGCAACCACGGCTTCAATTCGGAACAAAAGCAGCGCTGGTTGCTGCTCGGGACGAAGCCGTGATAAATTCGCAGAAGCTTGGCCGGGGCAATCCGCTGCAGGGCGACGGCGTGCAGTGTAAGCCGGACAGAACTCTCATCCATAAATTTCGCGAATTAATAGCCCGCATCAAAACGCCAGGCAAAAAGCAGTCGTTATAACCGATTACTTTTTATTTTATTGCCGTCATAATAATGTGTTATGCACCCTGAGAGAAAGCGCCGCAGGAAAGGCGCATTGGAAAAAATAAGCAATAATACAAAAATATCCGGCCTGGCCAGCTTCCTGAACGATGCGAGCAGTGAAATGATTTTTCCGCTGCTGCCGTTTTTCCTGGTCAACATTCTTGGAGCACCGGTACTGGCAGTGGGATTGATGGAAAGCCTGGGAGAATTCGCCATGGCCATTTCCGCATTCATTTCCGGCCTTTATTCCGATAACATAGGCGCGAGAAAGCGCATCATAATAACCGGCTATTCCATATCTGCGTTCTTTAAGGGCATGCTGGTGCTGGCAGCCGGCTGGCCGCAGGTAATACTTTTCAAAATTTCCGACCGCATAGGCAAGGGAGTGAGGGAACCGCCGCGCGATGCACTCATGGCATTGTCAGAGAAAAAAGAGCACCTGGGCCAGGCATTCGGCTTTCGGAAGTTAATGGATAACGGCGGTGCTGTGCTGGGCCCGCTTATCGCCACGTTTATCATTGTTTTCTTCTTCAATAATTCGCCTAATGAGGAAAACTACCGGCTACTTTTCCTGGTGGCTCTGGTGCCTTCGCTGCTGTCAGTGCTGGTACTGTTCTTTTTGCGGGACAGCCAGACGCATAAAAAAATGCCAGCCGTGTCAATCAAAAAGATAGTGGATGACAAGGAGACGGTGCATTTTGCGCTGCTGATGGGACTTTTCGCGCTGGCAAACTTCAGTATGATGTTTTACCTGCTGCGCGCCAACGAATTTGTGCCGCTGGTGATGATACCAGTGATCTATCTTGCCTACAATGCAGCCTATCTGTTCTTCGCAGTTCCGGCAGGTGCACTCATGGACCAGATAGGCGCAAAGAAAACGATATTTCTCGGCATGGTGCTGTTCATGTGCTCGCTGGCGCTTATGGCATTCGTGCCAGTTGCCGAAGCCGCCTTAATCGCGTTCATTCTTGCAGGCTGCTACATGGCTATAATAGAGACTATTCCGCTGGCATTCCTGGCAAAAAAGACCGGCGATGGAAGCTATGCGGCTTCAATCGGCTTCTACCGGGCAGTAGTTGGCATGGCAGCTCTTCCGGCCAATCTCATTGCAGGTTTGCTGTGGGGCATAACGCTGCTCGGCAGTCCGGTTGCATTTCTTTTTTCACTGGCCGCAGCTGCAGTAGGTGCAGCAGTGTTCTGGCTGTCTGTCAAAAACGGCCGCTAGGGCTGTGCACGACGGAAACTTTTTAAACCGAGCATGCTTATCTAAGCTAGGGTGCAACTATGATTGGCATTGTAGGCATAAGGCTGAATGAGGGAGAAATAAAGATCAAGGAAGACTCTCCACCGAAGGAAATAACCATTGACCTGAAGCTGGACAAGATTTCGAAAACAGAAGATCCGGCCGTAGCAGACGTCAAATTCATCTACAGCATTATCTACGCGCCGAATTCGGCACTGGTGCAGCTGGGCGGCGAAGTGCTTGTCAGCGACGCGCCTGATGCCATTGACAAGCTTGTCAAATCCTGGAAGGAAAAGCACAGGATTGAAGAGGAGCCGGCGACCATAATAATGAACACCATCAATTCCTACGTAAGCCTTAACGCACTATTCATACTGCGCGTTTTCAACCTGCCACCGCATATTTCTCCACCAGCCATACTTCCGCCGCAGAAAATGCCACCGCAGAAAAAGCAGAAATAAGGTGCCTAAATGAACGAAATAAAAACCGCATTTGCCGCCTACGGAGACAAGCCGTTTCTGTTCATGTGGGCAGCTATCCTGTATGTTTTCTTTTCACTGGTATTCTTTTTCGCAGCAGTTGGCCTGGTGCTGATTGGTTTGATAATCGCATTTGTGCTGGGCTATGAATTCTCAACCACTTCACCCATTGCCATTGCGTTGTACGCGCTGCCTGCGTTAATTGCAGTGTTGTTCTACCTGTTTGTCAGCGGCGGAGTTTCCGCTGCTGTAGTAAAAACGTTCAAGAGCGCACTTACCGGCGGAAAGACAAGCATGATTGAATTCTACAACTACGGCCTTTCCCGCTCGCTCATGGTCTTTTCAATTGGCGCGCTGCGTGATTTCTTCATGCTGCTGCTTATTGCGCCGCTGGCTGCGGTGTATGTGCTCTACTTGCAGGACTACCAGTATATGGATATAATTTTCTGTTTAGTCGTAATTACAATCGCCGTACTGTTTCATCTGCTTGCCAAGCCTGGCATAATCGCAACAGGCCTGGGCGACCCGCCGTTTGATGCATTCAAGCGCACGTTCCAGGTGTTCAAGACCAAGCACATTTACTTCATCGGCGTGTACTTCGTTTACCTGATTGTCTGGGTGCTTAACTTCGTGCCGTTGCTGCAGTTTATCTCGCTGTTCGTGCTCTATCCGATTGTTTATGCGGCGCTCATCGAAATGGTCGCCAACACAAAGTGATTTTATGGACCGCGTCTACGAATTCGCAACTGACAAGAAAGGGGACGTCACCAAGATACTTGAAGCAGAACCGTATGCGGCAGACAGCTTTGCCCGCGTGGGCTACCGCATTAGGGACGGTGGCTCTCTAAGCGAGGACAAGACCAAGATGTATATCTACATTTCCTCATCCGAGGAATTCGTAAAAAAGGCAGACGAGCGGCTGAAGGACGTAGCAACAGTGCTAAAAGCCGATGTGGCTGCACGCATAGTCGGCAAGATAAAGGCAGAAGAGGAAGCTGCGGAAAGCGGCCTGGGCTCGTTGTTCGGCTAGGCAAAGCATTTTATTTCTTGTTTTCATTATACTGACATGGTAGACCAGAAAGAAGAGAAATCAGAAGAGAAAAAGACTATCGCCTCGCGCGGAGTGCCCTCTGCAGAAGCGCTTTACTTTCCTCCGTTTTCCGATGTGCGCAAGTTCCAGGATGACAATGAGCAGCTCACGCGCAATTTATGGAACATGGAGGAAGTGCTGAATTTCGTTTTCCCAAAACAGTACCAGGAGAAATACCATGAAGTGGCAGTTGCATTCATGAAGCTGCTTATTGAGAAGGCGAATCTTGAGGGCAGCGACATCTCCGCATTCATAGCAGCAGAGGAAATCTCCAAGGCAACGTTCTACAACCGAGTATTGCCGCGGCTAAGGCGTGTTGGCATGATAAAGATAGAAAGGGAAACAATCGTTGCGCAGGAAAGCCGCAGGAAATACCGGCCGATGCGGATAATGCTTAGTAAGACCTACGGCAATTACATGATGAAGATAGGCGACTCCTGGCTTGCGGTTGTCGACGATGCAAGAAGCCGCACTGCGGACAAGAACCAGTCTTCGCTCTAGAAATTTTCGAATCCGCGCCAGAATTGCTTCATGCCGTCAAGGCATTTTTCGCACACTACTCTTGTAGACGCTTCCCAGAGCATGACGCACTTTTCCGTCAGTCTATAGCCGTCTGCGCTCGTGCTGTCGTGATGCTCATCAAATCCAAGCAGATGGCCTGTCTCGTGCTTGGCCATCTTTTTGAAGAACTCAAGCGCGCTTTCATCCAAGTCTCTCCTGTCCTTAATGGTAATGACCATGAGACCGTAGGGGAATGAAGCAAAACCCCAATCCTCGCTTCTATCCGTTTCCCCATGCATGAATCGCTGGTCGGTTATTATCACGTCAGCATGCGGTCCGAACAGCTGCGGCTCTCTCACATGTTCGCTTACGATTAGTTCCCTGAGTTTGTAGCAGTCAAGTCTGCCATCCGGCGTCGTGGCAGCCTCAAGAAGTTTTACCGATGCGTGGTCAACTGACGGAACGATCGTGAAACCGAAAACGCCAATATCAGTTATCATTTCCCTGATGCCGGACATTACAACCGGAACAACGCTCGGGTCTATGCCAACTTTAAGGTTTAGTATTATCTTCTTTGCTTTCACAGCCTCGGAAGCGCGGTACTCCCTGCCGTCTGCTCCTAAAACGCTTATGCTATGATAGCGGTGCTCCTGGCGCCAGTATCTCTGCCAGTCTGCCTTTGGCATTGGCCTGTCATCTTTCGTCCGTCTCTTAGCCTTTACATCGGAACAGTTTGCCATACAGTATTATCTCTGGACAAATATAAAAATGTTTCTAAGTCTGGATTACTATGGCACAGTCTATAGGATTGCCAGCTCCTTGCCGATCTTTTCAAATGCGGCCAGGGCAAAGTCAAGCTCTTCTTTTTTATGCTCTGCCGTAATCATCGTTCTGATCCTTGCCTTGCCTTTTGCCACCATCGGATAGACTATGGGCAGCGCATAAACGCCTTCTTCGAATAGCCTTGCGCTCATCTTCGCTGCTTTTTCTTCTTCATAAGTCATGACAGGCGTAATCGGAGTTTCACTAACGCCAGTGTCAAAGCCCAGCTTCTTCAGGGCTTTCTTATAGTATTTTGTATTTCTCCACAGCTTCTTCACAAGTTTGTCGTTTTTCTCAAGCAGTTCAAGAGAAGCAATAGACGCAGCAACAGTTGCCGGGCCGTGCGAACCAGTAAGCAGCCATGTTCGTGACTTGTTCAGTAAGTATTTCTTTAACGTTGCGGTGCCTGCGATGTAGCCGCCCATGGTGCCAAAGCCTTTTGAGAACGTTCCCATATCCATGTCAACCTTGCCTTCAAGCTTGAAATGGTTGACAATGCCTCTGCCGTTTTCGCCTAGAACGCCATCTCCGTGTGCATCATCAACGTAGGTGCAGGCGTTATACTGCTGGGCCAACTGCACGATTTTATCTAATGGCGCAATATCCCCATCCATGGAGAAAACGCCGTCAGTAATGATTAGAATCCGTTTTGGGTTCTTGGCAGAAGCATCCTTTAGCCGTTGCTCCAGCTCTGCCATATCCTTGTGCTTGTAAATCATGCGTTCTGCTTTTGTCAGCCTTACGCCGTCAATGATTGAGCCGTGATTAAGCTCATCTGAGATGACAACGTCTCCTTCGCGCAGCAATGCAGGGATTGCACCGCTGTTTGCTGTGAATCCGCTATTATAGTATAATGCGGCTTCAGTGTGCTTGAATCTTGCAATAGTTTCCTCCAACTTAAGATGCAAATCCATGGTGCCTGCGATGGGCCTTACGCTGCCTGAGCCTGCGCCGTATTTTCTTACTGCCTCAATTGCAGCTTTCTTCAGCAAGCGGTGATTAGCCAGACCAAGATAGTTGTTTGAGCATAGGATTACGACATTCTTACCAGCCACCTGTCCCTTTGCGCCTGATGGCCCTTCAAGGGTCTTCGGATTCCAGAGCAGATTTGCCGTTTCCAGCTGCTCTAACTCTGCCTTTAAGTCATTCTGAAGCTGCTCATTCATAGAAACACCTCGCACTAGCTATCCAATCAGCCTTAATAAAGATTTAGGATTTGCATCTATTTATTGACGAATTTGCACATCAGCGTCTTTTATTCGTTTGGTTGCTCATTTTTGAATTCAGGATTGACCGGTAAGCGCTCGCAGCATTCAATATTAGAGATGTCCCAATCTGATTGAATAACTGTCGGTTGATTTGTTCCTGCGCGGTAGTTTCTTACATTCTCTGCGAATATCTTTTGCCCGTCTATTTCAAACCGCTCTAGATAACCCAATGTCAATTCATCAACATTTAGTTCCTGTTCAGCATCTTTTCCGTGATATCCCGTCATAAATGAACTAATTAGTGCTGCGAACATTTCGGTTCTTAAGAGTTTTTTAAGGTTGTCTACCGACTTATAAACTATTGCTAAATCAATGGTCAGGTTGTCTAGCTCTTCTGTTAGCACATTAAAATTGAAACTTATGGTTGGATCTTCTCTCCAACGTCTATCCGCTTTAATGGCTTCGATTGTTTTACCATATAGCTGCGAGTAGATAATTGCTGTTCTTGTGATATCCTCTAATATTTCATCTCGTTTCCTCAAAAGCGGTACTGTCCTTTCGATTATACCAGAATAATCCAAACAATCTTTTTCAGAGCAATTTATACTGCCAATGGCGTACAGTTCAAAACTTATTTGCCTCAATTTTGCATACCTATCTTTCATCTCGTCATTGATCCTGCCAAAGTCTAATCGGGCATCTGTGAGGAAGTGGCGCAGTGGAGTTTCATACCCGAACACCGTTGACAGATTGTATAGTTGTTCTTTTTGTTTAGTATTAACTAAAATTAGCATCTCAGCCAAATTAAAAACAGGCTCAAATGTTCGCGCAAAATTATAATATATTTGAATACGACCATAAGTTACGTTTTTTGTTTTGATTAGATGTTCACAGAGTTCTAGGACAAGCTCTTTATTTTTTGAGGTAGAATCATTCTTCAAATAATTAAAAACAAGATGGCCCATTTCATGGTGCAGCGTTTTTTCAAAAGAATTTTTTAATGACAACCATATAGTGTCATACCTATCAAGAAGACCCGCTGCCTCCCCATCTGCGCCTGTAACGCCGCGTGCATCCTCTTGCTCGAAGTATACTATCTTTTTCACATGGTTCTTCATTACCGGATGCCAGCGGGAAAGTTGAATTCTGAGTTCTTCGTTTCTTTCTTTATTTATTTGGTCTGAAATTAGCGGCTCCATCTGAGGTGGCATTTCCAAAGAGGGTCTTACCGGCGCTTCTACTTTTTTACCAACTATGGATCTACCCGTTTTGACTACTAAATCAGCCGCTCGCCTAATAAATCGTTTTACTTTACTCGGCGTCTCTGATCGGACAGCCATCTTGGCTTCATTTCCGTTGGAACTGACTAGTTGTTTCACGATTAATATAGTGTATAAAAGTGTTTTTAAATGTATCTGAAAGCAACCTTAACTTGGCTTGTTGGTAGGTCGGCGCAAGTACGGGGATTGGGCAATAGTTCGTCTAATAGCGAAATTCTGCGGCAACCGCATGCTATTTTTATATATTATCATGCAGAGTAGTCCGCATGGGAGACAAGATGCTATCAGTCTGGAAAACCAAGCCTGGAAAAGGCCTGGAGATAAAGGACAGTGACATTCCTAAGATAAAGCATGACGAGGTGCTTGTCAAAGTTAAAGCTACATCAATCTGTGGCACAGACAGGCATATCTACGAATGGGATCCCTGGGCGCAGGAACGGGTTGCCAAGACCCTGCCATATATTTTCGGCCATGAGGTTGCAGGCGAAATAGTAGAGCTTGGCAGCGAAGTAAAGAACAAGGGCCTGGCCATAGGCGACCATGTCTCGGCAGAGACGCATATTGCCTGTGACCATTGCTATCAATGCAAAACCGGCAATGCACACGTTTGCGAGAATGTCAAAATTCTAGGCGTTGATATTAATGGCACATTTGCAGAATACCTGGCTTTGCCATGGAAAAACGCATGGAAAAATCCTAAGAACGTGCCGCATTGGGTTGCAACTGCACAGGAGCCATTGGGCAATGCGGTTCACACTGTTTTTGACGGAGAAGTTGCAGGCAAGACCGTATTCATCACCGGCGCAGGTCCGATCGGCGTTTGTGCAGCAGGCTTGTGCAAGGCAGCAGGCGCTGAAAAAGTTATTATTTCCGATACAAACGATTTCAGGCTTGATTTTGCAAAGAAATTTGGAGCAGACATCACGCTTAATGCGATGAATGCAAATGTGCGCAAGGAAGTGCTGGCAGCAACAGATGGACATGGCGTTGATGTTTTTCTTGAGATGTCAGGAGCCGGCCCGGCGCTTAACGACGGTTTGGCAGTGTTAAGGCCAATGGGCAGAGCAAGCATTTTAGGCGTATTCCCAAAGCCGGTTGAAGTCGATATCACCAATGCAATCGTATTCAAAGGTGCCAGAGTGCATGGCATAAATGACAGAAAGATGTATGATACCTGGTACAAGGCAGCAGCATTTTTACGAAGCGGAAAGATAGATCTATCCAAGCTAGTTACTCATAAATTCAAGCTAAGCGAGATAGAAAAGGGTTTTGAGGCATTGGATAGCGGCAAGGCCATGAAAGTAGTGCTGGAGCCGTAGCGGTGTGCCGATGGATAAAAAGCTGCTGTACGTCGTGATTTTAGTATTGGGCTTTAGCTGGCTAATCACCGCAGCAGGCGTGCTATTTCTTTATCTTGAGAATGAAGGCCTGAAGATTTCGCTGCTGGAGCAGGGCAAGCAATTGAATACTACCATAAGGATGCTGACTACTGCCAATGACGATATACATTCGCTTAATCGCTCGCTTGTTTCAACCACCACGCAGTTGCAGCAGACGCAGAATGAGCTGGCAAACACAAGCGGAGAACTTAACACGACAAAACAGCAGTTGTTTGAACGCAGCCAGCAGTTAAACGAAAGCAACAGATTGCTGCAGCTTACGGGAAACCTGCTTAATCAGACCCGGGTCCAGTTCAACGAGCTTAAGACAGAGCTTTCTTCCATGGAACGCTCCATCAACGAGTCAATTCAGTGGTTCAAAAGCAATTCGCTGCTGCCTTCGTCAATTGATTTTTTCACCTACCGCGTAGAGAGCTACTGCGTTGTTGACGGCACGATCAAGCTTGGTTGCATAAACTACCTGATGCAGGATAAGCTGCATTACGGCTATATCTACGAAGACCCGGACAGGCTTTATTCCATTGATGAGATGTTGAAAAGGCATGGGGGCGACTGCGAAGACTATTCGCTTTTCCTGAAAGCAGTGCTTAACACCATGAAAACACTGCAGCCTACTGCCCAGGTACAGGCCTGGACGCCTGGTGCCGGGCAATATATAATTTTCGAAGAACAGAACGGCAGCAAGACTATTCAGTGGTTTGTTAATGGCGAAGCGACCAACATAGGTAGGTTAGGCGATCTTAACCCGTACATCGTCTGTTTTGCCGTTGACCAGAACTCTGGCCATTGCATCGTGGCATTAGCGCAGAACAACATCTCCTCTATTACGGATTTGCAGCAGCTAGATGGTGCCGGTTTGTTTGAGCCGCAGAACGGCGCTTATATGGGCGAAATCGGCAAGCAGCTGGCAGTGTGCAAAGACGGGCAGCCGGGGTGCGACCGGGCGCCGCAATACATCAGTTTCGTTATCACTGACGATGACCTTTACCAGTTCAAGGATGGCAGATGGAAAAGCTACCAGGTTTATTTACAGGATGCTTCTTCCATCGGCAGTAGCATAGGCAATGCTCTTGGCGAAACCAACTAATTTAAACAGCCCTTGCCATAGCATCGCATGGAAATCGTGTTCCTTGGCACAGGCGGAGGCCGCATCAATCTAATCAGGCAACTTCGCTGGACCGGGGGCTTTAGAATCAATTCCGCCATTGGCAATTTCCATGTGGATCCGGGGCCTGGCGCGCTATTACGGTCCTGGCAAATAAGGCAGAATCCGGAAAAGATAGACGTGCTTATTGTTACGCATGCGCATATAGACCATTGCAGCGATGCGAACGTGATGATAGAAGCGATGAGCAACTACGCGCTGAAGAAAAAAGGGATTTTCATCGGCAGCCGCAACGTGCTGGAGGATGCAGATGAACGGTCCATTACAACATACCACAAAGAGCATGTCAATGAGATTTTTTATCCTGCTTTTGCAGACGGAAATACGGAAAAGCATTCATTCACGACGAAAAAAGGCAGCTTTGACATGGAATTCATCAAGGTAAGGCATGATGAGCCCACTAGCTTCGGCTTCAAGCTGATGGCAGAGGGCAAGACCATTGGCTGCACCAGCGATACCAGCTATTTCCCTGAACTTGGAACTCTTTTCAGCGGTTGCGACTACCTGCTTATCAACGTTCTAAAGCCAAAAGACGACGGCATACCAGACCATTTGGAGACGGCCCAGGCAATTGAATTGCTGAAGGTTGCAAAGCCGAAAGTCGCACTGCTTAATCACATGGGGCTTAGCATGATACGGGCAGGGCCTGAGGCACAGGCCAGGCTTATTCAGGATGCTACAGGCATTCGAACGATTGCGCCGAAAGACGGGCAGCTGATTAAGATTGGCCTGGGAGAATTCTTTTAGGCGATAGATTTAAAAGCACTTTTTTATATAAAGAATAACATGGTGATCATATTACTCGAGAGATTCTAAATACCATTTGGACCGCTGGCCGGGAAGAGCTGCTTACCTATCTTAAGGCCGAAGATCCCAGCATACGGTCTTCTGCTGCAGAAGTGCTGTGCAAGAAAGCTGAATCAGGAAAGGATATAAGCTGGGCATTGTTACCTGCCTACAGGGCATTAGAAGACGGGCATTCAAACGTCAGAAAAAATGCAGCCGCTGCTCTAACTATTCACTACGTCCGCTGCGATGACTGGGAACCGGTAAAAACGTTCCTCAGCTCCAAAGATTGGGTGATTAAGACTGGTTCGGCAGACGCCCTGGGAGTTGCAATCCGCGTTTTTGCGACTGACATTTCTCCTGCCAAGAATGAATTGTTTTTGCTTCTTGGTAATGCGCGGGAAGAAGTCAGGGAGAGTGCGGCTAAAACTTTGACGGAACAGTACATCGTTACCAATTATTGCAATTCAGCAGAAGAGCTTGCCAACCACAAGGACGTGGTTGTGCGAAAAGCAGTAGCAGACACATTTCGTATTTATTCGCGTGAAGACCGCATCCGTAAATCATTTGAGCCCTGCCTGCTGAAGATGCTGGACGATGAGGAGCCGGTAATCCGAGGCAGTGCCGCAGAAGCCATAACCAGATTCTATTTCCACAAAAACGCCTGGGAGAATATCGAAGCAGTAATAAACCATGTTCGTTTTGACGTCAGAGAAATAGTCTCATTGGCTATTGGCGAGGTAGCCGAAGACCTGGAAAAAGATGATCGGTCTCTCACCCATATTGGCATTAACCTGGTGGAACAGGCGCTTCAGAAAAGGCGCAGGTTCGAGCCAGTTGGAACTGTCAATAACGCATTAGACCATACCATCAAGTTGCTGCAGGTGATGAAGGTGAAGTCTGAGGGCAGAATCCTGCGGGCTCATGGTCTTTCGCCTAAGAATGCATTCGTGAAAAAAACAGCAGGAAAGCTTCCGAGCTGCTAAATCTCTTCTGCAATTTACCTGCATAGACAATACCTTTAAAAACACTTTGCTACACATATTATCACATGACAAGGATTGAAAACTTCGTTCCTCCTGTTGCGCGCCGCGAACCCAGAGGCGTTAATAAGGCTTATACCCAAAGGCCTGAATTTCCTTCCCAAAAGCTTGGGATGTCCGAGCCCATCATGAATAAATACATAACACGTTTTGACCAGCTTCATTCTGGCCTGCAGAGTACGTGCCAGAACATTTGCGCGCAAAGATACGGCGACACCACCGGCTACGGAAAAGAAAAAGTAAGATGGTGCGGCAAGATCGTGACCCTTGGAATTCCATTTGTTCAATTGCGTGAAGTCGTCGTGGTTTTCCGCAATAAAAATAAAAACAACATGCTGGATTCCTGGGCAGTCACCAGCTTCTAAGCCTGCGTTTCTTCAGCTTTTTTAACTTCTGCAGAGATAACTGCAAAGCTGGATACTTTTTCTCCTTCAGCAAGCCTTATGATGCGTACGCCCTGCGTATTTCTGCCAATAACCGACATATCAGTAACAGGTACGCGTATGGACTTGCCGCGCGAGCCGATGGCAATTACTTCATCGCCGTCTGCCACTGCAGCTATGCCCACGACTGCACCGTTGCGGCCTTCAGTCTTGATGTTTATTACGCCAGAGCCGCCTCTTCCCTGCAGCCGGTACTCGTCTACTGCCGTGCGCTTGCCAAAGCCGTTTTCGCAGATGGTAAGTACAGCCGGCTTCCGGCAGATGGTTGCGCCAACAACTAAGTCATCCTTGTCCATGCGGATGCCGATAACACCTTGGCCTGTTCTGCCTATCTCGCGCGCATCATTTTCATCAAAGCGTATTGCCTGCCCTTTTTTCGTTGCGATGAATATCTGGTCCGAGCCGCTGGTCTTGATTACGTCTATGAGGCCGTCTCCTTCCTTAAGCGTTATCGCGATTATGCCGCCTTTTCTTGGGTTGCTGAAGTCAGTTAAGGAAGTCCGTTTTACTATGCCGTTTCTGGTAACCATGAACAGGAATTCCTTATCTGTGAATTCGGAAACGCTTATCCAGGAAGTGACCTTCTCATCCTTAAGGTCAAGCAGGTTGACGATGGAACGGCCTACTGCATAGCGGCCTGCTTCAGGTATCTGGTAGGCCTTCAGCCAGTGGATGCGGCCCTTGTCAGTGAATACAAGCAGGTAGTTGTGATTCTTTGTAGTTATGATGTCCCGCACAAAGTCGTCTTCGTGCGTTTCCGCAGCTATCATGCCTTTTCCGCCGCGATTTTGCACCCTATACTCGCTGGTGTCAACGCGCTTTATGTAGCCCTTATTCGTTATGCTGACAACCACATCCTTATTCGGAATAAGCGATTCTGTCAGCACGTCATCTTCTGCGTCGATGATTTCCGTTTTTCTTTCGTCGCCGTATTTCTGCTTTATTTCCAGCAGCTCTTTCTTGATGATGTCAAGTATCTTGTTTATGTCTGCCAGCACTTCTTTCAGCCAGGCAATCTTCTGCTGCAGCTCTTTGTATTCGTTTTCAATCTTTTCATGCTCCAGCGAAACTATCTTGGAAATCTTCATGTCCAGGATGGCATTTGCCTGCTTTTCGCTAAGCTTGTAATTCTTCATCAGGCCTTCCCTGGCAGTCTGCATATCCTTTGTTTTCTTCAGGAATGCAACTACCGCGTCGATGTTATCTAAGGCAATTTTCAACCCTTCCAATATGTGCGCCCTTGCCTCGGCCTCGTTAAGCTCAAATTGGCTGCGTTTGCGCACTATTTCTTTTCTGAACTCAACGAATTCACCTATAAGTGAGTATAAACCAAGTACTTTCGGCTGGTTGCCTACGATGGCCAGATTGATTATGCCCATGCTTGTTTGCAGCAGCGTGTGCGCGTAAAGCTGGTTAAGCACTACGTCTACGTTGGCGTCGCGCTTGGTTTCTATAACCACTTCAAGGCCCTGCTTGTCCGAGTAGTCGTGAATGCCTGAAATGCCCTCTATCTTCTTGTTTTTCGCTGCTTCGACTACACTTTCAATGAGTGCAGTCTTCGTTACCTGGTAGGGAATTTCACTAATGGTAATGGTTCTTTTCTGCGGGTTGACTTCTGCCTTTGCCCTTATCTTCAGCGAACCACGGCCGCTTTTGAATGCGCTGTAAATACCGCCTCTGCCTACGATTATGCCGCCTGTTGGAAAATCCGGCCCTTTAACCATGGCGATTAGCTCATCTTCATTCTTGCCTTCAATGTAGCCGATGCAGGCATCAATTATTTCATTAAGGTTGTGCGGCGGCATGTTGGTTGCCATGCCCACTGCGATGCCTGATGTGCCGTTGATAAGCAGGTTCGGAATCTTGGATGGCAATACAGTTGGTTCTTTCAAAGTGCCGTCGAAGTTGTCTGTCATGCGCACTGTTTCTTTTTCAATGTCCGTAAGCATTTCTTCTGCCAGCTTGCCCATGCGCACTTCCGTGTATCGCATAGCAGCAGCCGAATCGCCGTCTATGCTGCCCATGTTGCCGTGGCCGTCTACCAGCATGTAGCGCAAACTGAAATACTGGCCCATGCGCACCAATGTATCGTAAATCGCAATGTCTCCGTGCGGATGGAACTTACCTAAACAATCTCCCACAACTCTTGCGCTTTTCTTGTGCGGCTTGTCATGCGTATTGCTGAGCTGATACATTGTGTAGAGAATGCGGCGGTGCACTGGCTTCAGGCCGTCACGCACGTCTGGAATGGCGCGGCCGATGATAACGCTCATGGCATAATCCACGTACGACTCTCTCATGTCGTCTTCAATTGTCCTGGGGATTATCATTTCTGCCATGTTTTCACCTATACGTCAAGATTGCGGACTTCTGCCGCATGCTTTTCAATGAACTCGCGGCGCGGTGCCACTTCATCTCCCATCAGCACTGTGAATATCTCGTCAGCCAGCATCACGTCCTTGATGTTGACTTTCTTCAGCGTTCTCTTTTCCGGGTCCATGGTGGTTTCCCAGAGCTGGTCAGGATTCATTTCACCAAGGCCTTTGTAGCGCTGTATTTCTGCGTTGTCCATGCCTTCCTTTTGCGCCTGCCTCAATTCTTCATCGCTGTAAACATACTTTATTGTCTTGCCTTTTTTCATTTTGTACAGCGGCGGCTGGGCAATGTAAAGATGGCCCTTTTCTATAAGCGGTTTAAAGTAGCGGTAGAACAGCGTAAGCAATAGCGTGCGGATGTGCGAACCGTCGACG
>JAZDDV010000020.1:0-2480 GCA_043809425.1 Microcaldota archaeon | reverse complement strand
GAATCAATATATATGCTGCCTGTTTAATGTTAGTTGGTGGTTATATATGACACACAAGACGCTTGAAAAGAAAGGGACTCTGAAAAGAACAGCCCTATTCACCGGCCGCAGGATACTCGACGCATTAAACCTAAAAGCAGTAGAAAAAGCTCACAATTCCATAGCCAAAGACAAGGAGCTACGCTACATCCAACAGTTGCACGGACAGATTGAATCGCTAAGCAAAGGCGAACCTGCATTTGTTGATAAGCCAGTGATGAAGAAAACAGCTGAGTTTCTATTCAGGAAGATTAAGACAACCGGCCTTAAAGAGGCAGCTAGCAGCGCGCTTGCAAACCGGGCAGTAAAAGTAGCTTCGCAGATTTCGCCGCATGTTGTCGGAGACAATGTGCTTGATATTGGTTCAGGTGATGGTAAAGTTGCGACGCAGATTGCCCTGCAGCTGCAAAAAAGTGTAATGCTCTGCGATATAGTAGATTATAATAAAACAGAACTGCCGCTGACATTATACGACGGCAAAAGGCTTCCTTTTGAAGACAAGACGTTTGACAGCACGCTGCTTTCAGTTGTGCTGCACCACAGCAATGATCCGCTGGGAGTATTGGATGAGGCTTTCCGGGTAACTTCAAAAAGAATCATAATTATAGAAAGCGTTTACTTCAACGAAGGGCACCGGCTGCTTAACGGTTTGCTTGACTGGGCATACAACCGGCTGCTGAATGACCCAACAATACCTGTCCCCTGGAACTTCCTGCGCCCGGCTGGCTGGGTTCAGGAATTGGAGAAACGCGGCGGCAAGATAGTGCGTATGGAACACCTTGGCATTGACATTCCAATTGTGCCCGAGTGGCATGTGCTTTACGTCGTTGACCTGCCTGGTGCAGAGAAAATGGGGAATACAAATGACCTCGCCTGGGGAGAGCGCTTTACCTATGTAAAGAATGTACTATTCAACGAAGACGACTTGAATTGCAGAGGCGCGAAATTCCAGATAATAAAATTCAAGCCGAACAGCGGCATGGGGCCGCATTATCACAAGGAAACAACCGAGGTATTCTATGTGAAAAGCGGCAATGCCATCATAAAAATCAACGGCAAGGAAATAAGATGCAAGCCGGATGATTTCATTCTGTGCAAGCCAGGCGACGTACATGAAGTAATAAACGACAGGAACGAGGAGTTTGTCCTGCTGATATTCAAGACAAACGAAAATGAAGGGGACATTAAGTTCTGCTAACCAGCATACAAAAATATTTGTAGATACAAATAAGTATGTAAGCTGCGATAGGAAAGCATGGGTAAAGTTGAGCAGGCGGTAGAGCAATTAGCAGCAGGCAACTTCATTGTCATGTACGACGGGGACGAGCGCGAGGGAGAGGCAGACCTGATTTTCCACGCGGCGTTCGCAACGCATGACAAGATAAGAAAGCTGCGCAGCGAAGCCGGCGGCCTCATATGTCTGGCGCTTGGAGAGGCAGAATCTGCTGCGCTCAAGCTGCCATTTTACACAGACATGCTGCGAAAGGCAGGCTTTCCAGATATCGCCTGTAAGAAAACAGCCTACGGCGACGAACCTGCATTTTCATTGGCAGTCAATCATAAGCAGACATTCACAGGCATTACAGACCAGGACAGGGCATTTACCATTAGGGAAGTGGACAGCTGCCTGCGCAGCGGCGCACCTTATGAAAATTTTGTCAAGAATTTCTATTCACCTGGCCATATTTTCCTGCTTAGAAGCCGCGGTCTTGCGAAACGAAAGGGGCATACGGAGCTGGCAACGGCACTTGCAGCAAAAACCGGATTACCGGCAGCTGCTGTTCTTTGCGAACTGCTTTCTACGAAAAAGGCAATGAGCAAGCAGGAAGCAACTAATTATGCAGCGCGAAACAAACTACTATTCATAGAGGGTAAAGAAGTATCGGAGGAGATGCTAAAATGAAGCTTGCAATAGTCGACACCATGTTCTCAAGAGTGAACATGGGCGAAATCGCATTGGACGAATTGAAAAAAACGCATGCGGCAGTTGAGATTATACGGAAGACAGTGCCAGGCGTAAAAGACCTGCCTGTGGAATGCAAGAAACTGCTGGACAGCGGCTGTGATGTTGCATTGGCATTAGGAATGGTCGGCGGCGCGCCCGTAGATGCAGTATGCGCACACGAAGCGTCACTGGGCATCCAGCAGGCAAAGCTCATGACAAACAAGCATATCGTCGAGGTTTTCGTTCATGAAAACGAAGCGTGGAGCGAAGCCGAGTTCTTCAGCATCTGCGATAACCGCGTAAGAAAGCATGCGCACAATGCAGTTGACCTGGTGTTGTATCCTGAGAAGCTGATTGCAGATGCAGGTAAGGGTGTGCGCCAAGGCAAGGAAAACGAGGGAGAAATAGTACCTGAAGCAGAAAGGAAGACGCGGCTAGGTATCGTAGTTGCCACATTCAATAGCGAACTTACAGAAGAAATGCTTAAGATGGCGCA
>JAZDDV010000019.1:0-15071 GCA_043809425.1 Microcaldota archaeon | reverse complement strand
ACTTCTTTTGACAGTTCCTTGAATACGCCTTCGGGTTTTGGAATCTCCAGGTCATAGCCTACATTCGGATTAAGCCGCGGAATCTTGGAAAATGCGCCGCCAGTTATGTGCGCTATGCCGTGGATGTCGCACACGTCTATCATCTCAAGCACCGGCGCAGCATATATCTTCGTCGGAATAAGCATTTTTTCTTTCCATTCTTTAGTAGTAAGCACTTTTCTTGCCAGCGTGTAGCCGTTGCTGTGCAGGCCGCTGCTTTCCAAACTTACAATAACATCGCCTTTGACGATTTCATTGCCCAGGATCTGCTTTTTCAGCCTGCCGACAACGGTAAATGCCAGGTCAAACGGCTTGGCACCGCCCTTGATGACATCAGGCATAATGGCCGTTTCGCCGCCAATGATCGCGCAGTTGCTTTCCTCAGCGCCCTTGACAAGGCCCTTGGTGACTTCAGAAACAAGATCTGCATCTTCCTCTGCCAATGCAAGATAATCCACGCCTACCAGCGGTTCTGCGCCCACGCAGAGAATATCGTTAACCGACATGGCTATGGCATCTATGCCGACCGTATCGTATTTGCCCAAATCCTGGGCCACCAGCACTTTGGTGCCAACACCGTCCGTATGCATGACAAGCGTATCTGCGCCGCATTTGAACATGCCACCGTAGTGGCCGAAAACCGGCAGCGGCTCGCCGAAGCCTTTTCTGTAAGCGAAAGTAGTTTTGATCTTGTCCCAGATGGAATTCTGGATTTTCTTAACATGAGATACATCTATCTGGTATTTCATGAACCTATTCAGCAGCATGAATATTTAATAAGGTTATTTGTTAATGAACTCTCATGGCATTTGGAATCTTCGCCGATTTCGCGAAAAAAGTACTTGATGCTGCCAAGAAGGGCGGCCTTAATCCGAACGAGTTGCAAAAGCTTGACCGGCTGCTTACGCGGGATGGCAAGCGAAACAAGATTCTCGCCGCAGGACTGGTGTCGGCACTCAAAACAACCGCAGGTCCGGCAGAAGTGGAAAAATTAGGAACTCTTTTTGAAAAAGCAAGCGAACGGATAGCAGACGGCAAGCAGCCATTCACAAAAGGCGAAGCCGAGACCATGCGTTCCATACTGAAGGGCGCAGGTGTATCAACGAAAACGACCAGCTGGGTGTCCAAGCAAATAGACGACCTGCTGGCAGACGAGATAAAGGAATTCATTTCAGGCAAAAAAATAGACCGGGGCTTTGTGCCTACGAAGAAAAAAGTCTCTTTCGCAAAGGAAGAGGAAGAAGAGAAAAAGAAGCTGGCGGTAAGGTGAACTTGGCTTGAAAATAAAATTAACCCCTGAACTAGCCTATGTCATAGGTCTCTGGAGGAAAAAAAAGTCATTCGAAGGCCTTGGCGTGCATGGCAACGAACGGTTGCTCGCAGTATTCTCAGAGGAGGCGCTCAGACAGAAGCTGGCCGAGCCGGGCAAGTTGCTCAGCAACGAATCGCGAGTTTATTTCTATCATACGGCCTATAAGAAATTCTTCAGCGAAGTGGAAAAAGAGCAGCTGGAGCGGTTCAAGTATCTTAACGACTATGCGGCGAATTACCTGGCAGGCCTGTTTGACGCAGTAGGCGATATAGACGAGCGCGGCATGGTGTCATTCTACAAGATCAGCCAGGAGGACGATTTGCTGCTGCTGAGGCTGGGCTTTCACGGAAAGCGAAGAAAAGAAAAATTCTTCATGGAGAAACCCCTGGTTTTCCTTGCGTTCATCAGGAATTATGTCAAAATCTTCAAAGACCATCAGGTCTTTGCCATGGTTGAAAAGTTAAAGAAAAAGCGAAAAAGCTAGAGCTCGCCTACTCTCCTTTTCATTTTTCTCTTGAGTCTTCGTCTTTTCTTCTTGACCCATTTCCATCGCATTTTGTTTTTCTTCTTCCATTTTCTAGGTTTTGCACCCATCGTTATCCCTCTAAATAAGTAAGTTATAAGGCTAATACATTCCTAGCATCCTTTTTTAAGATTATTTCTTTCCTTCAGTGATGAGCAGACCGTCAATTATGCCGTAGGCATAGTTGGCTGCGCCGAAGCTACTGAAGAAATCGCCCATTGCCAGGAAATGCTCTGAGTCGTGCAGATAGTTGGTTGCCCATTCGTAGGCTGCCGGATATTTCTCATGCAGCCCGTACTGTTTGAACTCGGCAATGATGTCTTTCAGCTTTTGCACATCCTTTGCTGCCCGTTCTTTCTGTTCCATAAAATCACTTTGCCCAGGCATGCTTTTAATTTTGCGCCTAGGCTTTCCAGTATTTTTTATTCTTGACAAAATTTTTCTGCGCGTTTATCAGATCCAAGTAGAATGTGTTTTCATCTTTCTGCAGCTTGGATAGCACGCGCTCAGCTGTTTTCGGCCCTATGCCGTAAACAGATAAGGCAATCAGCGCATATTTGCCGTAGTTCCTGATAAGTGCGGCAGCAGCCTCTGCATCCTCTTTTAAACGGTATTTCGGCGCCAAGGATTTCTTATTGCATTTTGGACAGGGAATCTTGTCTTCGGCCGTTGCCAGGTAGACAAATCTCGTTGCGCCGCAGTTAAGGCAGGTAAGCTCCATGGTTTTGGACAGCGTTTTCTCCTTCAGTGCAGCCACAATGCGTTCTCTCGGCTCAAACATGCCCACTGCTTCTTTTGCAGAGATGCGCGTCAGGCCTACAGTTGCGAAATAACTCGGTTCTTTTCTCTCGTCAAGCACTGCGCGTATTTCTTTTTTCCGTATCTTTTCGAAAACCTTGTTTGCGCCTTCTGCGTCAAAATAACGGAAGAGTACTGAGCGGAACGCTTCTTCGTAGACAACCGAATACTTCATGGCGTCTATGAATCGCTGGCCGACTGTTGCATCCTCGTCTATGAGGCCAAACATGCGGGCCACATGCGTGAATCGGAATTTCAGCAAATTGGAATTGCGCAAACTCAGTTCAATATCTTTTTTGGCATCGCCTGCTGCCAGGAAAACCTCAAATATTTTCTTTGCCTGGATCGGATAGGGCAGTTTTATCATGATGCGATAGGGGTCGGTCACCGAGCGCACGGTCTCGCCAAGCAGCTCAGACAGGCGGTAGGCAAATGCCCTGCCGATAGTCTCATTTACCCTGGTGCCATAGCAGGAATGGATTATTGCCAAATCAGTGATGACTTCCACTACAATGAGCTTATCATCAGGCACAAGCGTATCCTTGCGCCTGGAATGCCTTAGGGCGCCTGCAGCCGTTGCAACTTCTCTGGCAACGGGAATATCTTCGCCAACCCAGGATGGCACCGTAATGTCTACTCCTGCGCCAGGTGTTGCAATGACTTCATCATCTGTTATATCAAGCACTTCCCATACCTGGCCTTTTGACAGGAATTCATCGCCTATTGCCAAATTGCCGACAAACGCCTCGTCCAGCGAAGCTATTGGCCTGTTGGAGCTTGAATCGCTGAGCAGGAAGCGGTTTGTCTTTGGAATGGTGCTTAGGTAGGAGTAGTAGTAATCTCTTGCCCGCTGGCGCATTTTCATGCTGCCATCATCGTTGAAAAATATCAGCGATTCGGCATGCAGTTGTATTGCCAAGTCCTTCAGCTTATCTAGCGTAAGGCCATAGGCGCCTGATCTGGAAAGGATATTGTGGATGTCCACTACGTTCATCTTATAGTTCTCAAGCAATAGGCCGACTACCTGATGCGCAATGACGTCCAGTGCGCCTTTTTCCATGTGCTTTTTTTCCATCCAGCCGTTTTCCACCAGTGAGATGATTACTTCTGCTTCAAGCAGGTCATCAAAATCCATGGGCGTTATTATGCCTCGCGGCGTGCCTGTAATGCTATGGCCTGAGCGGCCAACGCGCTGGATAAGCCGGAAAACCTGGTGCGGTGAGCCGTACTGTACGACTAAATCTGCATCGCCCACGTCTATGCCAAGCTCAAGCGATGAGGTGCATACAAGCGATTTGATAGTACCTGCCTTGAAGCCGTCTTCTGCTGCTATTCTCACTTCCTTGGATAATGAGCCGTGATGCACTTCCACAGGCGCTCCTTTTTTCTTAAGCCAGCCGCCGATTTCCTCTGCCGTGCTGCGTGTATTGACAAAAAGCAGCGTACGATTGTTTTCCACCAGCTGCTTTATTCTCTCGAGCCGTTTTTCCCTGTCTGCTATGTACTCTGTCGATAACTCTATCTTTCTTCTTTTGCCTGCCTCTATTACTTTGTAATCCCTGTCGCCGAAAAGCAGTGCAGCTGCTTCTGCCGGGTTTGCTACAGTTGCGCTTATGCCGATTCTTTTGAAGTCAGTTGCCTCTGCCAGTCGCTCCAGGCTTAGGCTTAGCTGCGCGCCGCGCTTGTTATCCAGAGTGTCATGTATTTCATCGACGATAATGTATTTCACGTTTTTTAGGTGCTTTTTCATTACCGGCGCTACTAGCAATGCTTGCAGCGATTCAATGGTTGTAAGCATGATTTGTGGCGGACTCTTTCGCTGTTTCGTGCGTTCTGTTACTGTCGTATCCCCATGCCGTATGTCGCTGGTTACGTCAAGCAGCTCGCACCAGTACTTGAACCTGCGTAGCAAATCCCGGTTAAGACTTCTGAGCGGAGTGATGTAAAGAGCGGAAATGCCCTTGCCTTTTCTTATGCTTTGTAGTACTGGCAATAATGCTGCCTCAGTTTTTCCATAGCCTGTTGGCGCGATTATAAGCACGTTTTTGCCTGCGGCTATCTCTGGCATTGCTTTCTCCTGTATTTCAGTAAGCGAGCCGAACCTCTCGGAGATGAGTTCAGCTGGGGTTTTATCCATACGATAATATTTTGTTTTTGTTAAATATATTACTTTGCTTTTCGGCGGTGGTCAAGCTTTAAAAGCGTTTATATCTGAAATAGCTGCCAAGAGATGGTTCAATGGACAAACTTAAACTGGTATTTATCTTAGTAGCGCTGTTTCTGCTGCAGGCTACGGTTGTAAGTGCTCTTTCTGCAGACGAAGCAAAGGCGCAGTGGAGTGATGCGAAGACCGTAAGCCTGGAAAAGCAGGCTACCTATAACGATGCAAGAATCGCCTACGCGGCAAACAAAAGCTCAGCAAATGACGCGCTGGTTGTGTCGACTGGTAAGGACGTATTGAATGCGGCGCTTGACGAAGCTGATGCGTGGCTTGTCTGGAAAGACCTGGAAGCAAAGGAAAACCCGGATTTGCCTCAAAATCTGAAAGATGCCATCAGCACTGATGTGTCTACGAACAGGGAAAAAGTAGTGCTGCTGCGCAGCGATGTGGCAGGCGTGCAAAACCAGCTTGGGCTTGGCCTGGTATACCTGAAAATGCTTGGCAAGTACGGCGAGCTGCTGACTGACGTGGCAAGAGACAACGGAAAAGTGTTTGTTTTCATAGGCAATACACAGCTGGACAAGGCTGACGGCTACGAGGCAAAGATGCGCTCGGCAGCTGAAACAATGCCTAATAACAGCGAGATAATCGCCAAGCTGGATGCTGCCAAGGCAGACTTGGCAGAGGCCAGGAGCAATGTGGGAAAGGCAGAAGCGTCCTATAATCAGGTGGTGCTTCCCGGTACTCCCATGATTAAGTTTGCAGAAGGCAATGACTACATGCGCGTTGCCCGGACCAATCTATTGAGTGCGCAGAGCAACCTGTATCAGGCGTATACGCTCATGCTTAGCAACACGGGTGGTTGAAATGAAAGGAATAACACTTGTATTTATTGCAGTAGTTCTGCTGGGTTTCTTGATGCTTAGCGGTTGCAATGCCAAGAAAGAAACAACGCCTGCAGGTAAGGTAAACCAGACGCAACCGCCTGCTAACGACACTCCGCCAGCTGGCGGAAACACCACTCCTGCGGGCAACGCAACGACTGGGAACAACACGCCAGCAGCCAATGATTCTCCAGTCACCAAAGCTGATTTGGACAAGCTAAAAGAAGACATAAACAAAATCGATGTGCAAGACGTCGGCGGTCTTCCCAGCTAGCTCCAGGCGGCATCTTTTTTCATTTTTCCATTAGTTCTTTCCATTCTTTTTCTGAAACGTCCAGGGTTTTGCCCATAAACAGCATTTTGTAAAACCTGATTAGTACGCGTTTCATTCAATCTTTCCTTTGACGATAATGGTGCGATCATTGGTGCGAACTGCAAAATCTGTTTCCCCAGTGCTCTCTTGATATATTCGCAGTTTTTGGTGTACAGTCAGATGACCCCAAATAGTTTCGGATGGCAGTTCGAGGGGCGCGAATTTATGTTTTACTTTTTCCTCGTTAGTTTCTGAAATATCTAGGGGCCGACACCCTGAGGGAAACAACTTATTCAGTGACAAAATATGAGAAGCTCCGACAAAAACAGCTATTTTTGCTTCTGGATTGGCTTTTTGATAATCAGCTAGAACTTGAACCCAGTGTTTATTTCTAGAATCATAATCACCGCGTAAATTCGTAGAACCCTTAAACTTCTTCAAATCTCCTCGGCTTGGTGCCTCCAGCGCTATGACCGACAAGTGTTTGTCTCGTGCAAATTTAATCAAATTCATATAGGATTCTGCTTCATCTCCCATCCTTTTTTTGAGATAACCTATGATAAGACCGCCTTCATTCTTTCCTTTGAGAAATTCGTCTATGTATTTTTGGTCTGAGGAGGGAAGGCATTCCAATGCTAAAACAGCTGTCTTCGTTGCCTTTAAAATATTCTTCATCTCATCTCGCTGGGGCCCCACCCTGTGTTTTTCACCAACATAGAAAAACTTGGCGTCACCTACGATGGCACTGTAGTTAATCGGAATTTTTTTTTGCTCTACATCAACAATAAACTTCCCAGGAGGTAAATTCTCATCAATTATCTGAGGTTGTTTAGCTGTTGTTTTAGAAGCATCTCCGTATATCTCAAAAACAAACATAACAGAAATTAGGTCGAATACGCTATATAAACTTTACTTCGGTTCTGCCAGCTTCAAAAATTCGTTTTCGTTCAGGTCCATTTCCAGCACTTTCCGCCTTGATTTGAAGCCGGAAATAAGGCGGACAGGCTTGCCAGTAAGTTTTTCCAACGTTTTAATCAGCTCAAGATTAGCTTTGTTATCCTCTGCCTGGGCAGTGAGATAAACTTTGATTACACTATCTTTCTTAACGATCTTGAATTTGGGCGCTGCAGGTACTACGCTAATTTCCAGTAACATTTTCCATCGCTCCACGGAGCACGTCCTTGCTTGTCAAGCTGCGGTAGGCAATACCATTCACTATCGTTGTCGGATAGTTTTTCACCTGGTACTGGGACTTGAATGCATCGACAACAGGGCTGCCGATGCCTGAGTCAAAAGCATATATCTTTACGCTATCCTTGTTCTTTGCTTCGTCACGTGCGCGCAGTATATCATCGCCCTGCAGTTTGCAGCTGTCGCAGTTATCATTTGAGTAGAAATAAAGCACATAGACACTATTCTTGCCAGGGCACGTCTGCTCGGTTTTCTTTGCCAATAGGTACGATTGCGCCTGCAGCATCATATATTCTTTTTTGGTTTCCGGCGCAAACACATGCTTCTGCTCTTCCAGTAGCGTAAGCTCGTAGCCAAGTTTTTCCCGCTGCGTATCTATTTCCGCAAGCTCGGAACGATAGACTGGGCAGAATGCCGAGTTGTTCTCCTCCATGAGCGCCAGCAGTTGCATCATGGACAGCCTGCTGCTCAGGCCGGAAACTTCGCTGGAAATGCCTGTGACTGCGCCATTATTGATTGTAGTGCCGACATAAACGCCGATGGAAAACAAGGCGGCGGCAACCAGGAAAGCGACCACGTAAAACGAGAATGATATCTTCCTTTCCAATCAATCACCAGGAGAATTTTTCGTTTGTTAACTCTTTGTAAACCATTAAAAGGTTATATCCGAGCATGAGGTACCAGTAGAAGAAATAGTACAGTACGATGTCGCGCAGCCTTACTTTTTCGTCCTTGAAACTTGATAATACTAGTCCGAGCCAGAGTACAACTGAAACTACGGTGAAGAATATGGGCACTGACAATTCATCTATGCTCAAGCCTATGCTTTCAATGAATATGTAGCGGGTATAATACGGCACTGAGAATATGGCGTTTACCATGAGGAAAAGCACTACAAAAAACGATGCAAGCGTTATGAAATTCAACGGAATGAAAAACATGCCGAAATCCCCGTATTCAGGAGAAATCATGTGCTTGTATTTCCAGTAGTTGCGGATGCCGCCCCGCTGCCAGCGTACCCTTTGCGTGATCAGTTCATTAAGGTTATCCGGTGGAATGGTGTAAACCTCAGCCGTAACTGAGCTGCGGATTCGGAAATGGTGCTTCTGTATGCGCAGCGCAATCTCCTGGTCTTCCACCAGGTTGTTTTCATCAAATCCGCCCACCTCATCAAATACTTTGCGGCGGAACAGGCTGAACGGGCCGGGAGTTACAGGCACAGAATCGAGAAAGCTTAGCAGCTTTCTGGAGAAAAGTATCATCAAATATTCTATTCTCTGCAGTTCTACGATTGTTTTTTTGGATGGTGCTATTTTCACTGCAGGCGTAACTGCCATGGTGTCTGGGTCGTCTTTGAAAAATGCGACAAGCTGCTTAAGCGTAGTGGGCATTACGTAGGAATCCGCATCCATGGTCACGATGAACTCGCCTGCTGCTTTCTTTAGGCCGTAATTAAGCGCTGCGCCCTTGCCTGCGTTCTGTTTGGTGAAAACATTTACGCCGCTGTTTGCATACTTTTTGGCTGCTGCAGCCGTATTATCTGTTGAACCGTCATCTATTACGATTATCTCCAGCTTGTCTTTTGGATAGTCCATGCTCAACAGCGTTTCCAGGCACTTGTCAATGTAAGGTCCTTCGTTGTAGGCAGGAATGAGAATTGAAACAGCAGGCGTCCAGTTTGTTATCTCCGGCTCCTCATCGTATTGCTTCTTGAAAGCGAAAAGCAGCAGGAAGTATAGCGTTACGACGAATACGGACACGAAAGCTACTGCATAGTTAAGCAGCTGTACGATGTCCATGCGCTATAACCCGAAAAGCAGGGCTTTTGAGAAGAACAGCGTAAGCATCATGCCTGCCAGCAGGAATGGTATGAACGGCGGTAGCTGCGTGTACACCCAGAGCGTTTGTATGCCCTCGGCCTTAAGCCGCGCTATCTCATCTGTCTTAAGCAGGCGCTTTATCTGGTATTTTTTCACTACATCCCGGTCTATGAGCTCAAGGGCGACCACATCTTCTGCCTCTAATTGCTCCAGCGGCAGCTCGTCTGCCAGCATGAGGTTGATGTCATCCTTGTACATCATGAAGAATACGGTGCAAAGTAGCAGCACGGTTATCACGCCGAAATAAACCGGCGTGAAAATCGGAGAAGTCATGAAGATGTAGGCAAACAGCAGGTAGGGTATTATCAGCAGCGCGTACAGCCACTTGGGCTGGCCGCCTTCGCGAAATACCCTTATGCCGAATTTAGCTGTTGCGTATATGGCGAACAGCAGGCCTGCATAGATCATCACCGGCAGTATGAATGGAAGATTGAAGTTGAGCTTGGCAAATGAAGGTGCGAACGGCATCAGCAGCATCACCGCTGCTATTACAATTACGTCTGCGCCGCATATCTGGCCAAAGCGGTAGAATACATATCCTATGCCTGCTAAAAATGCGGCTGCGCCCACTGTGAATATCAGTAAATCCATATCTGGCTGGATGAAATAGTACACCAGATTAGCGAGTACGGCAACAGCCAAAAAGCCGTAGAGCAGGCCGTCAGGCACGTTCTTCCTGTTGAACAGGTCATAGTAGGTTGCGACGATGACGCCCAGGAAGGCAATGACAAGCCGAATCATTTCTCCTGGCACTGCAACGCTGCCAAAAAGTATATTTTCAAGCATAGTATCCCTGCAGTATTTCTATGTCGGAAACAATAAAAAGGGTGCTGCCTGCTTCCAAGGGAAAATGTTTTAAATGCACGCGCAGCTATTAACCTATGGTAACGGTGGAATTCAAAAAAGTCGCTAATCTTAGTAAGCTGAAAAAGCCGATAATCATAGTAGGCTTCCCAGGCACCGGCCTGGTGGGCAGCGTTGCTGCATCCCATATCATAGATGTGTTCAAGCTTGATTTTGCAGGTCATATAGCAAGCGAGGAATTCGCGCCGCTGGCTGCAATTCATAATTATACTCCGATGCCTGCAGCCCGTTTCCACTACTCGGAAAAGCTTAATCTTATCGTGGTATTATCAGAGATGTCCATACCTGTTGCCGCAGCCGGGCCTTTGGCCGACCAGATATTCGAATTTTCCAAATCCGTCGGGGCAAAGGAGATTCTTTGCGTTGGCGGCATAGCGCTAAAGGAAGCGAAGAACGAAGTGTACATTATCGCAAGCGACAAGAGCATGGTGCAGGACGCCATAACCAAGAAGATCGCCAAGCCGATTAGGGAAGGGGCGACTACAGGCGTTACTGGGTTGTTACTTGCCAAGGGAACGCTCGCCCACTTTCCCGTTGTTACATTGCTTGCCGAGTCCTCAGATGAGTATCTGGACGCAGATGCGGCTTCGCGCGTGCTAAAGGCAGTGGGCAAAATGCTTAATCTTGAAATCAATACAGAACGCTTAGACAAAGAGGCCAAGGGAACCAAGGAAAGCATGATAAAGTCCAAGGTATCCAAGCGCGGCCCCGGCATGAACGAATCCGGCAGCATCGGCGGAAGCATGTACGGCTGAAGTTGGCCATAAAGAAAAATAAAAAAATAGTTTTTACTTTTTCTCCTTGGATTCGATGTCCAGGATTTTCTCCACTACGACTGCGTAGGCCGGTCTGGAAAGCAGGTAGCCGAGCAGCGAACCGAGAATCGTTGAAATGGCAAAGCCGAGGATTTCAACGACTACGACGCCGGAAATCAGTTTGGAGAACAGCAGCGGAAGCATAGACAAGGTAGCAACAATAACGTTCGTCTGGATGATTTCAAACGCATGTTCTGTCTTCTCTTCGATGCTGTGCTCATCCTTTTTCAGCAGTTCATCTGTAATAACTATCTGCGCATCTACGCCGACGCCGATTGCAGCCAGTATGCCTGCAACTGCAGCCAGGTCAATGGTAAATGAGCCCAGGATGGCAATAAGTATGACGAATTCTGCCAGGCTGATTGCTACGATTGGTAAAGTCGCCCTAATATTCATGTAGCGTATGCCGATAAGCAGCGATATGACGATAAGGGATAGGGCAATGCCGATAAGGCTCAGGTTAAGGAATTCCTCACCAAGAGTTGCCGGCAGCGTTGTTCGCGAACCAAGCGATATTTCCACAGGCAAAGAGCCGCCTTTGAGGATGGACTCCATGTACTGCGTTCTTTCCCTGCCCAGCTGCGCCTTTACCGTAGGGTCAGTTGATTCCACACCGCCTGTGATTGCATAATGATAACCCGGTATGCCTGTAGTAATATCCGGGCTTAGAATAGGCGAGGAAAGCAGGCCTGCCACTTCCAGCTTTTCAAGTATCAATACTCCTGTGCTCGAGCGCATATAGGTCGGCTTTGTGCTGTTGTCTGAAACTGCTTTCACCACAAAGCCAGCTTCTGTTAGCTGCTGGCCGTAAAGCGCAGCAGAGCTGTTGGAAATAAGTGCGAATGTTTTATTTGTATACGGCTTCGCTGTGCTATTGGCATCAGTGAAGTTAATATCGTCAAGAATGTAAACGTTGATGTTTTTTCCGCCATCAAGCTTAAGCGCTGCCTTCAGGGCATTAAGCGACTCGCGCTCCCCTGAATCATTGTACATCGTTGCGCGGAATTCGCTGCGCGTATAGAACAATGCAGCATCGTTAGGCCTGTCCAGGAACATGTAAACCGGATAATCTGCCTTGCCGTTGGCTGCCTTTGCAAACGTTTCTGCGCCAACCCGGTCAACGGTGAATGAAACGCCCCAGTCTGCGCCGCTGCGAATCAAACTATCCTGCGTAAGTGGACCGATTGTCTTGGAAAATATATGTTCGCCGCTTACGCCTATCTGGCCGTCTACGATGCCTAGATAGACACCTTTGTGCGACAGTATGTCTTCCACGAGTTTTATTCTGCCTTCGTCGCTGCTTGGTATTTCCACGTCTACTTGCGTATTGCCTACTGCTCTTACTTTTACTTCTGAAAGGCTCATGCCGCTTGCCCGTTCCTTGATTATGTTGACCAGCTGGCTCATTGTTGCCTGGTCTACTGGCCGTTCAAGAACAACAGGAATGCGCGTGCCGCCTTTGAAATCAATGCCGAATTTAACGCCGTTCACTCCGATATTGAGCAGCGATAGCGCCACGATGAAAATCAGCGCTGCTATCTTGAGGTGCTTTTCATGCCAGGTGAGCGATAACGATCCGAAAACTACAAGTGCGAGTATAAGTAGTATGCCTGAGTAGGTGCCCCAAACTGCCAGGGCAGCGCCGAAAATGGCAAACAGTGCGATCAGGACCAGTAATTTCGTATCTCGTAGAATATCCATTTCACTCACCCTTCCTGTGCTCCATGTACCAGAGCAGTATTACCGCGTTTATGCCCCAGGTAGCAAATATATCGCCCACAAGTCCGGCAAGCGCAACAGCAGAAATCTCATAATAGGTCCTGATATGCGTGAAGTACGCAAGCAGGAACAGCGTTGAGAATGAAACCACGGCCATGATGCTCATGGTAATGCCGGTTTTCATGGCGTCATAGGCCTTATCTCTCGGGTCTCCTTTTCTCTTGAGCATTCTCATGGTAAGCAGCACGTCGGTATCCAGCGAAAAGCCTACTAGCATCAGCAGCGCAGCAAAAGACGGCAGCGTAAGCGGGATGCCGAACAATCCCATGGCGCCCAACGCAATAACTACGTCGCAAACCGCACCGACTATGACTGCGATGCTTGGTATGACTATTCTAAAGTATAGGAAAACGAAAATTGCGCACAGGATGGCCGATACGAGGCCGACTTTCAACGCAGTGTCGATGAAACTCGCGCTGAGCATAGGACTCACAGTACGCACTGAAATGGAAGTGTATTTCACATTCTTGCTTATGGGCCCTATGATGGAATCCTGATAATCAGAATAAACATTCTTGTAGGCTGCGGAGAATGAGCGTTCGATGTCGTTGACGCTTGATACGTTGCTGTCATATTGCATTTTGGCAACAACAAACATTTCCTTTGCCACATCTTCAATCTCTTTTCTTTTTTCCATGTACTCTGTTGTTTTGGTTGTGTTCTGCTGGGAATCTATTTCCAACGTAGTAACTTCCGGAAGAAGCTTGTCGAATTTCGCCTTCAGGTCTTCTGCCTTTAGCAGCGCGTCGCTTTGCGGGAATTCTATCTCTGCCTTGTAGCCTATGGCAGTTTCATACCCTCTTACTTCGCCCTGTAGGCCTGCTGCCGCCAGGCTGTCCCTAAGCGTAACCGTATCTATCTTATTAGGAAGATCGAGCGCTACCAGCGTTCCGCCGCGGAAGTCAACGCCTAGCTTGATCTGCGGTATGAAGAAAAGCGAAATAGCCAGCAGTAGCAGCGGTGCAATCGCTAGCAACCTATAGTCCATCTTATAGATATTAGGAATTTCCATGGTAACCCTTCGCAACCCTTGGATTAGTTTGACTAGCTAGTTGTTCAACCGTAGGTTTTTTAACTTTGCGCCGCTTGCTGCACGTTCCAAGTTTATGTGGAAATGTGGTATTTTTTCTACTAATCTGTATATTATAAACTGGAAAACCCTTATTATTCATTTAAAAAACCGTAATATTTAAATATAAATGTGAAAATACACATGTTTTTATCCGGAATATATAAATAGTAAACAGTTCATATACTAATCGGGTGGTTAGGATGATAGGCTTTTTGAATGTTTTATCCGGGAAGGATAAGGCCGATGCCGGCGCGTTCAGAGAGGAATTCGCAAAGGCAAAAAATGACTTGGAAATAGTCACTCTCCTAACACGAACCGACTTCGGCAGAAAGCAGGAAGATGCAGTTACTGCAGCAGTCAAGCTGCGTGAAGCACTTTCATCGGGCGTTGAGCTCAGCACCTCGGAAAAGATTGAGGTAGTAAAGCTGGTCAACCAGGTGAAGGTGAAGAGCGTGGCGCTGGGAACCGACGACAGTTACAAGACATTCCACATACTTGATTCGGTTTCCGAAGACATACGAAAATATCTGTAGGTGAAAAACATGCCATCAGTAGTCATAGTCGCAGATGAAAGGGTAGGTCTGCTAACAGACATATCCTATATACTAGGGAAGGAAGGGATCCGCATGGAAGGCGTCGGTATTGACGCGGCAGGCGGCAAGACAGTGATATCGCTGTCCGTGCGCGATCCGCAGAAGGCCAAGGAAGTGCTTAACAAGAACGGCTTTGAGGTCGTTCACAAGGGCACCATGGTGCTGCGGCTACCTGACTACTTCAAAAAAATAGACGAAGTGAAGCGCACACTGGCAAATGAGCATATCTTCCTGAAGGAATGGAAGCTGATATCAGGACAGGCAGACAAAGGGCTGGTGGCCATCTGGGTAGATAAGCCCCGGAAAGCGCTTAGGCTGCTCAGCGACCTGGTAATTACGTCGTAATCCTAGGGCTGAATGCTCTTTTTATATTTTCTTTTCTTTGTGTCATGCTTTCTCTTGGCCGTTCGTTTGCTTTTCTCATGTTTCCGATGCATTCCATCTCCATTATCCCAAGATGGCCCATGCGTTCTAGCTTGGTACTAAGATAGCCGAGGTTGTGCTCCGTTGTTGTGCTTGCTCCCTTGAGCTGCACTACGGTAATGCCTGCAGCGCTCACTGCAGCTACCTTATCCGGATTATTCGTTAGTAATTTTACTGAGCTGATTTTGAAATGCCTTAAAATTTCCACAGCCGGATCATAATTTCGTCCGTCAACAGGGAAGCCCAGTAGCCGGTTTGCTTCCACCGTATCTTCGCCCCTATCTTGCAAATCATACGCCCTGATTTTATTTCCCAGGCCTATGTCCCTGCCTTCCTGGTCAAGATAGACTATTATCCCGGTTTCTTTTCCTATCCGTCGTGCCGCAGTCTCAAGCTGCTCTTTGCAGTCGCAGCGCAGCGAGCC